>CAZHRY010000044.1:0-8696 GCA_964535065.1 uncultured Actinomycetes bacterium
CGGGGGAGGAAGTCAGGGCATCACTGTACCGAACATACGTTCGAATCGTCAACCCTGCGTTCCGATCTGTCGCGATCGGCCTGGGTCTCGGGCCGCTACGGAGCCACGACCGGTGGTTTGGTGATATCCGCAACCACGGTCGCTACGAAGAATGTGATCAACAGACCCATCACCGTCACCGCCACCGGGATGACTCGCCTCATGTCAACGGCCTTGCCTCTGATCGCCTCGATGACCAAGAGGAGCACGTGGCCCCCGTCGAACGGAGGCAGGGGCAGCAGGTTGACCAACCCCACGAAGACGGTGATGTAGGCGAGGAAGTAGATGATCGTGGACCACTCCCCCTGGCCCCCATACGAGCCGACGGTCTGGCCGATGCCCACGACCGATGACGGGTCGGTCGGCTCGCGCTGGGCATCGGTGAACAGCAGCTTGAAGACGCGGCTTACCCCGTCAGGGCCGAAGACGTCGCCCAGCGAGCCCAAAGCCTCCCGTCCTGCCACGTAGACCTCTCTGAACCCCAGGACCGCAGCCTCGTGGATGGGGCGTGGCGAAGGATGGAGCACGACACCCGTGCGCGGAGCTTCCGTGCCGCCCACGCATCTAGCCGAGTCCGGCGCGCCCTCCCAGGTTCCCCCGACGCAGTCGAGCCTGGGAGTCATCGTGACGTCGAATCGCTCCTCGCCGCGAAGGATGGTGAACGTCATGGGCTGCCCGACGCTCGTCCGGATCGCGGCGCCGAACTCATCCTGGTTCGGGTCCACGACGTCCCCTGCCCTGACCACGACGTCACCCGGCTGGAGCCCAGCCTTCGCTGCCGGAGAGACCGAGCCGTCCGCAAGCGTCTGGTCCACGGCCCCCACGAGCGCTTTGGTCTCGCCGTCACCCACCACGGCCAGCAACCCGGCGAACATCAGCCCGGCCACCAGGAAATGCGACAGCGGGCCCACAAGGATGACGATCGCGCGTTGCCACGCGGGCTTGGAGTAGTACGCGCGGGGCACATCTTCTTCGGGCACGACCTCGTAGGGGTTCATCCCGGCGATCTTCACGTAGCCGCCGCCAAGCAACGCCTTGACCCCGTACTCCAGCTCGCCCTTGCGGCGCGACCAGATCTTCCACGGCCCGAACCCGATGAAATACTCGTGCACCTTCATGCCGAAGCGTCGCGCGAAGTAGAAGTGCCCGGCCTCGTGGACCGCGATGACCAGGGTCAGGAACGGAAGGAGCAGAACGAGCCCGAGGAACAGGTCCACAGGCTCGGCCTAGCGTTCCTCGACGATCTCGGCGGCTCGGCGCCGCGCCCAGGTGTCGGCGCGCTCGATGTTCACGACGGAGACGATCGAGGCGGGCTCGTGCTCGTCCACGACGGCCTGCACTATCTCGACGATCCGCGTCAGCGGGATCTTGCCCTCCAGGAAGGCCATGACGGCGACCTCGTTTGCCGCGTTCATCGCTGCGGGGAACGTCAGGCCGAGCCCTCCGACCCGGTAGGCGAGATCCACGGCCGGGAAGGCCTCGTGATCCACGGGCTCGAAGGTGAGAGGGCGCTCGGTCAGCGGGACCGGTTCGACGCCGGCCGGAAGGCGCTCGGGCCACGCGAGCGCGAGCTGGATCGGCAGACGCATGTCGGCGCTCGCCATCTCGGCACGAAGGCTGCCGTCGCGGAACTCGACCATCGCGTGAACGACGCCCTCGGGATGGATCAGGACATGGATCTGGGAATACTCGATGTCGAACAGGTGGTGAGCCTCGATGATCTCGAGGCCCTTGTTCATCAGGGTCGCCGAATCGATAGTGATCTTCGGCCCCATCGTCCAGACGGGGTGCTGCAGGGCCTCTTTGACCGAAGCACGGGCCAGCTCGCTGCGCGCCCACCCGCGGAACGGCCCGCCCGACCCCGTGATCACGAGTCGCTTCAGGTCTTCGTGCCTCTCGTGGCGGAGGGCCAGGGCCAGTGCCGCGTGCTCGGAGTCCACCGGAAGCAGCCTCTCTGGCTCTCCCTTGACCAGGTCCATGACCAGCTCCCCGCCGACGACGAGCGACTCCTTGTTGGCGAGTGCGAGGGTCTTGCCCGCCTGCAGCGCCGCAAGCGTGGGCGCGAGCCCGGCCGAACCGACCAGAGCGTTCAGGACCATGTCCCCCTCGGTCTCGCGAGCGAGGATCTCGGTGGCGTCGGGCCCCACGATCAGCTCCGTGCCCCTCTGGGCGCCCAGCCGAGCCTTGACGTCGGTCGCCGCGTCCTCGTCCGCGATGGCCACGTAGGGGGGAACGAACTCCCTGATCTGACCGACGAGCAGCTCCTGGTTGGCACCGGCGGCCGAGAGCCCGACGACCCGGAACCGCTCCGGGTTCCGGCGCACGACGTCGAGCGCCTGGGTCCCGATGGACCCGGTCGAGCCGAGGATGGCCAGCGATCTCATGGCGAACAGGGTACCCCTACCGAACACCTACGCGAGGAACCCCGGGTTCAGACGACAACGATGCGGAAAAGGAGGAACGCCGCCGGGGCCACGAACAGCAGCGAGTCGATCCTGTCCAGGACCCCGCCATGGCCTGGGAGCACGCTTCCCATGTCCTTTAACCCCAGATCGCGCTTGACCAGCGATTCCGCCAGGTCCCCAAGCGTCGCAGCTATAGACACGACGATGGCCAACAGGAGGGCATCCACCCGCCGGTCGTGGAAGAGGTCGATGAACGACGGCACCAGGGCCACGGACACGACAACGGTGACCAGCGCGGCGCCGACGAGTCCCTCCAGCGACTTCTTGGGGCTGATGTTCGGGGCCAGCGGCCTCTGGAAGAAGGAACCACCCCAGATCGACCCCACCAGGAAGGCGGCCGTGTCGAATACGAAGGTCAACCCGACGACCGCGACGACCAGCGCGCGGCCCTCGGGCATCTTCAGCGTCGCGATCAGGTAGCCGGCCAGCAGCGGGATCCACGCCATGTTCAGCACGGTCAGCCCGACATTCTTGAGCACGTCCTTGCGATAGGCGGCCGGCACCGTCATGTACCAGGCGAAAGCAGCGACCACGCCGAGGGAGAACATCGCCGGCGTGGCGGCCTCCCCGCGGAAATAGGCTCCCGCCATCATGAGGGCGCCCGCCACCAGTCCAACCGCCGTCGCCGGCTGCGCGTGGTGCTTGACCATCACGCCGAAGAACTCCCCCTGGGCAACCAGGATGGCGACGGTCGCCACGACCGCGAAAGCGGCCTGGCCGACGAGCAGGGATGCCAGGGCCACACCCGCAAGCACGAGCCCGGTCATGAAGGCAGCCGGAACGTCGCGCTCACCCGGGCCGGGACCTCTGGACTCGACACTGGCTCCGACCTCGATCGCCGCCGGCTCCTGCCAGCTGGGGCCACTGATGCCCTCGGCGCCGACCGTGACCGTCCGGGGAGCCTCCTCTGGCTCGAGGTCCGAGAGGATGTCCTCCTCCAGGTCTTCGGGAGACCCCAGATCGGCGAGAAGGTCGTTTCCGGTGTCGGTCCCGTACACGTCCACCGGCTGGGTGTCGTAGCGCTCCTGATCGCTGAGCGAGCCGGCGAAGTGCGCCGCCGCCGCCTCGAGATCCTCTTCGGTCGGCGCCGTCAACTCCTCGTCTTCGATGTCGATGCGGATCGTCGGTTCGGGCGCCTCCTCGCTCGCAGTCGGCTCGGCGCTCTCAGTGGTCTCGGCGCTCTCGGCCAGCTCCGAGACCCAGTCCTCGTCCTCGAAGTCACCCGAGCCGATCCCCTCGTCTTCGTCGAACAGGTCGCCTTGGCCTGGACCGGCCGAGGGAACGTCCGACATGACGACCAGCTCCTCTTCTCCCTCGAAGGATGCCTCGTCCTCCCCTTCTTCGCCTTCATCCACGAGATCGTCGAGGCTCTCCGCCGGCCCGGCGCCGCTCCAGTCCTCGTCCTCTTCGTCCTGGACGGGCTCAGGCCCGGGCGGTGCCGAGGTGCGAACCTCCACGTGCTCCTCTTCGGGCGCGCGACCTGATGGTTCGTCGGGCTCGTCCCAGTCCACGTCCTTGATGGGCGCGAAGAACTTGTCAAGATCCTCGAACAGCTCGTCGCCGCGCTTGTCGTCCCCCACGGGCTCTAGACCTCCATCAGTTCCTGTTCCTTGTGGCCCTGGATCTCGTCTATCTCGGCCACGAACCGGTCGGTGAGCTTCTGGAGCTCCTTCTCGGCCCTCGCAAGGTCATCTTCTGAGATGCCGCCCTCTCTCTCAAGCTTCTCCATCTCTTCCTTGGCGTGGCGGCGGACGTTCCGAACGGCAACCCTGCCCTCTTCTGCCCTGTGGTGCACCTGTTTCACCAGCTCTTTCCTGCGTTCCTCGGTGAGGGGCGGGAACGCCAGCCGTATCACGTTCCCATCGTTGCTGGGGGTTATCCCCAGGTCGGAGGACTGGATCGCCTTCTCGATCGTTCCGATCGCGTTCCGGTCGAACGGCTGCACCTGCAACAGGCGCGGTTCGGGCACGGTGATGCCGGCCAGTTGGTTCAGCGGCACGGAAGTGCCGTAGTACTCGACGGTTATGCGGTTCAGAACGGCCGGCGTGGCCCTGCCCGTTCGGATGCCGGCCAGGTCCTCCTTCAGGAAGGAGACGGCCTGCTGCATCTTGTGTTCGGCGTCCTTCATCGCGGATCCGACGGTCATGAAACGCCTCCGTGGACGAGAGTTCCGATCTGTTCGCCTGCCACCACGCGACGGATGTTCCCCTCCTGCCTGAGATCGAACACGATGATGGGAAGCCCGTTCTCCCGGCATAGTGACACGGCGGTCGCGTCCATCACGCCGTAGCCCTCGCGCAGGAAGTCTCCGTACTCAAGGGATTCCAGGCGCACGGCCGAGGGATCGACGTTGGGGTCGGCGGTGTAGACGCCATCGACCTTGGTTCCCTTGAGAAGGGCGTCGGCGCGGATCTCCAGGGCGCGCTGCGCCGCGCAGGTGTCGGTCGAGAAGTACGGAACGCCGAGGCCTGCTGCGAAGATCACAACGCGACCCTTCTCCAGGTGGCGGATAGCCCGAAGGGGCACGAACGGCTCTGCGACCTGGCTCATCGCGATCGCGGTCTGAACCCGGGTGGGCACGTGGATCTTCTCGAGCGCGTCCTGCAGGGCGAGCGCGTTCATCACCGTGGCAAGCATCCCCATGTAGTCGGCCCGGTTGCGGTCTATGCCGGGAGCCTGCCGGCCGCGCCAGATGTTGCCGCCCCCGACCACGACCGCGGGCTGGATGCCCAGATCGACGACTTCGGCGAGCTGGCGGGCCACCAGAGCCGTTGCGTCGTCGCTTATGCCGGAGCCCGACTCAGGGGCGAAGGCCTCTCCGGAGAGCTTCAGCAAGACCCTGTGGTACGCAGGTCGTGCCGCCTCCTCGCTCATCCGCGCCTTCCCTCCCTGGTTCGCGTCAGCTTACTCCCCGTCCTCGCCCAGCTTGTACCGGACGAACCGCTTGACGGCGATCTTCTCGCCCGTCTTCGCGGCGGTCTCGTCCAGGAGCTGCTGGATCGTCTTGGAGTCGTCCTTCACGAACGGCTGATCGAGCAGGACGCTTTCCTTCAGGAACGAGTCGAGCTTGCCCTGGACGATCTTCTCGATGACGTTGTCGGGCTTGCCAGACTCCCGGGCCTGGGCCTCGAAGAGCGCCTTGACCCGATCGAGCTCGTCGGCAGGCACGTCGTCCCTGGACAGGTACTTGGGCGCGGCCGGGCTCGCTATGTGGAGGGCGACGTCCTTGACCAGGGCGCGGAACTCGTCGGTGTTCGCCACGAAGTCCGTCTCGCAGTTGACCTCGACCAGGACGCCCACGGTGTTGTTGAAGTGGATGTAGGAGTCGATCAGACCCTGGTTGGCCGCGCGGCCGGCGCGCTTCTCCACGCTCGCCAGGCCCTTCTTCTGCAGGATCTCCTTCGCCTTGGCAACGTCGCCGTCGGCCTCCTGCAGGGCCTTCTTGCAGTCCATCATGCCTGCGCCGGTCTCGTCACGCAGGGCTTTGACCATCCCAGCGGATATGTCTGCCATCACTCGCTCTCTTCGCCGGACCCTGCCGGTTCGGTTCCGGCTGTCGCGTCTCGGGTTTCGGGTGTGCTTGCCGGGGCCTCGGTTGGAGCCTCGGATCGTGCCTCGGGTGGATCTGCCGGTGGCGCCGCGGACGGTTCTGCCGGTGGCGCCGCGGGCGGCGCTGCGGGCGCTTCTTGCGGCTCGGGCTGGGCATCGGCGTCGGACGCTTCCGGCTCGATGTCGGGTTCCGTCGCAGGCTCCGGTTGGATGTCCGGCTCGAAGACGGTGCTGGCCGCGATGGCCGCGGCCTCTTCGGCCGAGGGCGTCTCGTCCACAGCGGCGGGAGCCGCCTGCGGCTTCGGCCCGCCCGGCACAGCGGGACGGGGCATGCGGGTCGCCCTCTCGACGACCTCCTCCTTGGCCATGCCGTAGCCCTCGGCGAGGCCGTCGGCGATCACGCGGGCGACCAAGTTGACGGCGCGGATCGCGTCGTCGTTACCCGGGATCACGTAGTCGACCTCGTCGGGGTCGCAGTTTGTGTCCACGATCGCGATGATCGGGATGTTCAGCTTGCGAGCCTCCGTTACGGCGATGTGCTCCTTCTTCGTGTCGATGACGAACACGGCGTCGGGCAGCCGGTCCAGGTCCTGGATACCGCCGAGGTTGCGTTCGAGCTTCTCTCGCTCGTGCCGCAGGCGGATCGCTTCCTTCTTGGGCAGGCGCTCCATCGCGCCGGTCTCTTCCATCTCCTTGAGTTCACGCATGCGCAGCAGGCGCCCGCGGATCGTCGTGAAGTTGGTGAGCATGCCGCCCAGCCAGCGGTTGTTGACGTAAGGCATGCCGACGCGCGACGCATGCTCGGCGACGACCTCCTGGGCCTGCTTCTTGGTGCCGATGAACAGGACCACGCCGCGCCGGCGGCCAAGGCCCTGAACGAAGTCGAAGGTCTCCTGGAGGCCCGCGAGGGACTTCTCGAGGTCGATGATGTAGATGCCGGACCGCTCCCCGAACAGGTACCGCTGCATCTTCGGGTTCCACCTGCGTGTCTGGTGGCCGAAGTGAACACCGGCCTCGAGGAGCTCCCGCCTGGTCACGATGGACACGGGTGCCTCCTTCTCGGTTTCCTCCTCCGCCCGGCTCTCTCCGTCGCCGGCCCGCTCTCGCGAACGGGACCCCGGCAGGCGGTCCCCGGGCGTGTGTGCTCGGTGGCCTTACGGGTCACCGGCGATGCGCAGTCTACCAGCGGGCGTGCTGTCGGCCGGGTTCGGCGCGGCGGCGCCTGAGGGGCACGGTTCAACGGCGGCGCGGCGGAGGCGCCGGAGCCTCCGGCACGAGCGCGGAAACACTCATGTATCGGAAGGCGAACGTGGCCATGATCGACACGTGGAGCAGGTTGATCAGGAGCGATGCCAGCCACGCGGTCGCCGGCGGGTTGACGCCGATCTGGCTGCCGGGTAGCGGAGCAAGCAGCACCGCGTAGGTTGGGAGCGTGTAGAGCGCCGCAAGCATCAGGTTCCCCGATCCCGGCATCCGGGCAACGCGGAAGGCCCGCTGCATGACCCCTGGGAGCGGCCGGTCCTCGTCGGCGGCGATCACCGGCACGAACGCGGTGACGTACAGACCGCCGACCAACGCGCCGAAGTACGCGAGCAGACCCAGCCCAGGGCCGAGGAAGGACGCGACTATCCCGCCCGCCGAGATCACGGTGAACGAGATGAGGTTCACCAGGAACGCGGCCGGCATCACGCGGAGAGCTCGCCGGAGGGACCAGGCCGTCACGGCTCCGGTGCGCATCCGTTCGACCGAGACCGTGGCGATCAGGGACATGAACAGGGACCGCAACACGACGAAGCCGAGGAACGCGAAGAGGGTCGCGTCGGCGAACGCCTGCCCGCTGAGGGCGCCGTCCGAGAGCGTGCCGATGGGAGGGGCGGCGAAGACGGCTCCCAGATGCGCGAACGGTCCCTGAAAGCCGGCGGCGAGCAGGACTACCCAGAGAAGGATCAGCACGACCGCGACTCCCAGAACGAGGACCGGCGTGGAGATCACGCTAACGAAGCCGCGGGCGAACGACGTCCTGAGCTTCGGCATCGGCGATGCCTCCGCGACGCGGGGAGCGAAGATCGAGTCAAGGAACCCGTGCCGGGGGGGCGCGGCGGGGGCCGGAGTGCGATAGCCGGACGGCGGTCGCCCGCTCTTCTTGTTCCTGTTGGTCACGGGGCCTCGTCCTCCTCCTCGTCCTCGGGGAAGTCGGGCAGCCCCATGCGCGCCCACAGCGCGCGTCCCAGCAGCAGGAGTGCCGCCGAAAGGGGGACCGCCGCGAGAGCCCAGTAGCCCAACATCCTCGGTGCATCCAGGAGCGTGGGGCTCGCGATATCCACCAGCTCTGCGGCCGGATCGTGTTCCATCGCGATGAGGCCGACCGTCACGCCCGCCCTGGCAGCTATCAGCGTCTGTCCGGAGACCGCGAGGCCCCGGATGGGGCCGTCAGCCATCCTTCCGCGCCAGACCATGTTCCCGGTGTCGAGGGCGAACGCGACGAGGTCGCCGTCACGGGTGCCGACGAGCGCGACGTCGCCGGAGACGACGGGTGAGGTTCGGAGCACCGGGACGTTGAGCGCGTGGTCCCAGCGGCGCTCTCCCGTGGCTGCGTCGAGCAGGTAGACCTGGCCGCGGCCGTCGGCGGCGACGAGGACGTCG
>CAZHRY010000044.1:8706-19639 GCA_964535065.1 uncultured Actinomycetes bacterium
GGGGGCGTCTTCCGGCTCGCCGCGCCGGCGGCCGTCGGGGGGCCCGCGCGCGCGGCCGCCCACGGCCGCGGCTCCGTTCAGGACGGGGGCATTGAGCCTGGCCGACCACCGCTCCTGGCCCGTGGCTGCATCGATCGCCCTGATGGTGCCGTCACTGACGGGCAGGTAGACGGACCCGTTCGCCGCCGAGGGCGTGCCCGCCAACGTGGCGCGCGGCGCCTCGTATCGCCACAGCTCAGCCCCATCGGTCGCGCCGAGCGCCACCAGGCTGCCGACCGCCTCCCGGTCTCCTCGCCCTGCCGCGATCACGGCCTGCCCCTGCAGGACGATCGGCGTGTCGAAGTAGCCGCCGGGCTGAGCCGTCCAGCGCATGGAGCCGTCCGTGGGATCCACCGCCAGCACGGACCCGTCGATGGTTCCGACGTATACCGTCACGCCGTCGGTCGTCACGCCGGTCCTGGAGACACCGGGAAGATCCAAGGACCAGGCCTCTTCCTGGTCGGTCGCCGACACGGCGACGAGACGGGACACGCCCTCGCCCTCCGGCGAGCCGGGCGAGGCGCTCGCCGTCGGCGTTGCCGTCGGAGCCGACGTGCCCGGGGTGGCCGAGACGTCCGCGTCGGGAGGGCCCTCCCCCCACCCCTCTGTGAACACGACCAGGGGGCCGTCCTCGGTCTGGACGATCGCCGGCGGAACCGACGGGCCGAGGACCCGCTCCACCGACCAGGCAGCACTGCCGTCGGTCAGATCGAAGGCGACGACCTCCTCGGGCCCGGCCGCGATGACCAGGTCCTCCCAAGCCACGGGCGCCGAGAGGCCGTACGCGTCGCGGGGCCCACCGGGCTCCGTCGATGCCGTCCACGTCTCGGCGAACCCCGGTCCCGGTCCGTTCGGAGCCCAGCCGGCATGTCCGGGTCCGCCCTGGAACTGGTTCCAGCTTTCGCTCGCGACATGGTGGGCGCGCGCCGCGCTCGCGAGCAGAGCCGAGGCGAAGAGCAGGCCAGCGCCGCTCGCGAGCGCGGCGCGCCCCACACGGCGCAACTGAAGGAGAGGTCGCAAGGCGCGCCATCCTACCCGCGGCGGCGGGCTTTCACTCCCGGGCGCCTGCGCTCATCCCAGGGGCGCCAGGCGGATGAACGCCGTTACGCTGAGCGGCCCCAGGTACAGCATGGGGTCAACGTAGGTCCCGTCGAGCTTGACGCCGAAGTGCAGGTGCGGGACGAGCGACCCCTCGTGCCCCCAACCGGTCAGAGCAACCGCCAGGCCCGCCGGAACCACGTCGCCCTTCCGGACGAGCAGGGAGCCGAGCCAGGAGTACGTCGAACTCACCCCGCCACCATGGTCGATCGTCATGAACAGCTTGCCGCCGACGGGCCCGGCGAACGTCACCTGCCCCGCCGCCGGCGCAACCACCGCCGTTGACCGGGCAGCCCCGATATCGATCCCCCGATGACCGCTTCCGTAGGGGTTGTCCGGCGGGTCGAACGGCCGCAGTACCGGTCCCTCGACCGGCCATGTCCATCCTCCAGGTGCTGCCGATGAGGCGTGAGCGACGTGATGCTCGACGGGCCGGGAAACGTCGGCGCCGCCGTCCGTCAGAGCCCCCAGGAGAGCCAGGACTACGATCGCGATAGGCATCGGCATGACGCTAGAGCTAGTCGCGCGCTAGCGCAGTGACGAGCGTCACAGCAAACGTCGGGTTCAGTCGAACTCGAACATCTGGCCGCGGAGGGAGCCGACGGCCTTCGTGTGGATCTGGCACACCCGCGACTCGGTCACACCCAGGATCTCGCCGATCTCGGCAAGCGTGAGTCCCTCGAAGTAGTAGAGGGTGACGACGATCTTCTCCCGCTCCGAGAGGGAGTTGATCGCCGCTGCTAGCAGGCCGCGGGTCTCCTGCGACTCGACCCCGCTTCCCGGATCGAAGGCCTTGTCGGCCAGCGTGTCGATCAGGGCCACCTGCTCGCCGCGGTCCGCTCCCACGTTGACGGTCTCGTCCAGAGCCAGCACCGACACGAAGGAGATCTGCGTGATCACGCCGTGCAGTTCGTCGATGGACATGCCGAGCCGGTCGGCGAGCTCCTCCTCGGTGGGCTGGCGTTTCAGCTTGGTCTCGAGGTCGTTGAGTGCCTTGTCTATCTCCCGCTGCTTGTAGCGAACCGACCTCGGAACCCAGTCCATCGCTCGCAGCTCGTCGATGATGGCGCCCCTGATCCGTGGGATCGCGTACGTCTCGAACTTGTTCCCCCTGCCGGGTTCGAACTTGTGCAGGGCATCGATCAGACCGAACATGCCGTACGAGACCAGGTCGGCCTGGTCCACCGAGGCGGGCAGACCGGTGGCGACACGGCTGGCCACGTACTTGACGAGCGGCGCGTAGTGAAGGATCAGCTTCTCTCGCGCTTCGGCGGCTTCGTTCGCCTTGAAGTCGTGCCAGATACCACCGAGCTCGTCATCGACCTGAGGGGGGATGGTCACGACGGCCGGGCCTTTGGTCGCGGTGGCGGACTTGGTCGCGGTGGCGGACTTGGTCGCGGTGGCGGACTTGGTGGACTTCGCGGCCTTCGCCGTCTTGGAGGCCGCCGCCTCGTGCACTACCGGGGGCTTCTTCTTCGTCGCCATCAAGCCCTCGGGTGCGCGTGCTCGTAGGCCTCGAAGAGCCGTGACCGCGATACGTGCGTGTAGCGCTGGGTCGTACCCACGCTCGCATGGCCCAGCAGCTCCTGTACGGCGCGGATGTCGGCTCCTCCTTCCAGCAGGTGGGTCGCGAACGAGTGACGCAGGGTGTGCGGAGTCACCTTGCGCCCGGGGAGCAGCGTACCGCCTAGACGGGCGACCATCGACCTGACCTCCCGCGCGCCCAGCCTCCGCCCCTTCCTGTTGAAGAACAGCGCGGGCGAGTCCTCCTGGGCGAGCACGCGCCGTCCCAAGGCGATCCAGTCGCCCAAGGCCTCGACGGCGAAGTCCGACATCGGGACCTCGCGTTCCTTAGACCCCTTCCCGAACACCAGGACTCGGGCCCGATCCAGGTCCACGGAGCCAACATCCAGCCCGACCACCTCCCCCACCCTGAGCCCCGAACCGTACAGCAGCTCCAGCGCGGCCCGATCCCGCAGGGCGACGGCAAGCTGGACCGGATCCGGCTCTTCATCGGCGGGCGTCGCGGCGCCGGTCGGGGCCTCCACCAACTCCGCTGCCTCGCTCTTGCGTAGGACACCGGGAAGACGCGTCACGACCTTGGGGCGAAGAAGCAGCAGCGACGGATCGCGCTCGACGTGCCCCTCGGCGACGGCCCACCTGTAGAAGGTGTGGATCGCGCCGACGCGCCGGGCGATGGATGCGCGTGCGTACCCGAGCGTGTGCTGCTGAGCCAGGAAACGGCGCAGCAACTCGTACGGCGCGGTCGCGAGCGAGGAGCGGTTCCGTTGGAGGAAGATGCCAAGGTGCGTCAGGTCGCGCACGTAGGCGGACACGGTGTTGTCCGCCAGGCGGCGTTCGAGCCGTAGATGATCGGCGAACCCGTCGATCAAACCACGCTCGGACTGGGGAAGGTCCTTTCGAGCCAATCGCGCCTCTCCGAAGGGTCGGGCGTATCCTCCCCGACCCCCGCCTGCGGCGCAATCACCCTGTCGGGTGAGGCTCGGACGTCGCGGTACGCCTCCCTTCGGACCGCTCGTCTCGGTCGAAGGTTCGCTGGTAGCGCCCCCCGACGCCCCTGACCAGCCCCCTCAACTCCAGCCTCGCCAGGGCGACCATCGCCTCGTGGGCGGACATCCCGGCCAGCCCGGCCACCGCGTCCGGGAGCATCGCTCCGGCCAGGGCGTCGAAGGCCCGGCGTTCGTCCTCGGGCAGGCCCTGCGGCTCGGGCGCCGGCCCTTCGCGGCGCTCGACCTTGAGGTCGGCAAGCAGCTCTGCCGCGCTCCCCACGAGAGTCGCCCCGTCCCGGATCAGGGCATGAGGGGTCTGGGAGAGCGGGCTGGTGACGGGACCGGGAACGGCGTAGATGTCGATGCCGAGTTCCTCCGCGTGTTCGGCCGTGCTGCGGGTTCCGCTGTTGGCGGTGGCCTCGACGACGACCAGCGCTCTGGCAAGGGCCGCGATCAGCCGGTTGCGTGCCGGGAAGCGCCGTTGCTCCGCGGGTACCCCCGGCGGGTACTCGGACAAGATGGTCCCCGATCGCTCGATGCGCGCCAGCAGCCTAGCGTTGGTCCGCGGGTAGTCCATGTCGATACCCGAACCGAGCACGGCGATCGTGCGGCCCGCAGCAAGCAGTGCGCCACGATGCGCCTCGGCGTCGATCCCGAGCGCGCCGCCGCTCACGACGACCACGCCGGCTGCGGCGAGATTCCGAGCCAGGTCCACCGCGACCTCACGCCCGAGCGCCGTCGGCCGCCTGGATCCGATCATCGCGACGCGATCGTCGGCGGGCCCCAAGGGTTGCCCCCGCAGGAAGACGGCGATAGGCGGGTCATGCAGCCTCAGGAAAGCCGGCCAGTAGCCGGGTGATCCGACGGGGGCGAACCGCGCGCCCGCGCGCTCCGTCGCACGCAGCAAGTCCGCAGGATCCACGGAGGACAGGACATGCCGGTCCAGGTCCGAGCCCATCCGCCCGGCCTCGATCGCGCGCACACAGCCCGTCGCGGTCCCTTCCTCCCACGCGAGGACGCGCAGGTGCATCGGGGTCAGGGAAGGCAGGCATGCCAGGCGCACCAGGGCGTCGCGCTCGCCGGGGCCCCGACCGAAGCCATCGGGGAACCCGGCTTCGAGCGTCTTCGCACGCTCCCTGATGCTCGGGTCACCCCGCATCGGCCAGCCTGTTCTCGTGCTCGAACGCCGCGCGGAACGACAGCGCCTCAGCGACGTGTTCAGGTCCGACGCGCCCGGCCGCCTCCAGGTCCGCGATGGTGCGAGCCACCTTCACCGTCCTGTCGAACCCCCTGCCGGTCAGAGCCATGTGCTCGACCGCCTCGGCGAGCAGGTCCTCGGCCTCCGGTGTGAGTCTGGCCTCGCGGCGCGCGACCGGCCCCGGTAGGTGCGCGTTGCAGGTGATCCCCATGTCGGCGTACCGGTGGCGCTGCCGGTCGCGCGCCGCCACCACGCGCTCGCGGACCTCTTCCGAGCGCTCGCCGTCCGCCGCCCCGAGCAACTCGCCTTTCGTGAGCCTCGGCATGGTGAGCCGAAGGTCGATCCGGTCCAGCAGGGGGCCGGAGAGCTTCTGCCGATACCTGCTCAGCTGGTCCTCGCGGCACGCGCACTGCTTGATGGGATCACCCTCGAACCCGCATGCGCACGGGTTGGCGGCGGCGACGAGCGTGAACCGCGCGGGGAACCTGACCGAACCGCCTGCCCGGGTGACGACCACGCGCCCGTCTTCCAGGGGCTGGCGCAGCGATTCGATCGCGTCACGCCGGAACTCGGTCAGCTCGTCGAGGAACAGCACCCCCCTGTGAGCGAGCGAAACCTCGCCGGGACGCAGGACGGTCGAGCCGCCGCCCAGCAGGCCCGCGGTAGAGATCGAGTGGTGAGGCGCCCGGAACGGCCGCTCACGAAGGATCCCCTCCCCTGCGAGCAGGCCGGCGACCGAGTGGAGCTGCGAAGCCTCGAGGGCCTCATCGTGGGTCATACCAGGAAGGATCGTGGGCAGCCTGCGGGCGAGCATCGTCTTGCCCGACCCCGGCGCTCCGACCATCAGGACGTTGTGACCACCGGCCGCGGCGACCTCCAAGGCGCGGCGCGCCTGGTGCTGACCCCTCACTTCGCAAAGGTCGGCAGGCGCGCCGCGCCCCTGCGCCTCGGCTCGCACGGGCGCCTCAGGCGGCTCCCACCTGCCCTGCAGGAGCGCCACGACCTGCTCCAGGTTCTCGACCCCGATCACACGCAAGTCGTCCACCTGGGCCGCCTCGACGGCGTTCGCAGCAGGCACGATCACTCCCGCCAGCCGCCGCCGCGCCGCGCAGATGGCGACCGAGATGACTCCCGGGGTCGGCAACACGTCGCCCTTCAACGACAGCTCGCCGAAGGACAGCAAACCGGCCAGCGCCTTCTCGGGAACCTGCCGGGTCGCCGCCAGCACGGATACGGCGATCGGAAGGTCCAGTCCGGGCCCGTCCTTCCGCAGATCGCCCGGCGCGAGGTTGACGACGATCCGCCTGAGCGGCCATTCGAGCCCCGCGTGCTCGACCGCCGGCCTGATCCGGTCCCGTGCGTCCTGCACGCCGGCCCCCGGCAGCCCGGTGACGACCAGCGCCGGCAGTCCCCTGCCGACGAACGCCTCCACGGTCACCGGATGGCCGCCCACCCCCAGCACCGTCGCCCCCACGACCCGGCTGTACATCGAGGCACGAACGCTAGCGGCCGGGTATGACATCGGAAGCGTCGTCGCCCCCTTCGCGCCGGTAGCCTCTGCAGGCGATGCGCGAAGACCTGCCGCAGGTTCCCGACCGCGAACTGCTCGAACTCACCGACGAGCAGCGCGCCCGTCCGGCTCTGGAAGCCTTCGGCGACGCGCTCTGGCGAGAAGCCCTCGACTGGCTCTACTCCGAAGCGCTCCGCCGCCCAATGACTCCCCATCCCTATCCCGATTCGCGCCGGGAGTTCTTCGGACCGTCCGGCGACCCGCAGCCCGCCCCCATCGAAGGCGAGCCGGCCGATCGGGTTCTGCAGGAGTTCCGCGAGCGTGTTGGACCGCTGACCTTCAACTCCCAGCACCCCGGATCGTTCAGCTACTTCACGCCCCCGCCGCTGATCATGTCCATCGGTGGCGAGGTCCTCTCTCAATGGCTGCAGCAGGGCGTGGACGTCTGGCACGCTGGCCCGGTCGGCGCCTTCGTGGAGGAAGAGGTGGTGTCGTGGCTGCGCGACTTGGTCGGCATGCCCGAGGGCTCCTGGGGGGTCCTCACATCTGGGGGCGTCATGGCGAACCTGATGGCGCTGGCCCTCGCGCGCGATATCCGCCTGAAGGAGATGCGACGGCTCGACAGCGCCCCAAGGGGCTCAGAGCTCGCGAACGTGCGCGTCTACGCGAGCGACCAGACCCACTTCTCGGTCGCCAGAGGCCTCGATGTCCTCGGGTTCCCCTCCGACACCCTCCGGGTGATCGCCTCGGACGAGAGCTTCAGCCTTCGTCCGGCCGACGTTGCAGCGGCCATCGAAGAAGACCTGGGGCGCGGCCTGACTCCCCTGGCCGTATCGGCCGTCGCCGGTTCGACCAACACAGGTTCCATAGACGATGTCCCGGGCCTGGGCGCAGTAGCGCGGACGCACGGCATGTGGTTCCACGTGGACGCCGCCTACGGAGGGGCCGCAAGGCTCAGCCGGCGGGAGTCGAGCAAGGTCCCCGGGCTCGGGCTGGCCGATTCCGTCACGGTGGATCCGCACAAGTGGTTCTTCCAGGCCTACGACATCGGTGGGTTGGTGGTCCGCCGCTCCGAGGATCTGCTAACCACGTTCCACCGGGCCCCCGAGTACTACCGCTCCGCGCGGCCTCAGGACGAGCCGCTCAACTGGTACCAGTACTCGATAGAAGGAACGCGGCGGTTCCGCGCGCTGAAGCTCTGGATGAGCTGGAAGCATCTGGGTACCAACGGGCTCGGAGGCCTGATCGAGCATAACGTGGACCTCGCCCGTTACCTGGCCGATCGGGTGAAGGAAGCTCCCGACTTCGAGCTCGCTGTCGAGCCCGCGCTGTCCGTCGTCTGCTTCCGACACATCCCTGGGGATGATCGTGACCTGGACGCCCACCAGACCGAGATGCAGCGCGCATTGGAGGCGGACGGCACGGCATGGGTGAGCCTCACGACGCTCCGCGGGCGCACCTACCTGCGCGCGGGGGTCGTGAACTACCTGTCAACGAAAACACATGTCGATGCGATGCTCGAAGCCCTCCGCCGCCTCGCCGACCGCCCGCTGTAGCTGCCCCTGTCGCCCCTGGGCACGTGGATGGAGGGACAGCTGTGCGCACCCGCTTCGCAACCGAGAGCTAGTAGAAGGCATCCATGAACAGGTCGACGCGCGTCGTCCCGTTCGGTCTCAACAGGACGCTTGCCACGTCGAACCGCACGCCGCACGGCTGCGCGCCGGTCTGCATCACATAGGTGTGTGCGACGGCGCGCAGCTTCTGCTGCTTCCGTTCGTCAACGGATACGAACCCGTCGCCGAAGCTGGTGCTGCGGCGGGTCTTGACCTCGCAGAACACGAGCATCCACTCCATCTCGAGTATCAGGTCGAGCTCACCAATGCGACAGCGCCAATTCCGCTCCACGATGCGGTACCCGAGACGCTCGTAGGCCGCAGCAGCAGCATCTTCTCCCAGGCGGCCTGTCTGGGATCTGGTGTCGGTCCCCATCGCGCGACCATACGCCGCGCCTCTGACATTCAACCGGCCGGGCTGTCGGGGATGGTCGTAGCCTCTTCCCTGCGGAGCTCTTCGACGTTGACGTCACGACGCGTCATGACCCTGACGTTGGACACGAATCGGGCGGGCCGGAACATGTCCCAAACCCAGGCGTCGGTCAATTCGACGCTGACCCACCCGTCCTCCAGCCGGGTCACGTCCACCTTGTTGGCGAGGTAGAAGCGCCTCTCGGTCTCGACCACGAAGGCGAACATCGGGAGGACGTCGCGATACTCCCGATACAGCTCCAGCTCTCGTTCTTCTTCGAACCTCTCGATGTCGTCTTCCATGGCCCTATGCTCTCACCTCCACGGTTGCCCTTCCCATGCCCGGGAGGCTGGCCTGTCCCACACCGGCGAAACTCAGCCGATGCACGGGCGAAGGCCCCAGCCGCTCGAGCGCCACGAGATGATCGGCCGTGCCGTATCCGCGGTTCGAGGCGAATCCGAACCCAGGGAAGCGCCGGTCAAGCTTGTCCATGATCCGGTCCCGCGTGACCTTCGCGACGATCGAAGCGGCAGCGACGCTAACCGTCACCGCGTCCCCCTTCTTGATCGAGAGTGACGGGCACGGCATCTTGGGAACGGGGAATCCGTCGGTCAAGACGTAGTCCGGAGGCGGAACGAGAGCGCGCGCGGCCCTGCGCAGCAGGGCGATGTTGGACCTGTGCAGCCCGCGCGAGTCGATGGTCGCGGGCTCGGCCTTGACGACGACGTACGCTGCCTCGCAGATGATCCGCGCGAAAGCCTCTTCGCGCTGGAGGGCGGTCAGCTGTTTCGAGTCCCTGATGCCGGAGGTGTCGAAGCCGTCTGGAAGGACCACCGCCGCCGCCACGAGAGGACCTGCCAGAGCGCCCCGGCCGGCCTCGTCGACTCCGGCGATCCGCGCGAACCCCTGCTCGCGGAGAGCCTGCTCGTAGCGCTCCAGGTCCGTCCCTACAACCCTCCCCAGCGCCCCGCCGGCCAGATGATCATGAACGCCTTGCCGATCACGTTCTCCTCCGGGACGAACCCGACCCCTCCGGGCGGTTGGAACCTCGAGTCGCCCGAGGCGAGCCGGTTGTCGCCCAACACGAAGAGCATGCCATCGGGAACCCGCTCTGGCCCGTAGGCGCGCGTGTCCTCCTTCGGATGCAGGTACGGCTCGTCAAGCTCTTCCCCGTTGACGATCACTCGCCCTCTGCGGATCTCCACGACGTCGCCCGGCATGCCGATCACACGCTTGATGAAGTCCTCGTCGGCAGGCTGCGCGACCCCGATGCCTTCGCCGAGCCAGTGGAGCACGCCCCCGATCAACCCCCTGTCCTCATGCGGCTCCGGGTTCGGGTCGGAGAACACGATCACGTCCCCGCGCTGGACGTCGCCGATCAAGTAGCAGACGCGGCACACGAGGACGCGATCACCCTGCTCGAGCGTTGGCAGCATCGACCCCGACGGGATGAAGAAGGCCTGGAAGAGGAAGGTCTTGATGAGCAGCGCGATCGTGAGAGCCGCCACGACCAGGATGGGCAGCTCGCGCAGGAGCTTGGCTTCTTGCTTGCCCTCGGCCCTATCCCGGTCCTGACCCTCGGCCCGGCCCCGGTCCTGCTCCTCGGGAGAACGCTCGGCGTCCTGTTGGGCGTCTGGTTCCGGCGGCCGCCCGGCCACGGGCTCAGTCCTCTGACTGCTCTTGGGCGTCGCCGGGCGCCTCGGCGGGGGCTTCCTGGGTCGTCCCCTCTTCGGCTTCGGCCGTTTCGGCTTCGGCCGTTTCGGCTTCGGCCGTTTCGGCTTCGGCCGTTTCGGCTTCTGCTTCTGCAGCTGCCTCGGCCTCCGCGGCAGCCTCGGCGGCCTCGGCAGCCGCGGCCTCCATGGCAGCCAGTTTCGCGTCGTCTATGCGCCGCTCGCGGATGCGCGCCTTCTTGCCCCGAAGATCGCGCAGGTAGTAAAGCTTCGCGCGCCTGACCCGGCCTCGCTGAACCAGCTCGAGTTTCGCTATCGATGGCGAGTGAAGCGGGAAGGTTCGCTCGACACCGACGCTGAACGAGATCTTGCGAACCGTGAAGGTCTCGCGGATCCCCCCGCCCGAGCGGCGGATGACGGTCCCCTGGAAGACCTGGATGCGCTCACGGTTGCCCTCGACCACGCGGACGTGAACCCTCACGGTGTCGCCGGGGCGGAGATCCGGGATGTCCGTGCGCAGGAACGGCTTCTCGATCAGGTCGGTCTTGTTCATGGCAACGGTTGTCGAGTGTACCAGCGACAGGTTGGCGTCCCTACGCGGCCTCCTCCTGAGTCAACCACCGCTCCGAGCCCTCGCGCGTCGAGACCTCATCCCTGCAACAGGTCGGGTCGGTTGCGGCGGGTCTTCTCGCGCGCCGCTTCCGTGCGCCACCTCTCCACCTCAGCGTGGTTCCCCGAAACGAGGACCTTGGGCACGACCATGCCGCGGAACTCCTGGGGGCGGGTGTAGTGCGGGTGATCGAGCAACCCGGACTCCGAGAACGAGTCCTGCGCGTGCGAATCCTCCTTGCCTATCACTCCGGGCACGAGACGCGTCACGGCT
>CAZHRY010000045.1:0-16454 GCA_964535065.1 uncultured Actinomycetes bacterium
AAGGACCAGTGCCGCCCTCTGGCGGGCAGGCAGCTTCGAAAGCGCGTGCCAGAGATCCTCCCGGGCTCCGACGTCCGGCATCGAGGACGTTGCGGCGGCCCTGGGCAGGCCTTCGCGCTGCAACCATTCCCGCTCGAGCCGTCGTCGCCGGAGCCCCGACGTGTGCAGGTTCACGATAGCCCTGCGTAGGTAGGCGTCGAAGGCCTCCCGGGCGCGAAGGTGCGCGAATCGTCCAACGCAGCGGACGAACGCCTCGTGAGCGAGGTCCTCGGCCTGGTGGCGGTCCCCGGTCAGCAGGTACGCGAGTCGGATCCCGCTCGGCACGTGCCTGGCGTACAGCTCCGCCATCGTCCCGCGGTCCGGCTCCACGAGCGTCCTTTCCGTCAGAAGCGTCCTTCCGTCCATCCCAACGTCCAAGACGAACGAGGCGCCCCAGAAGTATCGTCGCCATCTCAGCTGCCACTGCGAAGGGCCTCCTGCGGGTCGGTTCGTGCAGCCTGTTGCTACTATCCGTGGCGTTCCCAACTTCGGAGTTCCATCACCATGGAAACCACTCTCAAGGCCGAATCACGAGACGGAAGCGGTAAGGGCGCCGCGCGGAAGCTCCGCGCCACGGGCCGCGTTCCAGGCATCCTGTACGGGCACGGCATGGAGCCTCTGCCCATCCACGTCTCCGGGCAGGACCTCCTGCACCTGTTCCACCAGAGCGGCGGGTCGTCGGTGCTCGTGGATCTGGAGGTCGACGGCCAGGTCCACCTGGCCATCCCGCGAGAGATCCAGAGGGACCACATCCACGGCCGATACGTGCACATCGACTTCCTGGCCGTCCGGCGCGACGAGAAGGTCAAGCTCACTGTGGAGGTCCACGAGGTGGGTGAGGCCCCCGGTGTCAGGGCTGGAGGGGTCATCGAGCACCACCTCCGCGAGATCGAGGTCGAATGCCTGCCGTCCGACGTTCCCGAGGGCATCGAGGCCGACGTCTCCTCCCTGGAGATCGGTGACATGCTGCGGGTCGGCGACATCGCTCCTCCATCCGGCGTGACGTTCCTCAGCGATCCCGACATGCCGGTCATCTCGGTCATCACGCCCGCCGCCCTCCGCACCGAGGCCGACCTCACGTTGCCCGGCGAGGAGGCTGCCCCCGAGGAGGTCGCGGAGGAAGCCCCGGAAGCGCCCGCTCCGGAAGCTCCTGGCGAGGAGGCGGGCGGCGAGGGCTGACCCCGCCGCGCACGAGACATGGCCTGGCTCGTCGCCGGCCTCGGCAATCCCGGCGACAGGTACGCCCGGACGCGCCACAACGTCGGGCGGATGGTCGTCTACGAGCTGGCGGCGGCTGCGGGCGAGCGGTTCCGGAAGGCTAGGTTCCTTCCCGCCGAGGTCGCCCGCACGCGGTTCGACGGCGAAGAGGTACTTCTCGTCGCCTCGACGCTCTACATGAACGAGTCCGGGACCTCCTACGCCGGGGTCGCCAAGCGGCACGACATCGAACCCGGGCAGGTGATTGCGGTCCACGACGACCTCGATCTCGTTCCCGGCGAGCTGAGGGTG
Organism: uncultured Actinomycetes bacterium; assembly: GCA_964535065.1. Taxonomy (GTDB): domain Bacteria; phylum Actinomycetota; class UBA4738; order UBA4738; family HRBIN12; genus AC-51. The sequence continues at coordinate 1,549 of CAZHRY010000045.1, forward strand.
AAGCTGGGGGGAGGCACGGCCGGTCACAACGGCCTCCGATCGCTGCAGAAGTCGCTGAGGTCTCCCGAGTTCCTACGCGTCAGGATCGGCATCGGAAGGCCTCCGGGGCGCCAGGATCCGGCGGATTTCGTGCTGGAACCCCTGGGGAGGGACGCCTTGGACGCCGCGCACGAGGCCGCCGGCCGGGCCGCGGATGCGGTACGCACCCTCGTGCGGGAAGGGTTGGCGTCCGCGCAGGACAGGTTCAACCGCACGGGCCGTACGGAGACCTGAAGCTACCCTGGAAGGGGTAGGACTTATGGCCTCCTCGTCCCCCATCTGGGTTTACCAACCCTAGCCCGATACTCCGACGGTCTGCCCTTGCCGATGCCCTCCTCGCAAGAGAAGGAGGTGATCGGATGCGCAGCAGGTTGAGCGGGATCAACTGGCGTCACGTGCTCTACACGGGCGCTTCGCTCGCCACGCTTCTGCTGGCAGCCGGGGCTAGGTGGAAGCCCCACTAGTCCACGAAGGAAGGAGAGGACAGATGCGCAAGATCATCTACGCGCTCGCCAGCCTCGCCGCCTTCGCGATGGCTGTCGGAGCTGGCTGGAAGCCCAACTAGATCCCAAGGAACCCGGGTTTCCAACAAGCACTTCGGGGCGACCCCCGGGCCGCAAGGGCCCGGGGGTCGCCCCTTCCTCTAGTCCCTTGGGCCTAACCCGTTGCCGGTATCGGGGGATGTGAGCGGCAGCCCACCGGTGACGCAACTTCCATCCCGACGCCGGATGTTCGCGCGGGTGTGCGCGGGGCATCCTTGGACCTCTCACGAGGAGGTGATCGGATGCGCAGCAAGTTCGCGGCGATCAACTGGCGCCACGTTCTGTTCACAGGAGCTACGCTCGCCACCCTTCTGCTGGCGGCTGGGGCTCGCTGGAAGCCCAAGTAGCCCGCGAAGGGAAGGAGAGGACGGATGCGCAAGATCATCTATGCGCTTGCCAGCCTCGCTGCCTTCGCGATGGCGGTTGGGGCAGGCTGGAAGCCCGGCAACTAAGGCCTTCCAGACTCCGATCGTGACGACCCCCGGGCCAGCCGGCCCGGGGGTCGTTTCGTCCCCCGGCTCCGATCAGGGATACCCCATAAGGGGGAGTTATTGCCTCGCAGCCATTGGTTACAGTCGTCTGAAGCCCAACCGATAACCAGGAACAGATGAAGCTCATCATCGGAACCCTGTTCGTGTCGCTGGTCGCGGGCTACCTGGTCGGTGGCCGCGTGTCGAACCTGGGTGGCCTCAAGGTCAGATGGGCGCCCCTGGCGATCGCCGGTTTCGTGATGCAGATCATCAACCCGCCGGGCAAGTGGCCACTCGCGATGCTGCTAGGCTCCTTCGTCGTTCTCTCCGTGTTCGCGGTGGCGAACCTCAAGGTCACAGGGTTCCAGGTGATCCTGCTCGGCGTGATCCTCAACTTCATCGTCATCGCGGTGAACGACGGCATGCCGGTGTCCGAACAAGCGCTCGTCGCTTCCGGTCAAGCGGACACCGTTGCGGACCTGACCGACAACGCCGACAGCTACGTGAAGCATCACCTTGCGGGTTACGGGGACGCGGTCCTGTTCCTGGGCGACGTGATCGCGGTGCCGCCGCCGATCGCGCAGGCGATCAGCGTCGGTGACATCTTCACGTACGGGGGCGTCGGGATAGTCGTAGCGGCAGCGATGAGGCGGCGCCGGCCGGACGCCATGCCTGGAGTCAGTCCCGGGGTGCAGCATGTCTGAGCTCGAGATGGTCCCGGCCCCGCAGGAGGAGTCCAGGCCCGAGCGACCCCGGACGGCCCGCGAGATCCGCAGGTCGCACGACCGTCGCCCGTCGATCAGGGCTTTCGAAGCTCTCGTGGCGCTGCCGATGATCGCGTTCCTCGCGTGGGGCGTGTATGAGGACCCTGCCGCCTTCGCTGAGTGGCGCATCTACGTATGGGCCGCCGCGGTCGTCGTGGCCGAGATGCTCCCGGTCCCGACCAACGTGTCGATGGGGTTCAGTCTCAGTTTCCCGTTGGAACTCTCGGCGGCCCTGCTCTTCCCGATGCCGGTCGCCGCGGCCATAGCGTTCTTGGGAACCGGTGACACGAGGGAGATACGGCGCGAACTCCCGCCGCTCAAGGCCATCTTCATCCGATCGCAGATCGCGCTGTGCGTCATCGCTGAGAGCGCGATATTCGAGCAGTTCGTCGACCGGAGACCCGGGCCGCCGACCGACGCGCTGCTCGGCTACTCGATGTTCGACCTGGTCGTCCCGGCGCTGCTCGCCGCGGTCGCCGGCTACTCGATCAACACGTTCCTCGTTGCGTTCTACTACCGGCTCCAGTCCGGGCTGTCCCTGCGCGAGGTCCTGCGCAAGATGCACGAGGGCGTCTTCGGTGAGTTCGTCCTCTCGTACATGGGGCTGGCGCTGTTCGCCGTTCTGGTCGCCACCTCGTTCGGTTCCCTGGACGTGCTGGCGATCTTCGTCTTCGCGGCGCCGCTCGCGTTCGCCAGACAGATGTTCCGACGAACTCACTCGCTCCAGGAAGCGACCAACGAGCTTGCCGCGAAGCAAGCCGAGAACGAGTACCAGGCGCTGCACGACGCCCTGACAGGACTGCCCAACCGCATGCTGTTCCAGCTGAAGCTCGTGGACGCGATCGAGGAAGCGCGCCGCACCGGGGGGAAGTTGGCGGTGATGCTTATCGACCTGGACCACTTCAAGGAGATCAACGACACGCTCGGGCATCACTTCGGAGATCTGCTGCTTCAGGAGATCGGACCACGGCTCTCGAACGTGCTTCGCGACGTGGACCTGATGGCTCGCCTGGGTGGAGACGAGTTCGGCATCGTCCTGCCGGACCTGCCGACCGAGGAGATCGCGGTCAGGGTGGCGGAGCGGTTGCTGGAGGAGCTGGAGCACCCGGTGACCGTGGAGGGCCTGGCGCTCGACGTGTCGGGCTCAGTGGGCATCGCGCTCTTCCCGATGCAGGCGAACGACGCCGAAGCTCTGATGCGTCGCGCGGACGTCGCCATGTATTCAGCGAAGGAAGGAGGTGGCGGATTCGAGCTGTATCACGAGGATCTGGACCGGCACAACCCGCAGCGCCTGACGCTTGTCGGTCAGGTCCGGCCGGCGATCGAGCACGGCGAGTTCGTCATGTTCTATCAGCCGAAGGTGCGCCTCTCCGACGGGAGGGTCGCCGGCGCCGAGGCGCTGATCCGGTGGGAGCACCCGACCCTCGGTCTGGTTCCGCCCGACGAGTTCATACCGCTCGTCGAGAAGACCGTGCTGCTGCGGCCCCTCACTCACTATGTCGTGGAAAGCGTCTTGAAGCAGTGGCGTGGGTGGGCGGACATGGGGATCCGCCTGCCGATCTCCATCAACATCTCGACCCGGTCCCTGCTCGACCAGCAGCTCCCGGACCAGGTGGAGGAGCAGCTCCGCAGGTGGGACGTCCTTCCGGCCTTCCTGCGCATGGAGCTGACGGAGAGCTTCCTGATGGGCGACTCTGGCCGTTCCACGCAGACGCTCGATCGCCTGTCAGACGTCGGTATCGGCTTGTCGATCGACGACTTCGGCACCGGCTATTCATCGCTGTCGTACCTGAAGCGTCTCCCCATCGAGGAGATCAAGATCGACCGGTCGTTCGTCATGCAGATGCACGTCGATGCGAACGACTTCATGATCGTGCGTGCGACCGTAGACCTGGGACGGAACCTGGGCCTTCGCGTGGTTGCAGAGGGAGTCGAGGACCTGGCGACCTTCGACCGGCTCGCCGAATTCGGATGCGACGAGGCCCAGGGTTACTACATCTCACGTCCCGTGTCGGCCATCGAGTTCACCCGCTGGCTCTCGGTGAGGAACCTCGAGCACGAAGCCTCGCTAGGAGCGCGATCAGAGGAGAACCGGGCCGAGGCCGGCAAGGATGAGGACGGCCGCGGCCGCCTGCACGTCGTCTAGCCCTCAGGGCTCGAGCACCAGAGGTCCGTCGATCCCTCCCGAGCGCACGGCGTCCAGCGCTCCGTTCGCCTGAGACAGGTTCGTCGTTCGCGCGTTGGTCCGGATGGGGATCCGGGTGGCCAAGGCGAGCATCTCGACGGCGTCGCGGCGCGTTACGTTCGCCACCGACCTCAGCACGCGCTCGCCCCACAGGAGTTCGTAGGGGAAGGACGGGATATCGGACATGTGGATCTCCCCACAGACGACCGTTCCCCCCGGCCTGACGGCCGCCAGCGCCCGTGGGATCAACTCCCCGGCCGCTGCGAAGACGATGGCGGCGTCCAGGGGCTCGGGCGTGGGCTCGGCCGAGGAGCCGGCCCATGTGGCCCCCAGGCCTCTGGCGAGGTTCTGGGTCTGCGTGTCTCCCGGGCGCGTGAAGGCGAACACCTGCCGGCCCTGGTGCCGGGCGACCTGCGAGAGGATGCGCGCGGCCTGCCCGAACCCGTACATCCCCAGACGCTGCGGGTCGCCGGCCGCGCGCAGGCACCTGTAGCCGATGGAGCCTGCGCAGAGCAAGGGCGCGACCTCGGCAGGCTCCGAACCCGGTGAGATCGGCACGCAGAAGCGGGCGTCCGCGACGGCCAACTCCGAGAAACCCCCAGGCGTGTCGTAGCCGGTGAACCGAGCCAGCTCGCACAGGTTCTCCTCGTCGCGGGCGCAGGCGGGGCAGGCGCCGCAGGCCCAAGCCAGCCACGGAACGCCGACCATGTCGCCGGCTGCCGGCTGATCCGTGCCCTCACCCGGGCGATCCACGACCCCGACGATCTGGTGGCCGAGGACGAGTGGGAGTGCGGGGTCGGCCAGGTCGCCGTCGACGATATGCAGGTCCGTGCGACATACCCCGCACGCCAGGACCCGGATGCGAACCTGTCTCGGTCCCGGCTCGGGATCGGGCAGCTCTGCCGGCTCCAGCGGCTGGCCGGGATGTCGAAGCACCATGGCGCGCATGACCCGTAGACTGCCATGGTAGCCCCCGTCGCGCCGCGACAGGGGCTGTTCGTGCTGCCGGCAGGAGGCTCGCTGTGACGCTGAACGAGGTGGTCGTGACCCTCGCGAGGTCCGAACCTTTCGAGAGTTTGCTGCTCGCCAGGGAGCGGCCGATCGTCGCGTACGCGGAGGCGGGGGAGGCCGCCGTGATCGCCGCCCTGGCCACTGCGCTGGAGGCTCCCGTGCTCGCGGTTGCCCCGGGTCCTCACGAAGCTGAGTCCCTGGCTTCGGACGTTTCGGCCTTCTTGCCGGAGGTTGCTTCGCTACCGGCGTGGGAGGCGCTCCCATACGAGGGGATATCTCCGTCGGCGGTGGTTGGGGGGCGCCGCGCGCTGGGGGTGGCCCGCCTGCGCGCGGCGCCCGGTCCGTTCGTTCTGGTGGCTCCTGTGGTCGCCGCCATGCAGGAGTTGCCGCCCTCGCTCGGCCTGGACGCGGGGATCCAACTCGTGGCGGGCATGGAGCTCGCACCCGACGCGCTCGCCGAGCGCCTCGTCGAGCTCGGATACCGGAGGGCGGACCTGGTCGAGCACAGGGGGGAGTTCGCGATCCGTGGCGGCGTGGTGGACGTCTTCCCGGGGACGGCACGCCGCCCGGCGAGGCTGGAGTACCTCGGTGACGAGATCGAGTCGCTCCGCGAGTTCTCGCCTTCGACGCAGCTCTCGACGGCCAGGCTCGGAGCGGTCGAGGTGGGTCCCGCCAGGGAGCTGATCCTCGACGAAGAGCTTCGAGGAAAGGCCGGTCGGCGCGCCGCCGCGCGGCGCGCCGACCGCTTCGGCGACCTCCTCCAGCGGATCGCCGACGGGCTGGACCCGGAAGGGATGGAGGCGGCGGCGCCCTTCCTCTTCGATCGCATGCCCACACCCGGTGAGCTGCTCCCCGACGGCGGGTGGGTGGTGCTGATGCGCGCGGAGCGATCGATGGAGCGCGCCCGCAAGGCCTTCGAGGACGCCGAGGCCCTGGCGGACGCGGTCGGCTGGCCGGGCCCACGCCCGGTCCGGGCATTGGACGATGCGCTGGGGTCCCGGACCCGGCTGCACCTGACCGGGTTCACCGGGGGCGTGGATCTGCATCTGGCCCCGTGGGGCTCGGCAGCCGGCAACCCGAGCGAGTTACGAGCGCGCCTAGAGGGGCTCGCCTCGATGGGGCACCGGATCTTCGTCACCGGCCGCGCTCACGGCTCCCTCGAACGCGTGTCGGAGGTCCTGGGAGGCGTGCCGACCGAGGCGGTCGAGGTTCCGCTCCGCCAGGGCTTCGCCTTCGGCCCCGGCCGATCCGCGGTGGTGACAGAGGAGGACGTCTTCGGCGAGCGCCGACACACCCGCAGTGCTCCCCGGTTCACCACGCGCAGGACCGACTCCGTGGCCGAAGAGCTGGAGGTCGGCGACTTCGCGGTTCATAGGATCCACGGGGTCGGCCGCTACACCGGCATGGTCCGGCGAGAGCTGGCAGGCTCCGAGCGCGACTACGTCGTGCTCGAGTACGCGCAGGGCGACAAGCTCTACGTGCCGTCGGACGCGGTGGGGATGGTCGCCAGGTACCTCGGTGGCGACGCGCCGCGGCTGCATCGCATGGGCGGTTCGGATTGGGCGCGAGCCACCGCCAAGGTCAAGCGGGCGGTCCGCGACATGGCTGGGGAGCTGGTCAGGCTCTACACGGTGCGCATGTCTTCACCCGGTCACGCTTTCTCCCCCGACATGCCGTGGCAGGAGGAGCTGGAAGACGCCTTCTCGCACGAAGAGACGCCCGACCAGGTCCGCGTGATAGATGAGGTCAAGCGGGATATGGAAAAGCCCGTGCCCATGGACCGGCTGCTGTGCGGGGACGTCGGTTTCGGGAAGACGGAAGTGGCCGTCCGTGCTGTGTTCAAAGCGGTGATGGACGGCAAGCAGGCCGCGGTCTTGGTCCCGACCACGCTGTTGGCCGAGCAGCACTTCGTCACCTTCGGGGAGCGGTTCGCGCCGTTCCCCGTGAAGATCGAGATGCTGTCACGGTTCGTGTCGCCGCCGCAGCAGAAGCGGATCGTCGAAGGCCTGGCGTCGGGCGAGGTCGATGTCGTGATCGGCACGCATCGGTTGCTGGGCCGCGACGTCGGCTTCAAGGATCTGGGCCTGGTTGTCGTGGATGAGGAGCAGCGGTTCGGCGTCGCGCACAAGGAGAGGCTCAAGGCTCTGCGCTCGCAGGTGGACGTCCTGACGATGACCGCCACGCCGATCCCGAGGACGCTCGAGATGGCGCTCACGGGCGTCAGGCAGATGTCCACCATCGACACGCCGCCCGAGGACCGCCAGCCCGTTCTGACGTACGTGGGCTCGTACGACGAAGACCTCGCCCTCGGAGCCGTCAGGCGGGAGCTGCTGCGCGAAGGTCAGGTCTTCTGGGTCCACAACCGCGTGGCGACGATCGACCGGACGGCTCACCGGCTGCGGGAGCGGCTGCCGGACGCCCGGGTTGCGGTGGCGCATGGGCAGATGGACGAGGAACAACTCGAGAGGGAGATGGTCAGCTTCTGGGAGCGCGAGGCAGACGTCCTGGTCTGCACGACGATCATCGAGTCGGGCCTGGACGTTCCGAACGCGAACACGCTCATCGTGGACCGGGCCGACATGCTGGGGCTCGCACAGCTCTACCAGCTCCGCGGGCGCGTCGGGCGCGCCTCGGAGCGGGCGTTCGCCTACCTCTTCTTCCCGACCCATCGAGAGATGACGGAAGAGGCGCACATGCGACTGGAGACCATCGTCCGGCATCAGGCCCTGGGCAGCGGGGCGAGGATCGCTCTGCGCGACCTCGAGATCCGCGGCGCGGGCAACATGCTGGGAGCCGAGCAGAGCGGGCACATAGCTGCGGTCGGCTTCGACGCTTACGCGCGGATCCTGCGCGAGTCCGTGGACGAGATGCAGGGGATCGAGGTCCGGCCCGAGAAGGAACTGCGGATAGACCTGCCGGTGAAGGCCTTCATCCCTCCTGGGTGGGTCGCGCAGGAGTCGCTACGGCTGGACCTGTACAGGCAGATCTCGGCAGCCGGCGATCACCGGGCGCTCGCGCTCGTCGAAGAGGAGACCCGCGACCGGTACGGTTCGCTGCCCGCCGAGGTCGAAGCTCTCTTCGCGATCGCCTCGCTCCGGCTGACCGCGGCGCGTCTCGGTGTGGAAGAGATCTCCACTTTCCGCGATCAAGTGAGGGCTACTCCGCTGAACATCCCCGAGTCCGAGAGGCTGGATCTGGAGGCCAGGATCCCGGGCGCCACCTTCCACGCGGTCAGGCGGACGCTCAACCTCGTGCCCTCTCGGGTCCACGGCCTCGACTTGGTGCGCTGGGTGGAGGCGAGGCTGCTGGAAGCCGCCGGATCGCCGGTGGATGCGGCGACCCCGTAGACTAGCCCGCCATGACCCCCTCTCGCCGTTCCCTGACCGTGTCCGTGTTCCTGGCCCTCGCCCTTTCGGCGTGCGTAACGCAGGCTCCCCCACCTGCGCGCGTGGACGGCGTGGACATCACGGAGGCGGAGCTCGAGACCGCAGCCGGGGTCATCTCGTCCCTCACCGGTATCCAGCAGATCCCGTGCGGGCAGGTGGCCGACGAGGGGGACAGCGAGGAGGCGGCCTGCAACCGCTTCTCGCTCGGAACCCTGGTCCAGTTCGAGTTGGCGTCCGCCTATGCGGCGGCCAACGGCGTGACCGTGGACGCAACAGAGATCTCCTCGGTCATAGAGGAGTTCGAAGGAGCCGTCGGAGAGTCGGACTTCGCCGTGGAACTCGAGTCCAACGGGGTGACGCACGAGGACTTCGAGGGGTTCGTCCGTGCGTCACTGCTCCAGGACGAGGTCGCCCGGGCGATCACTCGCGACCAGGTGGGCGAGGACGGCCTGCGGCAGCTCTACGAGGAGCGCGAACTCGACTACACCGTGATCGAGGTGGATCACATCCTCCTGGCCTCCGAGGAGGACGCCTGGGACGTGTACGAGAAGGTGACGGCCAAGGGAGCCACACGCGACGACTTCCTGAAGCTCGCTTCAGAGGTGTCGCAAGACCCCAGCGTCGAGGACAACTCGGGGATGATGCCCGCTACGCCGGCCAGCCAGTTCGTACCTGAGTTCTCCGAGGCAGCGGTGGCGCTCGAACCCGGTGAGATCTCCGAACCCGTGCGGACCGACTACGGCTGGCACGTGATCCACATGGTCTCCAAGGACGTCGCCCCGTTCGAAAGGGTGCAGGACGCGATCCTCGACGAGCAGATGACCACGGTGTTCTCGGACTGGGTACGTGAGAGAGCGGCCGAGGGGATCATCGAGGTCGATCCGAAGTTCGGACGGTTCGACGCGGAGCTGATGACCGTCGTGCGCATCACGAGCACCGACCCGTCTGTGACCGAGGCGCCGGCTTCCGGGCCCGTGAACGCGGCCCCCGAAGGATGAACCCGTCCGAGGACCCGGTCCCTGCGTCCCAGGGCGGGAGGTGGCTGCTCGAGCTGGTCAAGGTCCAGGCGCGTCTGCGAGCGCCCGATGGATGCCCGTGGGACCGGGAGCAGACGCACGCATCCCTGGCACGGCACCTCCTGGAGGAGACGCACGAACTGCTGGAAGCCATCGAGTCCGGCGACGACGAGGCGATGCGCGACGAACTGGGTGACCTGCTCCTGCAGGTGACGTTCCACGCGCAGATGGCCTCGGAGGATGGCCGCTGGGACATCGACGACGTAGCTGAAGGGCTGGTCCGCAAGCTGATACACCGCCACCCCCACGTCTTCGGATCCGAGGACGTCTCAGGAGCCGAAGAGGTCCTGGTCAACTGGGAGAAGCTGAAGGCCGAGGAAACCGGCGGGCGCAAAGGCGTGGACGACGACATACCGGCGTCGCTGCCGGCCCTGGCGCGCGCGGCAAAGGTTCAGCGCCGTGCGGCCGGCTGGGGGTTCGAGTGGCGGAGCGCCGGGAGCGCGATCGAAGCCCTGCGGGAAGAGGTGGAGGAGCTAGCCGCTGCGGCCTCGCCCGAGAACGCCGAAGAAGAGGTGGGCGACGTGCTCTTCGCCGTCGTCTCGGTCGCCCGCAAGCTGGGTGTGGATGCCGAGTCCGCCCTGCGGCGAACCATCCGGGGATTCGCCACGCGATACGAGCGCTTCTCGGAGCTGGCGCAGGAGCGAGGCCTCGACGTCGAAACCGCCCCGGAGCAGGAGCTGAGGGCTCTGTTCCGCGAGGCCCGGGATCCAGAAGCGTGAGACCAGGACCCGGCTCGGACTAGCGCGTGTAGACGGCCAGGTCCCAGACCACGCGGCGGCGCTCGCGGCGCACGGGCGTGAAGCCCGCCGCCCGGATGCGGGCGTCTATCGCGTCCACGTCGTGCACGAACGTCCTGAACCCGCGGAACCTGGCGTCACGGAGCCCGTACCAGGCGTTCGAGACCTTGACGAGGACGCGGTTGAACAGACCCGCGAACCCCCTGTCCACCGGCGCGGTGAAGGCGAACACGGAGCGGGCGGCGCCGAGGGAGTTGTCCAGCAGGCGGTCGGCGCTGGGGTAGCAGCAGACGACGCGGTTCAGTACGACCACGTCGGAGACCGGCAGCTCGGCCGTCGCGGCGTCGCCGGCTTCGAAAGAGGCCCTTTCGGCCAGGCCGCGCTCGCGCGCCAGCGCGCGCGCCTGCTCGATGGCGCCCTCTCCCAGGTCGATCCCCGTGGCGCGCGCGGCGCCGTGCGCGAGCGCGGCCAGCGCCAGATCCCCCACCCCGCACCCCACGTCGAGCACCGATCGTCCTTCCAGGCCCGCGTCCTCGAGGCCAACGAGGAGGTAGCCCGTCACGCCCGCAACCGTCTCCTTCGTGCGCGCCCGCTTGGCGTTGGTACTGGCCCAGTCGTCGAAGCAGCACGAAGGGCGCTCTTCATCCATCGGGGCGCTCATGCGTAGAGTCTCGACCCTGGACGGGCGGCCTGACAAGCGGCGGCGGATGAGCGCAACGGCTCCAAGTGCGCAGCCTGCTCCCAGCAGCGAGCCTGCTACCACGTCGGAGAGCCAGTGCTGGTCGAGCACCGTGCGCGACACAGCCATACCGGCGATCCAGAGCGCCATCGGTCCGGCCGCGCGCAGCCGCCACGGGCGCGGCAACAGAAGGAGGAGCCCGACGCCTATCTGTGCAGCCGACTTCGCGTGACCCGATGGGAAGGACGTCATGTCGCTGCCATCGGGGCGCCACCTGCCGATCACAGGCTTCAGGGCCCACGTGACCGTGTCGGCCACCGCCCAGCCTGCCAGCCACGCCGCGGCATCCGCTCGTCGTTCCTTCCACACGAGCCAGGCCGCTACGGCGAGTCGCACCGGAACCGTCACCGCGCCCAGGCCGGCCACGTAGAAGCCTCTAGAGACATCTTCCAACCAGCCCCGGGTTCCGGAGACCAGCTCCCTCCACCACGAGTCGATGCCGCCCACCAGCGGGGGGTCTGCCGCGTTCGAGGCGACGAGAGTCGTCAGAGCCCCCGCCCCCATGAGGGCGACGAGCGCGGCTCCTCGCAGCCTCGGGGTATCCGCTCCTCGCATCTACCGAAGGCTAGCCGCCTGCTACCGTCCGGCCCATGAACGAACTCGATCGCGTGAACGAGTTCCTAGTCTGGATCGAGGACTCGACGACGGAACGCATCGTGCCTTGGGAGTTCGGCAACGCCCTCTTCAACGACAGCTATCCCATGCGCTGGGACAGCAACTTCCTGAGGGTGGAGCGGCCGCTGGGCAGGGCCGGCGCGGCCGAGCTGGCCGCCGAAGCCGATCGCCTGATGGCTGCCCACGCCCACCGGCACGTGGTCGTGGTGGACGACGCCGACGGATCGCGGGTGGCTCCCGGGTTCGCGGATCTGGGGTGGGACGCCGCTCACCTCGTCTACATGGCTCACCGGCGCGCGCCGGACCGGGCTCCCGAGGTGACGACCGAGGAGGCCGGCTTTGAAGACGTGGCGTCCGTGATCCTTGCGTCGCATCGGGCAGGGTACGGAGGGATGTCCGAGGAGACCGCGAGGGCGCTGACGCGGTTCACCGGCGAGCAGGCGACCGTGATCGGAACGCGCTTCTTCCTGGGACGGGCGGGGGGCGAGCCGACCGCATATTGCGAGCTGTACGTGCACGACGGCGTGGCGCAGATCGAGGACGTCAACACCCTGGCCGAGTACCGCGGGCGCGGGCTTGCGCGCGGCGTCGTGTGCGCGGCGCTCGAGGCCGCCGAAACAGCCGGCGCCGACCTGATCTTCCTCTGCGCCGACGACGACGATTGGCCCAAGCATCTCTACTCGAAGCTCGGGTTCGATCCGATCGGCCACTTCTGGGCGTTCATCCGGCCGGCCACCGGAGGCTGAGCCTGCGCGGTCCGGGGCCAGCCGTCCGGTACCATCGCCCCGGATGCCCCTGATCCAAGACGTTCGCGCCCGCCAGATCCTGGACTCGCGTGGGAACCCCACGGTCGAGGTGGACGTTGTGCTGGACGACGGTGCGTTCGGCAGGGCAGCCGTGCCCAGCGGCGCATCGACGGGCGTACACGAGGCCTTGGAGCTTCGGGACGGCGACCCCAAGTACTACGGCGGCAAGGGGGTCTTGGAGGCCGTCGAGAACGTGAACGGCGCGATCGCGGCTGCGTTGGCGGGCCTCGAGGCGTTCGATCAGAGGGGCGTCGACGGCGCCCTGGTGGACCTGGACGGCACCGCGACGAAGTCCTCGCTGGGTGCGAACGCCATCCTCGGCGTGTCGCTGGCCGTGGCGAAGGCGGCCGCAGAGTCGAGCGGCGTGCCGCTGTTCCGCTATCTGGGCGGGCCCAACGCGCACGTCCTTCCGACCCCGATGCTGAACGTCATCAACGGCGGCGCGCACGCCGACAACGAGCTGGAGCTGCAGGAGTTCATGCTGATGCCGGTGGGCGCGGCCTCGTTCTCCGAGGCTTTGCGCTGGGGTTCGGAATGCTTCCACGCCCTTCGCGGCCTGCTGCACGACGCGGGCATGTCCACCGCCGTTGGCGATGAAGGGGGGTTCGCTCCGCAGGTGGCGACCGCCGACGAAGCGCTCGGCTATCTGATGAGGGCGATAGAAGCGGCGGGCTTGGAACCCGGTTCGGAGATGGCCCTGGCGATGGACCCTGCGACCTCGGAGCTGTATCGGGAGGGTCGCTACATGCTCGAGGGCAAGGACCGGGCCGCCGACGACATGATCTCCTTCTGGAGTGAGCTGCTGGATCGCTACCCGATCGTCTCGGTAGAGGACGCGCTTGCGGAGGACGACTGGGAGGGCTGGGTGTCGCTGACGCGCGAGCTGGGAGGCCGGGTTCAGCTCGTCGGGGACGATCTGTTCGTCACCAATCCCGAGCGTCTGGAGCGTGGCATCCGAGAAGGGGCCGGGAACGCGATCCTCGTGAAGGTGAACCAGATCGGCACCCTCACCGAAACGCTCGAAGCCGTAGGTCTGGCGCAGAGGTCGGGGTACGGTGTCGTAGTGAGCCATCGCAGCGGCGAGACCGAAGACGCGACCATCGCGGACCTGGCCGTGGCGACCAACGCCGGGCAGATCAAGACGGGCGCTCCGAGCCGCGGCGAGCGCACGGCCAAGTACAACCAACTCCTGCGGATAGAAGAGGAGCTGGGTGAGCAGGCCCGCTACGCGGGCGTCTCACTGCTCTCGGGAGCACCGCCGGGGGGCCGAGCAGGATGAGCGCCCGGGCCGCGGCCACTTCCCCCGCCGCGACCCGGGGGAAAGAGCGCAGCAAGGTGCGGCTGACCCCGCGCGCGGCCATCTTGGTCTTCGCCGTGTTCCTGGTGGCGATGTTCTCGATAGCCCCCACGCGCGCCTACCTGGACCAGAGGAGGCGGCTGTCGGAGATGGAGGCCCGGGTACAGGCCCTGGCGCTTCAGAACCAGACCCTGCAGCAGCGGATCGCCGAACTGAACGACCCCGCGACGCTCGAACGCATGGCTCGCGAATGCCTGGGCATGGTCAGGCCGGGCGAGACCGCCTTCGTGACCATCCCGAAGGGGAGCGCCCCGACGCCCCCCGACTGCGGATGACGAACGGTCACCGCTGGGAACCGCTGATTGACGTGGTGGTTCCCTCTGGCGCACACTTGCCGCCGCGTCCGGGAACGGCCCGGGCGGCCCGGAAGGAGTGGGAGTCATAGCCGAGATACAGGTCGGAGCGACCATCCAAGGAACGGTCGCACGCATCGAGAACTACGGAGCGTTCCTGCAGCTCGAGGACGGGCGGATGGGCCTGGTCCACATATCCGAGATAGACAGGAACTACGTCAAGGACGTACGCGATCACCTCAGAGAGGGGGATACGGTCGATGCCAAGGTCGTCGCGATCAAGGACGACGGCAAGATCGACCTCTCGATCAAGGCTCTCCAGGACCCCGCCCCTCCCCGCCAGCGCCGCGGCTCGGACCCCGAGTTCGAGCAGATGCTGAAGAAGTTCATGCGTCAGAGCGAGGAGCGCCAGGTGGACTTCCGCCGGGCCACCGAGCACAAGCGCAAGTAGCCTCGCCCGGAGGCTCCCTTGGCCAGGCCGATCGAGCAGCGAGAGCTTCGCCACGCCGACCTCGAGGCTGTCGAGGAACAGCTTGGGCGCGAGCCAACCACACCGTTCACGGTGGTCGTGCGGTGCACCGGTGGTCACCCGCTCGTGATCAGGAACGCGCCCGTCACTCCCGACGGTGCCCCGTTCCCGACGACCTACTGGCTCACCTGTCCCGACGCGGCGAAGGCCGTCTCGAGGCTCGAGTCCGAAGGATGGATCGCACGGCTGAACGAGCGTTACGACGAGGACCCGGGGTTCCGGGCTGAGGTAGACGCCGTCCACGAGCGGGCGGCCGCCGAAAGGCTGCAGGACCACCCGGAGGCTGGTGACCTGGGTGGAGTCGGCGGCACCCCCCCCGGGCTGTTTTGGGAGGAACCCCACATCGCGAAAAAACAG
>CAZHRY010000045.1:16464-19299 GCA_964535065.1 uncultured Actinomycetes bacterium
CACCCGGCGGCGGGGGACCTGGGGGGTGGCGGCGCCCCCCGCCTGGGGCTGCTGGGCTTGCACGCCCACCACGCGCTCCTGCGGGCGGGTGCCGCCGACCCCGTTGGGGCCTGGGTGGCGGCGCAGGTCGAGCCGGTGCACCGCGGGCGACGCGCTGGACGCGTTGCGGCCATAGACCAGGGCACGAACTCGTGCCGGCTGCTGGTCCTCGAGCCCGGGGGCGGCGATCCGATCGAGCTGGCGCGCGACATGGTCATCACGCGGCTCGGACAAGGCGTCGACCGAACGGGGAAGCTCGATCTCCAGGCTCTCGAGCGCACCATCGCCGTCATCGCCACCTACTGTCGTCGGGCACGCGCGCTCGGCGCCGAGCGGATCCGCGTGGCGGCGACCTCGGCCGTCCGGGACGCATCCAACCGGGACGCCTTCGTGAGCGCGGTGCGGGGGCTTGCCGGTTCAGACCCAGAGATCATCGACGGGGAGCAGGAGGCTGCGCTTTCATTCGTCGGTGGAACGCGGGGACTGGATCCGTCGAGCGGCCCGTTCCTCTTGATGGATATCGGCGGAGGTTCCACGGAACTCGTCGTGGGATCGGTTCCCGGGGTCGCCGAGCGGGCGGTGTCCACCCAGATGGGGAGCGTTCGACTGACCGAAAGGCTCGTGCGAACCGACCCGCCGTCGGCCGAGGACCTGCAAGCGCTGCGCGCGGAGGCCCTCCGGGTGCTTGGCGAGGCCAGGGAGCGGCTACTCGCTGCCGCCAGCGCCAGAACGTTCGTCAGCGTCGCCGGCACCGCGACGACCCTGCAAGCGATAGCTCTTGGGCTGCAACGATACGACCCCGATCGGACCCACCGCACGTGGTTGACTCTCGACGGGGCCGCGAAGGTCACGGAGGAGCTGGCCACCATGACAGACGCCGAGCGAGCGGCCATCCCCGTGATGGCGCCCGGCCGGGGGGACGTGATCGTCGCGGGCGGGGTGATCCTCGTAGAGGCGATGCGCCTCTTCGGGTTCGATCGGACCCTCGTCTCGGAGACCGACATCCTGGACGGGCTTGCGCTGGAGATGCTCGGCGTCGGGTAACCTTCCCGGCCGTATGCCCGGCAAGAGAACCCGAGACAGGCAGCTCGCCAAGCTGGCGGCGCGCCGTCAAGCCCAGCGCAATGCGAGGGCGCGCCGGAAGAAGCTCATCGCGGGACTCGTGGGGGTCGTCGTCGGTCTCGCGTCGATCGCCGTCGGCTTCTCGGTCCTGACCGGCGGCGAGGACGGAGAACCGTCGCCTTCGAAGTCCCCCAAGCCGAACCGCCAGGTGGAGCCGCAGCAGACCGGGACCGTGCAGGCTCAGGCCACGCCGCCTTCCGAGGTCGCCTGCGGCGCGGAGCGCCCCGCGGCGGCCGACGTGCCCAAGCCTCAGTTCGACCGCGCCCCGTCGCCCAAGCTCGTCCTGGACGAGAACTCCGTCTACACCGCCGTGATGGAGACCTCTTGCGGGACCATCGAGATCGAGCTCCGGGCGGCGGAGGCGCCCAAGACGGTCGCGAGCTTCGTGTTCCTCGCGGAGAAGGGGTACTTCGACGGCATCTTCTTCCACCGCGTCGCAGATGGCATCGACGTGATCCAGGGCGGGGATCCGCTCGGTCTCGGTAGCGGAGGTCCGGGATACTCGATACCCGATGAGCTGACCGGCAGCGAGTCGTACGTGGAAGGCACAGTCGCGATGGCGAACGCCGGACCCAACACTGGCGGGAGCCAGTTCTTCGTCATCACCGGCCCCGAGGGCACGAACCTGGACCTGTATCCCAACTACACGATCTTCGGCGAAGTCGTCTCGGGGCTCGACGCGGCCGTGAAGATCAACTCGCTGATGGAAGGTCCGGACCACGACGGCCCGCCGGTCAAGGCCGCCTACATCGAGTCGGTCACGATCCGCGAAGAACCCAAGCCGGTCGGAACCCCGTCGGCCTCACCGAGCGCCTAGCCAGTCATCGATCTCACGCGAGAGTCGCCGCTTCGTAGGCGTGTCGGCGAAGCTCGCATCCACGCCCGCCCGGGAGATCGCGGCGAGAGCCTCGTCGCCGAGGTCCCAGGCGGCGCGCGCCTCCTCGTAGACCCCGGTGAGCCAGGCGCCGAACATCGGCGGATCGTCCGAGTTGAGGGTCACGATCACCCCAGCGGCACGCAGCCTCGGGAACGGGTGCTCCTGTAGCGATGGGTACACGCTCGTTCGCACGTTCGAGACGGGCGAGACCTCCAAAGGGATGGCGCGCTCGGCCAACTCCTCGACCAGCCGGGGGTCCTCGATGGCCCGCACCCCGTGGCCGATCCGGTCGGGCAGGTAGTGCTCCAGGGTCGCCCGTACGTTCTCCGGGCCTGCCCACTCGCCCGCGTGTGGGACGCTTCGCAGCCCTGCGTCCTTCGCCTTGAGGAAGAGCGGGGCGAACGGGCCGATGTCGGTCCTCTCGCTGCCCGCGCACCCGAGGGCGACGACCCCTCGATCGGCGAACTTCAGGGCGACCTCCAGGACGCGCTCGCCCTCATCCATGCCCAGATCTCTGACCACATCGGGACAGAGGCGGACGGTGACTCCGTGTTGGCGCTCTCCCGCCTCCAGGCCGTCGAGGACCGCTTCCATCGGCCCGAACCAGTCACCGTCCAGCCGGGCAGCGTGGTTGGACGGGCTGAACACGGCTTCGGCGTAGCGGACACCGTTCGCGGCAAGGTCTTCGCAGAACTCCTCGGCGATCCGTTTGAAGTCTTCAGGGCGTGTGAGGAGGGAACATAGCTCCGCGTAGTTGGAGATGAAATCCAGCCCATCCGCGAAACGCCAGCCCTCGG
>CAZHRY010000046.1:0-9949 GCA_964535065.1 uncultured Actinomycetes bacterium
GGGGGGGCCGGGGGGTCCCCCCCCCCGGGGCCCCCCCGCCCGGCGCGAGTGGCGCAGACGCGTGGCTTCGATGCTCGACGGCGGCGTCTCCATGGTCGTGTCCGACGTCGAGAGCTTCTACCCGTCGGTGGGGGAGAGGGCCCTCTCGAGGGCCCTTCGCATGGCCGGCGTCCCCCTGACTTCCGTGTCGGCGCTGTCGGCGTTCCTCCGTGGGCTATGGGAGGCGGGCGTGGAGGGGCTTCCCGTCGGACCGGAGCCTTCGGCGATCCTGGCCAACTGCGTGCTCGCCGGCGCCGACGAGGCGGTCCTCGAGCGGGGCGTAGCCCTGGCTCGCTGGGTAGACGACGTGGTCCTCGTCGCGAGTGACCGCCACGGGGCGGAGCGCGCCTACAGGTCATGGACCGCGGCTCTGGCGGAGGCGGGGCTGCGACCGAACGAGGCCAAGACCCGCCTCATGCGATGTCGCGATGAAGCCCTCGAGGTGGTGCTGGCAGGCTCGTGTTCCTCCACGCGCCCACGCACCCATATGATTCGGCCGCAGTGAGAACTCTCTACCGCGCGTCCCGTGTCCACACGTTCGGTCACCCTGCCCAGGCCGAGTGGATCCTGGTTTACGGCAGGCACGTGCAAAGTGTCGGGCGAGGAGACCCACCGGCGGCCGACCGCGTGGTCGAGTTGCCCCAGGCGACGATCATCCCCGGGTTCATCGACTCCCATGTGCACCTGACCTCTACGGGCCAGTCGCTCCACGACCGGGACGTTGCCGCCACCACGTCCAAGGCCGAGCTGCTACGTATCGCGCGCGGCCGGGCGGAGGCGGCGTCGGGAGTGGTACACCTCCAAGGGTTCGACGAGACGAAGTGGGACGCTCCGGCCCTTCCGTCGCTGGAGGAGCTTGACGCCCTCACCGCAAACCCGCTCGTGATACGGCGGGCGGACGGCCATCTCTGCCTCGTGAACTCCGCGGCCATAGCCGCGGCGCGCGTCGGGAACCTGGAGGGATGCGAGAAGGACGGACGTGGCGAACCGACCGGGCGGCTGACCCAAGAGGCAAACCGGCAGGCCGGCCGGTGGGCGGCCGAGGCGCTGGACGACCACGGTATCGAGGAGCTGCAGCTCGCCGCCTGCGCCGAAGCGGCGCAACGAGGGATAACGACCGTTCACGAGATGTCGATGCCGCTCGAGAGTGGCTACCGCGACCTGGAGGTCCTGCTTTCCCATCGCTCGCGACTCCCCGTGGACACCGTGGTCATCCCGGCGACGACCGATGTGGCGCGGGTCCTGGACATGAGACTCACGGCGATCGGGGGCGACCTGCCGCTCGACGGATCGGTCGGCGCCCGGACCGCGGCCTTCTCGGCCCCGTATGCCGATCGCGATTCCGAAGGAGTCACGTACCTCGCCGACACCGAGCTTCTGGAGTTCTTCCGGGATGGGCACGATGCAGGGCTTCAGGTGGGCGTTCACGCGATCGGGGATCGTGCGATAGAGCAGGCGATCTTCACCTGGGAGAGCGTGTACCGCTCTCTGGACTCCCGCGAGCGCAGGCACTTCCGGGCCCGGCGTCATCGGATCGAGCACTTCGAGCTGCCCACGACCGGGCAGATAGAACGCGCTGCCGCGCTCGGGCTGGCCATCTCTGTGCAGCCCGCCTTCGACGCAGAGTGGGGCCGCCCCGGGGGCCTGTACGAGACCGCGCTGGGGCGCGACCGCGCCGCGGCGATGAACCCCTTCCACTCGTACCTGGAACGCGGCATAGCCCTGGGAGCGGGCTCGGATGCTCCCGTGACCCCGCTGGACCCCTGGGCCGCGATCCGGGCCATGGAGTCCCACAACCAGCCGGACCAGCGGCTGGGCCGGATGGACGCTCTGAGGCTGCACATCACGGGCGGCGCCCGACTGGCCAGGCAGGAGGAGAAGAAGGGCACGCTCGAGCCGGGGTTCCACGCGGACTTCACCGTCTGGGAGTTCGACCCCTGCGAGGACGGGCCAGAGGGACGGCCCGCTCCTTTGCTGACGGTGTCGCTGGGGCGCGAGGTGTTCGCCCGCTGAGGGTTTCGTGTCACTCTTTCCGGCTCCGCGGCCTTGACCGCAACGAACCGCAGGGGATAGCTTCGCCAGTGCGCCACCGCCCCGGCGGAGGCGCGGCAGGACCCAAGAGGCTGAGTAGAGAACGCGGCGCCCCGGCGCTGCGGCCCCAAAGGTCTCTTGGGTCCTCATCATTCTCTGCAGCCCAGCGGCTCTCGAACTGCCGATCCCTTGTGGAACAGTTGGTCACGCCCGCCGGTTGCATCGATGCGGCGCGGGTGTAGGATGCGCGCGCCGTTGAGGGGGTGACGACGAGGCCGGATGCCTCTGATAGGAGATAGCCAGACATGATCGACGAGCCCGACGACGAAGTCGTCGATGACGAAGACGTCGCGCTGGATGAGGAACTGGACGACGACGTAGAGCCCACGGAGGAGGATCTCGCGCAGGCAACCAACGCCCCGCCCGAGCCGGGCTTGGGTGATGTCGAGTCGATCCAGGAGCTGATCGCGAAACAGGAGACCGCCGACGAGGAGACCTCCGAGGACGAGGACGAGGTGGTTCTCGCGACGCTCGCGCGCGACGAGCGGCTCGAGCCGCTGGACACCCGCGTGGTTCCGATGCAGGAGACCGAGTTCACATGCAAGAGGTGCTTCCTCGTGAAGCACAAGAGCCAGCTCGCGGACAGGAAGAAGATGCTCTGTCGCGACTGCGCCTGAAGCCGCGGATCCCGCTCCCTGCCGCCCTCGCGGGCTGCGCGGCGAGCGGGATCGTCCTGTCGCTGGCTTTCCCGCCCGCGGAGGCGTGGCCCTTCGCGTTCGTGGCGCTCGGGCCGCTGCTGTGGCTCCTGCGTGATGCAACACCGCGGCGAGGCGCTCTGCTCGGCCTGATCTTCGGAGTCGCGTTCTTCGGAGCGACCCTGTACTGGATCCTGCTGTTCGGCGAAGCCGCGTGGACAGCGTTGACCTTGATGTCCGCGCCCTTCCTGGGGGCGTTCGGCGCGTACCAACCACCACTGGGGCGACCGCGCCGGCCGTTGCTCACCGCCGCGGGCCTGGCGGCCCTGTGGACCCTGATCGAGTGGGTTCGCGGCATGTGGCCGCTGGGGGGATTCACGTGGGGGAGCCTCGGCGTGTCGCAGGCCGACGACCGGGTCCTGCTGCCCTTGGCTTCCGTCCTCGGTGTCTGGGGGCTCACGTTCGTTGTGGTTGCGGTCAACGCGCTGCTGGTCGAAGCGCTCGCCGGTGGGGGAGCGGGGGGCCGGCGGGGCGGGCGCGTCGCCCTGGCTGCCGGCTTGATGGTCGCGCCCGCACTCATCCCCTTCGCCCGCCCCCCCGGCTCCGAGCTGGACATCGCCGCCCTCCAGGTGGACGTCAGGGTTCCCGAGGGGACCCCCACCGCGAAAGAGGACCTGATCGTCGCCAAGCGCCACCTGGACCTGCACACGCAGCTGCTCGGCCAACCTCCGCCAGACCTCGTGCTATGGGGAGAGGGGGCGCTGGATCCGGAGGCCGCATCGGATCCGCTCACTTCCGCAACCGTGGCGGTGTTCGTTGCCCGTCTCGGGGTCCCGACGGCGATCGGGGCGGTGCTGCGCGATCCCGACGGCAAGGAATACACGAGCGTGCTGTTCCTGGACGGTCAGGGCAGGCCGGTCGATCGCTACGACAAGACGCACCTCGTGCCCTTCGGGGAGTACGTGCCGTGGCGGGAAAGGCTCGATTGGTTCGAGGCCCTGGAGCAGATCCCGGTGGACAGGGTTCCGGGGGAGAGCGTCAAGGTGGCTTCCCTTCCCGGGCTTCCCGCTTTCGCAACTCCCATCTGCTTCGAGAACTCGTTCCCGTCGCTCCCGCGCGCAGCCGTGCGCGCGGGAGCGACGTTCCTGGTGGTGCCCGTCAACAACGCGTCCTACGGCTTCACGGCGGCCTCGGATCAGCACCTCCAGATGAGCCGCCTGCGCGCGGTGGAGACGGGCAGGTGGATCGTGGACGCCGGGGTCTCGGGCGTCACCGCCTTCATCGACCCCAGCGGGCGGGTGGTTTCCAGGACGGAGCTGTTCCGGACGGCTATCCTGCGGGGCCAGATCCGCACCTCGACCGAGGCGACCTGGTACGTCCGGTTGGGGGACCTTCTCCCGTGGGTCTGCCTGATGTTCGTCATGGGACTCGTCATCGCGCCTCGACGCCGTACCGAGGTCCGGCCGAAACCGGAGCCTCTGCCGCGTCCTTTCCGGACGCTGGTGATACTTCCCACGTACGAGGAGCGCGCGACCATCGCCGAAGTGATCGCGGGCGTCCTCGCTCGCCCGGAGGAGGTTGACATCCTCGTCGTGGACGACTCATCTCCCGACGGGACCGCCGATCTCGTTCGCGAGATCGCGGCGGGGGAGTCCCGCGTGCGACTCCATCAGCGGCCGGCTAAGTCGGGTCTCGCCACCGCCTACCTCGAGGGCTTCCGGATCGCCATGGACGAGGGGTACGACCTCGCCGTCGAGATGGACTCCGACCTCTCCCACGACCCCTCGCAGCTCTCCGAGATCCTCACCGCCGCGGCCGAAGGCATGGATCTGGTCGTCGGCAGCCGGTACATCCCCGGGGGGTCGGTTTCGAACTGGAGCAGGGCCCGGGTCGCTCTCTCGAGAGCCGGCAACATCTACGCGCGCTTCATGCTGGGGATCCCCCTCCACGACGCCACCAGCGGCTACAGGGCGTACAGGCGCCGCCTGATCCAAGAGCTCCTGGCTCGCCCCTTCGCCAGCGATGGCTACGGCTTCCAGATAGAGCTCGTCATGCGCGCCCACCGCCTCGGCTTCCACGCCGGAGAGGCTCCGATCACTTTCCGCGAGCGTGAGCACGGCCACTCCAAGATCTCCCGTCGGATCGTCGTGGAGGCTCTGTGGCTGGTCACGAAGTGGGGCATCTCCCTGCGCCTGAGGCGCCGTCCCATCCGCTGACCCCTGCTCAGCCGCGGCCGCGCGCACCTCGTTCCCACTCAACGCCGATAATGCCCATTATGTAACGTTGCATCCGATGGAGGTGAACGCGTCGCCACTGCCCGATGGGTGTCCAGAGGCTGCTTGAAGAGAGCCTTCCCTGCTGCGAAGGTGGTAGCCGGCATCCGGCGGGCCGAGTCGCGCCTTCCAGCCGATAGCTGCCCCTGGGGGTGGCTCTTAGTGTTCTCGAGACCAGAGGGAGGGACGTTGAGGCGCCGAGGTGGCGGAGCGGTCGTGCTGGCGATGCTGTGGCTCGTATCTCCTGCGGCCTGGGCGCTCGCCCCGGGGGTCTCCCCCGGCGATGGCGGCACCGCAGAAACGGTTGCCCTCGCCGAAAAGGCCGCGGCCGCTGCCCGTCGCGGCGATGGCGCGCCGGACCTGATGATCTCGAAAACGTCGAACGCCGACGCGCCACTGGACCGAGGTGACGAGGTACGGTACACGGTGACGGTCACGAACGTCGGCGAGGCTACCGCCCACGGCGTCGCCGTATTCGATGACCTCCCAACCGGGACGATCCCCATCAACCTCCTGCCCGTGATGGACGGCGGGACCTGCACGGCTGTCGGCGGCGACGCAGGCGGTGAGCATTTCTACGCGGTGCACTGCACGCGCGAGACCCTCGAACCCGGTGAGTCAGCCGTCCTGACCATCGATGTAGAGATCCTGCCCGACGCCCCTTGCGGGGACCTGCTCAACGTGGCCGACGTGGAGGCTCGCGATGAGCCGAAGGAGAACGTCGGTTCCGACAACGTTGCAGAGCACGCGGACGAGGTCAGGTGTTCGGCGTCGATCAGCCTCGACAAGACCGGGCCCGCGGCCGTCCACGCCGGCGATCGCGTCCCGTACCGCTTCACGGTGGTAAACGACGGCGACGTCCGCCTGTACGACGTCTCCGTGAGCGACCCGAGCTGCGACGAGCCACCGCGGGCGGATGGAGGCGCGCCCACGGCGCTCTCCCCCGGCCGGCGATGGATCTTCACGTGCACGCACACCGTGACGGGCACCGATCCCGATCCCCTGACCGGGCGCGCGACCGCGATAGCGTACGACGACGACGGGCACCCGGTAAGGGCTGCGGACGGTCACGTCGCCGATGTCCTTCACCCTGGGGTCCGGATCGTCCAGACGGTCAAGCCGGCGTCTGGCACGCCGGGCACCAGGGTCGTGTACCGCTTCGAGGTCACGAACACCGGGGACAGCCGGCTCTCCGAGATCGAGGTCACCGACGAGGTGACCGGGCACGTAGGAACGATCGCGGCCATGCAGCCGGGTCAGACCCGTGTCCTGAAAGCCCCCGCCTCCCTGCAGACCGACGATCCCAAGGTCTCGAATCTCGCCACAGTGAGGGCTTCCGACCCCTTGGGCCTGGAGGTGACCGACTCGGACGACGCCTTCGTCACCATCGTCGCCTCCGCGCCCGGCGGCGGAGACGGTCCCGGGGGCACCCCCTTCACGGGCGGCCGCATCGCGCGTCCGGGGGTGGCTGCTGCAGCGCTGGCGCTGCTCGGCGTGGCCGTCCTGATGGTAACGAGAAGCAGGCGCTCCGAACGTCAACCTTCGCGCTGATGGAACCGCTGTCGAACTGCCTTCCGCGGCGGGCCGCCCGAACCCCTCCCCCGCAAGCCTCTGGCCTGCAGGTTTGTGGCGGCGACCACATCTAGCGCACACTCTTGCCGGTGGTCCGAAAGGACTACGCCCGACGGAAAGGTTGCGCCGAGGCTTTGGTCCAATGGCGTACCTCCGAGCGCGGGCGTAGCTTGTGTGGTGGGGAGGGGGAAAGGGACCGAGACGCCTCCCCCTCTCCCGGGTGACGACATAGGTTCGGGCGTCGACCAGCTGGGGGGTCAGACATGGACATCCGGTCAAGGATCAGGAAGCCGGGAGGCTTCACCCGGAAGCGGTCCGCCGCTTCCTTGTTCTCTCTTCTTCTCATCACGTCGTTCGCGCTGGGCCAGTCGGGCATGCTCGTTGCACGCGCCGGAGTAGGCCTGGAGCGCGGAGGTGACAGCGCAGGATCGCCGGCCAACGCCGTGGCCGGGCCGAGGCCCCCCGCCACGCTCGACGCGGGCGACATCGGTCTCGACTTCATCGCGGCCGGCCCGTTCACATACAACCACACGACTGGCGCAGGTGGCGCGTACAACGACCGCACCATCAGCAAGACGACCGGCGTCGTCGAGTCCCTCGAGGGCGGCGACTTCGCGTGCGGCGACAGGGTCGTCTACTTCACCCAGATCGTTGCCGAGCCCGGAGCCGGCACCGGTTCGATCGAACTCGACTTCACCTACGACGGGCAGACGACGTCCGGCGCCAAGGTCGGCTTCAACGACATCGTCTCGGCCAGCATCAACTCGCCGGACACCGGCAACAAGAACCTCGACGGCAACGAGGCCGCAACGATCGTTTCCGAGAGCTTCATCACCGCAGGCAAGGATCGGCTCGAGACCAGCATCAAGGTCGATGGCGTGGACGGCGGCGACACGATCATCCTGCGGATGGTCGTGGTCCTGTACTGCGACCCCAACCCCGGAAACGTCACCGGCAACATCCACGCATCCCTGGACGACGCAGACGTGGTCGGCGGCGGCAACATCACCACGGGCCAGCAGGACATCCCGCTGAAGCAGGCGGGCAACATCCTGCTCCCCGGCCTGAACGTCACCAAGTCCTGCCCCGCGTCGGCCACGGTCGGGGACGTCATCACCTACTCGATCACGGTCACGAACACCGGCCAGGACAACTTGACGAACCTGGTGGTCAGCGACCCGCTCTTGGGCGGAACCCTTTCCGGGTTCGGATCCACCCTGGCCGCGGGAGCATCGGTCACCAAGACCTTCCAGTACACGGTCACCGGGTCCCCCGACCCTCTGACGAACACGGTCACAGCAACGGCGAAGGGACAGACGTCCAACGCGACGGTCTCCGATACCTCGGATTGCGTCGTGGACGTCCTGCACCCCTCGCTCGACATCACCAAGACGGCCGACGCTTCGACCGTGAACGCCGGCGAGCAGATCGGCTACACCATCACGGTCACCAACAACGGCGATGGCGTGGCGAAGAGCGTGACGATGAACGACGTTCTTCCGACCGACCCCGGTCTCAGCTGGTCGTTCAACAACGTCACGGGTGGGTGGAACTGCGCGATCGCGCTGGGCACACTCACGTGTGGAGGATCCAACTTCAACCTGGCGGCCGGCGCGAGCGCGTCGGTCCACATCTACTCCCCGACCACTGCGGCAACCTGCGGCACTGTGGAGAACGGCGCCTCTGCTGCTTCGCTCAACAACGGATCGCCCAGCACGGGGCCAGTCGTGATCACGGTGAACTGCCCGGCGCTGGCGATCACCAAGACCGCGGACGCCGGCACGGTGAACGCCGGTGAGGACATCGGCTACACGATCACCGTCACCAACAACGGCGACGGCGTCGCGTTCGATGTCGAGATGACCGACATCCTTCCGACCGATCCCGGCCTCGACTGGTCCTTCGACAGCGTGACCGGGGGCTGGGACTGCGGGATCGTTGGCGGCACCCTGACCTGTGGAGGCAACGGGTTCGACCTGGACGACGGCGACAGCGCCTCTGTCCACATCAGCTCCCCCACCACGACCGACACGTGCGGGACCGTGGCGAACAGCGCATCCGTCGATGCGTCGAACAACACGGTCGTCACCGCCGGACCCGTCTACATCACGGTCGACTGCCCCGGTATCCAGGTGGAGAAGGAGGCGGACGACGACACGGTTGATGCCGGAGAGCCCATCGGGTTCAACATCACGGTCTGGAACAACGGACCCGGCGTCGCCAAGGACGTCGTCCTGACCGACGACCTGCCCGGAGACGTGGATTGGCAGATCGACGGCGGCAGCGGAGCCCAGTTCTGCGAGATCTCGGGCGGAACCCTGACCTGTGAGTTCGGGGACATGAGCCCCGGTGAGGGCCAGGGCGCCTCCTACACGGTCCACGTGTCGGCAGATACCGACTACACGGACTGCGCCACGCTCGACAACACCGCGGTCGTGACGATCTCGAACGGGCCCGGGGACGACGATGACGCCAGCGTCACCGTCAACTGCCCGCCCATCGGCATCGACATCGAGAAGGGCGGCCCGGACCTCGCGCACGTTGGCGACACGATCACGTACGACTTCACCGTCCAGTTGACCACGGACGAGACCCTGTACGACGTGACCGTCACCGACCCCAACTGCAACGAGGGCGCGCCGGTCTACGTCTCCGGTGACGACGGCGACTCGGCCCTGGAGCCGGGTGAGGTCTGGAGCTACACGTGCACGCACGTGGTGACCGACTCCGACCCGGACCCGTTGCCGAACACGGCAACGGTCACCGGTAAGTCCGACGACGGCCGCGAGACGACCGACCAGGATGACCATGAGGTGGACCTGATCCACCCGGACATCCGGATCGTCAAGACGGTCAGCCCGGACAGCGGCAACCCCGGCGACGTGGTGACCTACACCTACGTCGTCACCAACACCGGCGACACGACCCTCTACGACGTCACGGTCGATGACGACGTCATCGGTCACATCGGGGACATCGACGAGCTGGCACCCGGTGAGTCTGTGACCCTCACCAAGGACTGGACCCTTCCCGAAGACGAAGTGCTCGTCACCAACGTCGCGACCGCCACCGGCACCGACGTCCTCGGCAAGGAAGTCGAAGACGACGATGACGCGTTCGTCACCATCGTCGAGGTCGAGAATCCGCCGATCCCGCCGAAGCCGACGGCCTTCACGGGTTCGGAGGCTCTCAAGCTCGGCACCTTCGCCGGCTTGCTCGGCCTGATCGGTCTGGCCGCCCTGGCAGCGGCCAGACGCCGCCGGGAGGCGTAAGCGCCCGGCTGACCGGATGAGAAGGGGCGGGGGGGGGGGTCGGGAAGCCCCCCCCCCCCGCCGTTGT
>CAZHRY010000046.1:9959-19232 GCA_964535065.1 uncultured Actinomycetes bacterium
GCCCCTTCTGCTTTTCGTCCCGCCCCGGCCGCTCCTACCAGCGGAGCTTGAGCCGCCTGGCTGCCTGGGCCTCGTCCAGCCGCCCCACCGGTGTCGTGACCGGAGCCTGAGCCAGCAGGTCCGGCGATGTCCGCGCTTCGCCCAGAGCTTGTCTGACGGCTCCCGCGAAGGCCTCCAGCGTCTCTCTCGTCTCGGTCTCGGTGGGCTCCATCATCATGGCTTCCTCCACCACGAGCGGGAAATACACCGTCGAGGGGTGGAAGCCCAGGTCTATCAGGCGCTTGGCGATGTCCATCGCCCTGACGCCCGTCTCCTCCCTGAGCACCTCGGCGGTCGCCACGAACTCGTGCATCGGGCGCACGTCGGGGTGAGCCAGCGGCAGGACGTCCGAGAGCAGAGCGGCGAGATAGTTGGCGTTCAGAACCGCTCTCTCGCTCACCTCCGCCAACCCGTCGGATCCGTGCAGGAACACGTAGGCGTAGGCCCGCACGAGGACGCCGACGTTGCCGTGGAAGGCGTGCGTGCGCCCGATCGACTCCGATCCGGCATCATCGAGGCGGAACGATCCGTCTTCGGAACGCTCGACGCGCGGGACCGGCAGGAACGGCACGAGCCGCTCGGTGACGCCGACCGGGCCGGCTCCGGGCCCCCCTCCCCCGTGCGGCGTCGCGAAGGTCTTGTGCGTGTTGATGTGGACGATGTCGAAGCCCATGTCCCCGGGCCTGGCCCGTCCCATTATCGCGTTCAGGTTGGCGCCGTCGTAGTAGACGAGCCCTCCCACCTCGTGCACCAGCCCGGTGATCGCCTCGATCTGCTCCTCGAACAGGCCCAGGGTGTTCGGGTTGGTCAGCATCAAGCCCGCGACCTCTTCGTCGACGAGGGGCTTCAACGCCTCCACGTCCACCAGGCCCCGGGCGTCCGACGGGACGGCCACGGCCTCGAACCCTCCCAGCCGGACGCTGGCCGGGTTGGTCCCGTGGGCCGAGTCAGGGATCAGGACCTTCTTCCGAGGCGAGCCGGCACGCTCGTGGTGCGCCCGCATGATCAGCAGGCCGGTCAGCTCACCGCAGGCCCCCGCGGGAGGCTGAAGGGTCGCCTTGGCCATCCCGGTGATCTCGCACAACGCCCCCTCCAGCCGCCACAGCAGCTCCAGCACGCCCTGGACGCTGTCGTCGGGCTGCAGTGGATGCAGGCGAGAGAACCCGGGGAGCGCCGCAGCCGCCTCGGCAGCTTTCGGGTTGTACTTCATCGAGCAGGACCCGAGCGGGTAGAAGCCGGTATCGACGCCGTAGTTCTGCTGCGAGAGCCGCGTGTAGTGGGTCACGAGATCGCGCTCGGCCACCTCCGGCAGCCTGGGGGCCGCCTCGCGTCCGAAACCCTCCGGCGCCGCGACGGGCTCCACGTCCAGATCGGGGAAGTTGAACGCACGCCGGCCCGGGCGGGACGCGTCCATGATCGTCCCCTGCCCCGGAGGACCCTGACGGCGGACCGGAGCGCCCTGCGTCACGAGGCCAGCACCTCCTGCATCGCTGCGGCGAACGAGTCAATCTCGGAGCGGGTGCGGCGCTCGGTCACGGCCACCGCCAGCACGTCGTCCCCGTGAGGCACGCCGGCCAGGAACCCCCGCTCCAACAGCTCATCGCGCACCTGGGCAGCATTTCGGGGCAGCCTGACCGGGAACTCCTTGAAGAACGCGGCTCCGGGCGCGGCCGGTTCTACGCCCGGCACGGCGGTGAGCCGCTCGAAGGCGTACGCGGCCTTCGACATGCACTGGCGCCCCAGCTCGGCGAGCCCGTCGGGCCCGAGCCACGCCAGGTAGACGGTCGCGGCCAGGGCCATCAACGTCTGGTTCGTGCAGATGTTGGAGGTGGCTTTCTCGCGTCGTATGTGCTGCTCCCTGGCCTGAAGCGTCAGGACGTACCCGACCCGGCCGTCCACATCCTGCGTCTCGCCCACGATCCGCCCGGGCATGCGCCGGACGTCGGCCATCCTCGCGGCGATGAGCCCCAGGTACGGCCCGCCGAAGTTCAGGTGGTTCCCCAGCGGCTGCCCCTCTGCAACCGCTATGTCCGCCCCCAGCTCCCCGGGCGGCGCCAAGACGCCCAGGGACGTCGGGTCGAAGACCTGTATGAGCTTCGCTCCGGCCGCGTGAGCCGCATCCGCCAGCGCCCGGACATCCTCCAGGAGTCCCAGCCCGTTCGGGTGCTGAACCACGATCGCAGCCACATCGGGGCCGAGCTCGGACACGCCCGTGAAGACCTCGACCGGGTAGCCCGCACCGCGGGCGAAGGTCCGAAGGGTGTCCGTGTAACGATCGTTAACACCTTCGGATACGAGCACACGCTGCCGCTCTCCCGTCCGTGCCATGTTCACGGCCTCGACCAGGGCCGTCGCCCCGTCGTACAGGGACGCGTTCGAGACCTCCAGCCCGGTCAACTCGCAGATCATCGACTGGAACTCGAAGAGCGCCTGAAGCACGCCCTGGGACAGCTCCGGCTGGTAGGGCGTGTAGGAGGTGTAGAACTCCGACCTCCCCGCCAGAGCCCATACGACGCTCGGAACGAAGTGATCATAGGCGCCTCCCCCCGAGAAGCAGACCACGTCGTCCATCGAGCGGTTGCGTCGCGCCAGGGCGCCGACGTCGGCCAGGATCTCCTGCTCCGAAACGCCTGGCGGGATCTGCAGCGCACGGCCCAGCCGGACGCCGGGCGGGATCTGCTGGAACAGGTCGTCCAGGGAAGCCAGCCCTAGACGGGCCAGCATCTCGTGGACGTCGACGTCCGTATGGGGCGCGAACTTCACGGCGACGAGTTTACGGAAGCTGAACGCGGGTCAGCCCGAGACGTCCTCGAGCCCGTACTTGTTCACCAGCGACAGGTAGTCCTTCTGGTAGAAGACCTTGCACCTGATCTCAGGGTAACGCTCGCGCAGCCGCCGGACCTTCCGGTTCTTCTTCGTGACGAGCTTCTGGTTGAGGGTCGTGATCTCGATGAACAGGTCGAATTCGGGAAGGTAGAAGTCGGGCGTGAAGCGCTGGACCACGCGCCCCTCTCGATCCCACGCGATGTCGAACGACGTCGGCTCGTACTCCCATTCGATCTGGTAGAAGTCCAGCAGCCGCGCGAACTGCCGCTCTGAGGCGTGCGCGAAACCGACGGTGTCGCTCTTCAGGAGGGGGCTGTCCGGGAGCGGCTGGGCGCTCACGACCCTCCTGCCGCGGCCTTGCGCCGCACCGACCTGCTCGCCTTCTTCGCCAGCGTTACCTCTACGTCGTCCCACACGCGATCCACGGCTATGGCGAACACGCCCTGCCCCTGCTTCAGCAGGTCCACGATCGCATCCGGCGAATGCGCCTCGTACACGTTCTTGCCGTCGGACATCAGAGTGACGCCGGACAACGACCTGTCGATCGAGCGCAGGTGCGCAGCGACCCTCCGGATCCTCTGCAGGGACACCCCTGTGTCCAGCAGCTTCTTGATGACCTTCAGGCGCACGAGGTCCTCGAAGGAGTACCGCCTCTGTGTCCCGCTCCCCGACGCCACGCGCAGGGACGGCGCGAGCAGCTCGGTCCGGTCCCAGTAGTCCAGCTGGCGATACGAGATGCCGACGATCTTGCAGACCTCGGGTGCCGCGAAACCCTGCTCGCTCATACCTGCACGCTCCGTTGGGAAGGGATTACGGCCATGTGATTCCGCAGCGTACGGGTCCCCACGCCCCGCGTCAAGCCTCGCATACACCTTGCCAGGCAAGGCCACTCGACGAAGCTCAAGTGACCCCCGGCCTTGACCGATGACCCAACTAGTCAAACCGGGCCATACGCCGGCCGGGTGGGGAGCCAGGAGAGGCGACACGCAGATGAGCACGACGGGCAGGTTGAAGAAGGCGGCGATAGCTACCGTCGCGGCGGGCATCCTCGCCGGCATGTTCGCCCCCGCTGCCCAGGCCGGGATCCACGACCGCGGCGAAATGAAGCGCCTCACCAACGTCTCGCGGTGGAACCACGACATCAGGGGCGTCAACCTGGACCTGGAGATA
Organism: uncultured Actinomycetes bacterium; assembly: GCA_964535065.1. Lineage (GTDB taxonomy): Bacteria > Actinomycetota > UBA4738 > UBA4738 > HRBIN12 > AC-51. The sequence goes on from CAZHRY010000046.1 coordinate 13,995, forward strand.
TCCAAGCTCGCCCGTCGCCACAGCCTGAAGATGGCCCGCACCGGAGATCTCTTCCACACCTCGAACCCCTCCAGCTACTACCTGAAGGGCCGCAGCTGGAACTACTGGGGCGAGAACGTGGGGGTCACCGGTGGAACGGCCAAGGACCTGCACAAGGCCTTCATGGCGAGTCTCGGTCACCGTCACAATATCCTGAACCGGACCTTCACCAAGGTCGCGATCGGCGCGGTCCGTCGCGACGGAGCACTCTGGGTCACGGTCTTCTTCTACGGCTGAGAGGCCGGACCGGCCTGCTCGCGGGTCAGTGCGCGAAATCCTCCGGACTGACGTTGTCCAGGAATTCCCGGAACTTCTCGACCTCTTCGTCTTCGTCTTCAGGGATGAGGATCGCCGCCTCCTCCAGGACCTCCTCACTGGCGAAGATCGGCGTGGAGAACCTCACGGCCAGCGCGATCGCATCCGAGGGGCGCGACGAGATCTCGTAGGTGTCGTCGCCGCGCCGCATCTGGATCGTCGCGAAGAAGGTGGAGTCGCGCAGCTCGGTCACGACTATGCGGTGAACGCTGACCGCCAGGTCCTCGAGGATGTTCTTCATGAGGTCGTGGGTCATGGGCCGTGGGGTCACGACCCCCTGGAGGCTGAGGGCGATGGCGGCCGCCTCGGCGGCGCCGATCCAGATGGGCAGGTATCGCTCTCCCCCGCGTTCGCGGAGAAGGACGATGGGCTGGTTGCTGGGCAACTCCACCCGGACCCCGGTCAGCTCCATCTCGATCATCGCTCAGCCAGCGTAGCGACGGCCCCCTGAACGGGCAACTCAGGCGGCCGCGCCGGTGAGCAGATGGGACAAGACGTCCACATCGGCCTTGAGCGCCGCCATGTCGTCCACGCGGAGGATGTCGGGCAGGTTGCGGTACCTCTCCTTGTAGTCCAGACCGTATCCGATGACGAATCTGTCCGGGCAATCGAACCCCGCGTAGCGGGGCGTCAGAGGCACTATGCGCCTGGCGGACTTGTCCAGCAGCGTGCACAGCTCGAGCGAGGCCGGGCCCCGCGAACGCAGCACCGACATCAGGTACCTGGAGGTCAGGCCGGTGTCCACGATGTCCTCAACCAGGATCACGTCGCGGCCGCCCAGGTCCACCTCCAAGTCCAGGAGGATCTGGACGCGGCCGAGCGACTCGTCGGCCCCCGCGTAGCGGCTGATGGCCATGAAGTGCACCTCGAGTGGCAGGTCGACGGCGCGGATCAGGTCCGCGAGGAACACCGCGCCGCCCTTGAGGACCGAGACGAGCACGGGCTGTCGCCCCACGTAGTCCCCGGTTATCGTGCGGCCGAGCTCCTCGACCCTTCGGCGGACGTCCTCGCGTCCGAAAAGGACGCTCGCGACCTCCGACATGACCGCGATGCTAACAGGCGTCCGGCGCGTGACCGCTGAAGCCGCTCGGTGTCCGTCCCGCCACCCAACGATCGATCCGCGATGGCTCGGCTGCTCAGTCCGCGATCGCCCCGATGACGTCTGCGACCGCGCCGGCTACCGCCGACGAAGCTCGCAGCCACCATGGTCCCTCGCTGCTCTCCGGGGGCGGCACGGTGGCTGCGAGCAGCGGCACGGTCCCCACGACCTCACCTCCCACCGTCACTACCAGGGTCGCCACCTGCTCGCCGGGAGCCGGCGGGAAGGCGGCCGACGCCGCGACCCTGATGCGTGTTCTCACCTTGCCGGCGTCGGCCGCCGACACGAGGCCCGTCAGGTCCAGACCCGCGACGACCGGGACGCTGCCGCCGGGCAGCGCGACGTCGCCCACCTGTTCGCCTTCGGCCACGAAGGTCCTCTCGGCGAAGGCCTCGAAGCCGTGGTTCAGCAGCGCCGCTGCCGTCGAGAAGGCCTCGCGCGGCGCGTCCAGCACGATCACCGCCAGTCGCCTGCCGTCACGCTCCGCGGTGGCGATCAGGCAGTAACCGGCGCCGTACGTGTACCCGGTCTTCATCCCGTCGGCGCCCGGGTACAGCCACAGAAGGACGTTCCTGTTCTGGATCCTGCGATCGGGTCCCCTGGGCGCTGGGATCGTTCGGAACCGCGCGGCCTCGATCCGGCGGAACTCCGGTATCCCGTCCACCACCTGCACCAGGCGGACAAGGTCCGCAACCGAGGACTTCCCCCTATCGTCCAGGCCGTTGGGTGACCGGAACTCGGTGGCGGTCATGCCCAGCTCGGCAGCTCGCTCGTTCATCATCCCCACGAACGCCTCCTGGCTCCCGGCGAGGTGGATCGCCAGAGCCACGGCAGCGTCGTTCGCAGAGCCCAGCAGCAGCGCGTACAGGAGGTTCTCGACCGTGACCCGCTCCCCCGCTCTTAGGCCAAGCGTGGAGCCCGCCCCATAGTCGCCCGGATCGAACACCGCCCGCGGATCCACCACGACCTCGTCGCTCGGTTCCGCGTTCTCCAGCGCCAGCAGCGCGGTCATGACCTTGGTCAGGCTCGCGACGGGGCGCGGCTGCACCGGCGCCTTCTCGTAGAGCGTAACCCCGCGCTGAAGGTCAACCAGCACCGCCGCAGCCGCCCCAACCTCCGGCTGGTGCAGCGCATCGGCCGGAGTTGCCAGCGTGGTCTGGAACGCCGAGGGCCTGCCGTCGACGGGGGTCGGCGGAGGAGGCTTGAGCCCTGTGGGCGCCGCACCGACCAGGGCGACTTGACCCGCCAGCACTAAGGCCACGCACGCCCCGGCCGCCAACCGCAGGCGCAGGGTGTTCACGCCGACGTCAGATGCTCTCGCAGAGCGTTGCGGAGCAGCGCCTGCTTGATCTTGCGGGACGTCGCCGACAGGTCGGCAAGGGTCTGGGACGCCGCGCGCCGGGCGTCGGGGTTCTTCTGCCTAAGCATCGGAGCGACCAGCGCCTCGAAGAAGGCGGACTCACGTTCGGAGAAGTGCTTGTACATGGTCAGGTGCCGCGGCTCGATGCCGTGGGACAGGAAATCCTTGACGATCGACAGCACGATGTAGTCGTCACCGTCGTAGTAGCGCGCCCCTTCGGGCCCGTGGGAGCAGACTATCCCGAACCCCTCGAGCTCCTTGATGCGATCCCGGTCGATCCCCGTCGCCGCCGACATCTCCTCCAAGGACATCTGAAGACCCGTCGGGGCCTCGGCCAGCTCCTCGGCGGCGCTCACCGGGCCGTTCCCTTCCGCGCTACCGGCCTCCCCCTCCATCAGGTCTTCGATGCCCTGGCCCGCGTCCAGCCTGGCCAGCCTCTCCTTGATGACCTTCAGGGGCAGGTATTCGTCGCGCTGCATCCGAAGGATCGACTTCAGCCGCTCCACGTCGTCGGAGTAGAACTTGCGGTAGCCCGATGGAGTGCGCTCCGGTCCGATCAGCCCCTCGGACTCCAGGAAACGGATCTTGGAGATGGTGATATCCGGGAACTCCGTCTTGACGGCGATCAAGACCTCACCGATCGACTGGTAATCACGCGTTCCCGCCACTTCATCACTCCCCAGATACGAAGAAGGTCAGTTTGAACTTGCCTATCTGCACCTCGTCGCCCGCCGCCAGCTTGGTCTCGTCCACCTGCTCGCCGTTGACGTAGGTACCGTTCAGGCTCCCGAGGTCGCGGACGAACCACTCTGCCGCGCGCCGTTCGAAGACCGCGTGCTTGCGGGAGACCGTCACGTCGTCCAGGAACACGACGCTCGCCGGATCCCTGCCCACGGACGTGGAGTCTTGATCCAGCAGGAAGGTCGACCCCGCGTTCGGCCCCCTCTTGACCAGAAGGAGAGACTGTCCCTCCTCCAGCTCATCGTGCGGGAAGGGGAACTCGTCGTGATCCTCTTCCTCGGCTTCGGCCGCCTGGAGCGAGAGGGTGACCTCTCCCTGCAGCGGATGTCCGCACCCGCTGCAGAAGCGCGCGTCATCGTGGTTGGGATGTCCACAGTGGGTGCAGAACACCGTCAGCTTCCCCTCCCGTCACGGGTCGCGTAGAGGTCCCGGTTTCGGCGCCTCTCTCGACCTGCATCTCGTGCGGACGGTATCGCAGGGCTCACCAAGGGTCAACCTGTCCTGTACTCAACCCTCGACCGCGCAACTACCTCACCCTTGAGCAGCGATAGAGCCCGGTTCAGGGTTCGCGTTGGCGCAGGTCAGCCGCCTGATCCGACGAACCCCTCGTAGTCCGCGGCCGTCATCAGGCCCTCGAACGCCCCCGGGTCGCTTGGTTCTATCAGCACCAGCCATCCATCGCCGTACGGCTGCTGGTTCACCAACTCCGGCCGGTCACTCACCGCCTGGTTGCGCTCGACGATCGTTCCCGAAACCGGGCTGATCACGTCCGAGACGGACTTGGTGGACTCCAGCTCCCCGAGCGGGGTCTCCGCCTCCACCGCGGCACCCGCGTCGGGCAGGTCCACGTAGACGACGTCGCCAAGCGCGTCCTGGGCGAAGTCGGTGATCCCGACCCGTATCCTGCCGTCTTCCAGCCTTGCCCACTCGTGGTCCTTGGTGTACCTAAGGTCCTGGGGGAACTCCACCTAGCCTCACTCCTCCTGGGTTGGCGTACGCGGCAAAGATATCCCCTGGTCACGTTCGCGGCACACGCGGATCAGGCTGCGGCGACGGCTCGCCTGATGTCTCGCGCGTAGACCAGCGCCGCCACGTAGTACTCGACGATCCCCGCGGCGAAGGCCGCCCATCCGCACACCAGCGCCACCTCGGCGAGTGGAAGCTCGAGGTTCCCCCACGAGATCCAGGGCACGGCCGACATCAGAGAGAAGGTCGCGATCTTGCCGATCCACCTGACGTCGATGCGCACACGTTTGCCGGCCAGAAGGGCCGCTCCAGCGATCAGGATCGCGACATCGCGGACGAGGATGAGCGCCGCAGCCCACCACGGGAACGCACCCCGCACGGCCAAAGCGATCAAGCCCGAAGCGATCGCCAGCCGGTCGGCCACCGGGTCCAGCACCTTGCCCAGTTCCGAGACCTGGCCGGTGCGGCGCGCCACGAAGCCGTCCACCCAGTCGGTCGCCATGACCGCGGCGTACACGAGCACCCCGGCCGTCGTCGTGTCGTGGTCCAGGATCAGGAGCACGAGCACCGGGATGAGCGCGATGCGGAACAGCGAGATCAGGTTGGGAACGGTGAGCACCCGGGAGGATGCCGGCGACGGATCACCCGAGGTCCCCTTCATCTGTCGGGCCGGCCGGATTCGAACCGGCGACCTTCTGACCCCCAGTCAGACGCGCTA
>CAZHRY010000047.1:0-4331 GCA_964535065.1 uncultured Actinomycetes bacterium
GTCAGGCCGATGTACCGTAGCTCGGCCCCGGTGGCTCCGGCGAGCATCTGCCAAGGCACGATGTTCGAGTGGTGCTCCATCTCGGTCAGCAGGATCTCGTCGCCCTCGCGGACGAACCTGCGACCCCAGCCCTGAGCGACCAGGTTCGTCGCCTCCGTCGTCCCGCGTGTGAAGACGAGCCGAGCAGGGTCACCGACCCCGAAGAAGGCCGCGATCCTGGCCCGCGCCCCCTCGAATGCCTCCGTCGCCTCCTCTCCCAGCGTGTAGATGCCCCGGTGGGCGTTCGCGTTGTGCAAGCGGTAGAAGTCGGACTCGGCTTCGATGACCTGCGCGGGCTTCTGGGAGGTCGCCGCGGAATCCAGGTAGACGAGAGGGTTGCCGTTCTCGACGCGCGACAGGATCGGGAAGTCCCGGCGGACCCTCTCGACGTCGAGCGTCGCCATCCTCACTCCCCTTCGGCGCCCGCACCCAGCTCGGCGCGGATGCCCTCGTAGCCCTTGGCCTCCAGCTCCTGCGCCAGCTCGGCTCCGCCGGACCTAACGATACGCCCGTCGAGCATCACGTGAACGCGCTGCGGCGTGATGTAGTTCAGCATCCGCTGGTAGTGCGTTATCACCAATACCCCCAGCTCGGGACCCACCAACTCGTTGACGCTCTCGGCCACCAGCTTCAGCGAATCGATGTCCAGACCCGAATCCGTCTCGTCCAGGATGGCGACCCGCGGCTCCAGGACCGCGAGCTGCAGCACCTCGTTCCGCTTCTTCTCGCCGCCGGAGAACCCCTGGTTCACGTAACGCTGGACCATCGCGTCCTCGATCCCCAGCCGATCCATCTGCGCCTTCATGTGCTTCCTGAACTCCAGGGCGCTCACCTTCTGGCCCTTGACGGACTGGTAGGCGGTCCTGAGGAAGTTGACCACTGACACGCCGGGGACCTCCGTCGGGTACTGCATCGCGAGGAACAGCCCGCGCTTGGCCCGATCGTCCGGTGTGAGGGAGGTGATGTCCTCTCCGTTGAACAGGACCCTCCCATGCGCGACCTCGTAGCCGGGTCTGCCCATGATCACGTTGCTCAAGGTCGACTTGCCCGACCCGTTAGGCCCCATCAGGGCATGTATCTCGCCCTGGCGGACGACGAGATCGATCCCCTTCAGGATCTCTTTGCCTTCCACCGAGGCGCGGAGGCCCTGTATCTCCAGGGTCGCCGGACCGTTCATGCTCATGTTCACACCTCTATCAGAACGTCGTCGCCGTCTATGGTCACTTGGCACGTCCGCACGGGGACCGTGGCCGGCAGGGAGAGCGGCCTGCCCGAGTCCAGTTCGAACACGGAGCCGTGGCGGGGACACTCGATCGTGCGCGCGTCCACATCGACCTCTCCCTCATCCAGGTAGGCCCTGGCGTGGGAACACATGGCCTCGATCGCCCGCAGACCGCCTCCTCCGAGGTTGATCAAGGCCACCTCCACGGCGCCGGCCTGGAACCGGAGACCCTCCCCCGGAGGAGGGACCTGTGAGACAGAGCAGACCCTCACCGTCGCCATCGACCCGCCCCTCCGATCTCCTCTGCGATGGAGGCTTCCGCCTCCTCGCGCACCGCTCGCACCTGGACCCGGTCCAGCACCTCTTGGAAGAAGCCGGTCACGATGAGCCGTTCCGCTTCGTCGCGGGGGATACCCCGCGACTGGAAGTAGTAGACGGCCTCCTCATCCACGGGTCCGACGGACGCAGCGTGCCCGCACCTAACGTCGTTCGCTTCTATCTCCAGGTTCGGGATCGCGTCAGCTTTGGCCCTCTCCGACAGGACCATGTTGCGGGAGGTCTGCATGGCATCGGTCTTCTGGGCGCCAGGCCTCACGTGGACCCAGCCGCTGTAGACCGCGCGCGACTCGTCACGCAGGGCACCCTTGTACAGCAGGTCGCTCGTGCAGTTGGGCGCTGCGTGGTCCTGTATCGAGCGGTGGTCGAAGTGCTGGTCGCCGTCTGCGAAGAACACCCCGAGCTGCTCGGAGAACCCCCCGGGCTCGGCCAGCACGACCTCGCTCTCGACGCGGGCCAGGTCCGCTCCGAAGCCCACCGACAGCATCCGCAGCTCGGCGTCCCGTCCCACCTCCGCCCTGACGACGCCCAGATGTGTCACGCCCGCGCCCCACTCCTGGATGGAGACATAGCGAACGTGGGCGCCGGGGCCGAGGTGTATCTCCGCTATCGCGTCCGAGAAGGCCCGGCCGAGATCGCCCGACGTGAACCGGTCGATGAACGTCACCTCGGCCCCGGCGCCCACCACGATCAGCGTGTGCGGGAAGACGGCCGCCTCGTCGGCGTCGATCCGCGTCACGGTCTGCAGCGGCACCTCGACGGCCACGTCGGCAGGGACGTACAGCAACGTCCCGCCGGTGCGGAAAGCCCCGTGCAGGGCCGTGAACTTGCTCCGCTTCGTGGGAACGAGTTGGTGCAGATATCGGCTCACGAGTTCGGCTTGCTCTTCAGCAGCCACGTCGAGGTCGGCGAGCACGACACCTTTCGCGACCGACCCGGGATCCAGGTCCGTGAGCTCTACAGACGAGCCGCCCTGCGGCTCGAAGTCCAGCTCGAAGTCCGACAGGTCCGTGTAGCGCCACTCCTCGGTTTCCTGTGACGGAACCGGGAGCGCCTCGTACTGCTCCCAGGCCGTGCGGCGCAGGTCCGCCATCCACGGCGTGGCCTGGGGCAACCCTTCCAGGGCGCGCTCGTCGAAGCTCGTCAGATCGGCCTTCATCACGCTTGCCCGGCCTAGCCGACCGAGCCCTCCATCTGAAGCTCTACCAGCCTGTTCAGCTCTACCGCGTACTCCATGGGCAGCTCCCGGGTGATCGGCTCGATGAACCCGTTCACGATCATGGCAGTCGCCTCTGCCTCAGAGAGACCGCGGCTCTGGAGGTAGAAGAGCTGGTCTTCCCCCACCTTGGAGACGGTGGCCTCATGCCCGAGCGCGGCCGTCTCGTCCTCGACTTCGATGTACGGGTAGGTGTCCGACCGCGAGGAGTCGTCCAGGATCAACGCATCGCAACGGACCGTGCTCTTGGCGTGGTGGGCCTCCGGCTCCACCCTGACCAGGCCCCTGTAGCCCGTGCGGCCGCCATCCTTAGACACCGACTTGCTCGTGATCACGCTCGTGGTGTGGGGAGCGGCGTGGATGGCCTTGCCGCCGGCATCTGTGTGCTGCCCCTTCCCGGCGAAAGCCACGCTCAAGATCTCGCCCCGCGCCCCCTGGCCCAGGAGGTAGATCGACGGATACTTCATCGTCACCTTCGACCCGATGTTGCCGTCCACCCACTCCATCACGGCCTCCTCGTGCGCCACGGCGCGCTTGGTGACCAGGTTGTAGACGTTGGTGGACCAGTTCTGGATGGTCGTGTAGCGCACGCGCGCCCCTCGCTTGGCGACGATCTCGACCACGGCGGAGTGCAGCGAGTCGCTCGTGTAGATGGGTGCGGAGCACCCCTCCACGTAGTGAACGTAGGACCCCTCGTCGGCGATGATCAGCGTCCGCTCGAACTGGCCCATGTTCTCCGCGTTGATCCTGAAGTACGCCTGCAGCGGGATGTCCACCTGCACACCCGGCGGCACGTAGATGAAGGATCCGCCGGACCACACGGCGGTGTTGAGTGCCGCGAACTTGTTGTCGTTGGCGGGGATGATGGTTCCGAAGTGCTCCCGGACGATGTCGGGGTGCTCACGCAGGGCCGTATCCATGTCGGAGAACAGCACGCCCATGTCGTCCAGTTCCTGCTTGATCTTGTGGTACACGACCTCGCTCTCGTACTGGGCACTCACGCCACCCAGGTACTTCTTCTCCGCCTCCGGTATCCCCAGCTTGTCCCAGGTGCCCCGGATGTCCTCGGGCAGGTCCTCCCAGCTCTGGGCCTGCTTCTCGGTAGAGCGGATGAAGTAGTAGATGTCCTGGAAGTCGATCTCGGACAGGTCGGCACCCCACCAGGGCATAGGCCGCTGCTCGAAGTGGGCCAGCGCCTTCAATCGTCTCTTGCGCATCCAGTCCGGCTCGGACTTGAGGTAGGAGATCTCCTCCACGACCTCGGGGGACAGGCCCTTCTTCGGCTCGAAGACGTAGTGGGGGTCGTCCCTCCAGCCGAAGCGATAACCCTTGCTCAGCTCTTGGAGATGTTCTTCCTGGCTTATGACCACGTCGGTCTCCCTGCGAAGCGACCCCACGGACGAAAGTCTACCTCACAGGTCGGATTCCCGGCGGCTGGGGCGGGGGGGGGGGGGGGGGGGGGGCCCCCCCCCCCCCCCCCCGGGCGCCCCCCCCCCCCGACCCCCACCCCGAAGCCCC
>CAZHRY010000047.1:4341-19214 GCA_964535065.1 uncultured Actinomycetes bacterium
GCTTTTCACCCGGGGGGTCTCCCTGCGACGCGCCCCCCCGGCCGAATGTCTCCCACCCTGGTGGTTTCCCGGGGGGGGGGGGGGGGGCGGGGGGCGCGTTTGCTCCCCGGCCGCGCCCCCCTTGTCAACCCTTCTTCCTGACCAGCAGCAGATAGCCGGCGTCGAAGGCGTCCTCGGCAGGTCTGTTGGCGAAGACGACGACGACCCGATCGCTGGTGAGCTTGGTCGTGTCCAGGAGGATGGCCGCCCGCAAGTAGCCGTCGCCGGCGTCCAAGGCGTCCAGGTAGCCCGTCAAGACCGTCCCGCTACGCTTGGGGTTGGCGTAGGCGACCACCCAGTCGTTCGCGAACAGGCCGGTGGTGATCTTCCAGCCGCCCAGGGTCCACGCCGGCGCCCCGGTCTCGAAGCCCTCGGACACGCCACCAACGCTCAGGTCGTCGATGAACCAGCCCTTCCCGTTCACCGCCTCGTCCGTGTAGTAGTTGAACCGCACCAGGACACCCGAGGCCGCGGGCAGTTCGAACGAGGCCGCCAGCCACCCTCCGCTCGACCCGGTGATGGCCGCGTCGGTCGAGGTGGCCGAACCCAGGGCGTTGGCCCAGGCGGTCGAACCGAACGGGTTGGTGCTCGTCCTGGTGATCGAACCGGGAAGCTGCGTCCACGTGGCTCCCCCATCGGTGGACGCCTCGACGAACCCGAAGTCCCATTCCTCCTCGATGTCGAACCACGTCTGGAAGTTGAGCGTGCCTCCAACGGGCGTGCTGAGGGCGAGCGTCCGGTCCGTGAGCTCGTGGCCGGATCCCGACGCGACCTCGTAGGTTCCCTCCACCGGCGCCACACCGGACTCCATGTCGCCGCGGAACCTCACCGCCAAGCTCGGCTCGGACCCGCCGTAGCTCTTGTAGACCGGCGAGTACGGAGCGGACGCCCCCAGCGGGAACTCCACGCTTCCCGACGTGGCGCCGCCGTAGTACCGGCTGATCGGCAGGTTCCCGTTCGCATCTGCCCCGTAGATGTCCTTGATGGCCCGGCGGATCGACCACGCACCGAAGCGGGCGGTGACGAACGGATCCGTGTCGATGGTTTCGTACCCCATGGGGAACCCGCCGCGCGCGGTGACGCCGGGCGTGTCCTGGAGGTTGGCCATGATCCACGAGTCGAACAGGTCGGAGAACTCCGCCCCGGTCTCTGCCTCCACTCCGGCGACACCGTTCGCCTGCCGGTTCACCATCGAGCGCGTCCACGCGTTGCCCCAGGTCCCCCCGCTCTGCGAGCCGAAGTTCTCGAGCAGGTACAGCTGGAACAGATAGGCGGCGCCGTAGTCCTCCAAGCTGCTCTGCCAGTCGGTGAGGGAGTTGCGGTGGAAGGCCAGGTAGTAAGTGACGTGTCCTTCATCATGCCCGAATCCGTTGAGGTACATGGCCAGATCGGCCAGGCCCTCATCGATCCACGATTCCTCGTCTGGATCGTGATCGTGCATGATCAGGTGCTCGAGCTCGTGGGCGAACGTCGACTCCACGTCGTAGGGACGGGGAGCATCCGGACCGAGCCCGAAGGTCCAGATGAGCGAGTCCAAGAAGAAGATGTTCCGGTTGAAGAGCGCCTGGTAGGACGAGGAGTAGAAGCCCGCGATGAAGGAGCCGAAGTCCGGGTCGTAGTACGACTCGTCCACGACGTTGTAGGTAAGGATGTCGATGTTCTGGCCGCCCGGCCCACGAGGCAGGTAGTCGCCGAAGTAGTGGACGTCGGTTTCGATGATCTCGTCCGCCGCCTGCTGCAGGTACGAGATCTGGTCGCAGGTGATCTCGTCGGGAGGGCCATAGGCGGTTGCGAGGAAATCCCACGCGACCCAGACGCGCGCCCTTCCGGGAGCTCCCGCGGGCGTCTCCCTGTGGAAGACAACGGTCTGCGATCCCGGGTGGGCGGGGTCCCAGCTGGGCAGGTCGAGCACCAGGGTATCCGTGGAACCGATGCACCGGGACTCGGTGGTGGAGGCGGCGGACAGGGCGCGCTCGGTCTTGGCGGGACCCGGCTGGCGCGGGATCTTCATCTTGTCGAGGAAGGGGGTCCCATCGATGGCGATGAGGTCCTCGCTGCGAGAGGCCGGGGCCCCGGAGGCGACCGCGCCCGGGACGGATGTTAGAGACAGGACTACGAGACAGGTCAGGACGCGCAACGCCTTCACGGGGATCCCTCCTCCTGCTGGACGCCGCCATGCTAGAGCGGTCCCGATGTGGCGCCATCCGCCGATGGGCCCAGACCCGTAAGGCCCTCAGAAGAAGCCCAGGGCCGCCTTGGCCTCGTCGGACATCATCTCGGGCGTCCAAGGCGGACGGAACACCAATTCCGGCCGTACCTCGCCGATGCCGGGAACGGGAGCCAGGAAGGCACGGATCTGGTCCTCGATCAGTGGACCTATGGGGCAACCCATGGTGGTGAGCGAGTAGGTGACGTCCACGTCGCCGTTGTCCCGAACCTCGACGTCGTACACCAAACCCAGGTCCACGATGTTTATCCCCAGTTCGGGGTCGTAAACCTGGCGCAGGGCGTCCAGCACTACCTCGCGCGTGGGAACGCCTAGATCCGCCTCCTCTTCGCGGCGCTCAACCGTCGCTTCCTGCTCGCTCATCTCCAAGCCGTTCCTGTGGGCATATGCTTTGACCTACGATACTTCCTCGAAGAGTTAAGGAGACCGGATGCCTCCGATCCGCGCGCTCATCGTCGATGACCACCCCGTGACCCGAGAGGGGCTGCGTACGGCGCTCGAGCTCTCAGATGACGTGGTCGTCGTCGTGGGTGAAGCGGGCAGCGGCGAGGAGGCCGTCCAACGGGCCCGGGACCTGACACCCGATGTGGTCTTCATGGACGTTCGGATGCCCGGGATGGACGGCATAGAGGCCACACGCCGGATCCGCCAGGCCTCGCCGGACACCAAAGTCATCCTCATCACGATCGACGAATCGCGAGGGGCCATCTCGGACGCCATCCAGGCCGGCGTCTCTGGATACCTCCTGAAGGACGCATCGCCCGACGCCCTGGTGGACGCGGCCCGCAACGCGGTCGCGGGCAACGCCGTGATCCATCCTCAGCTGGCCAAGACCTTCATAGAGGAGGCTCAGTCCGCCTCCGGAGACGAGCCGAGGCCGGCTCCGCTGTCGAAGCGCGAGCGGGAGATCCTGCAGAAGGTCGCCGACGGGTCCACCACGAGGCAGGTGGCCTCGGAGCTTGGCATATCCCCCCACACGGTCAAGACGCACCTCGAACGCATCTTCGAGAAGCTGGGAGCGAACGATCGTGCCCAGGCCGTAGCCATCGCCATCCGAACGGGGATCGTCCAGTAGCCGGGGGGAGGAGCCCCGGCGTATCGGCCATCCGATATCCCCCGCTCAACCGGCGTCTGGGTCGGCCGATATCCCCATCAGATGCCTAAGAACGTGCTGGTCTGCGACATGCCGGACGAAGTCGCCCGGCTCCAGTACCACCTGTTGAGGGAGGCTCCGGACCTGGTGGTCGAGATGACCACGGACCCCTTCAAGGCGGTGGAGTCGGTCGGTCGCACCCATCCCGCGGTCGTCGTGTGCGAGCTCGGTATGGACGGCCTCGGCGGTTCGGAGCTCGTGAAGCGCATGCGCGCGTCCTCGCCGGGTGCCCGGATCGTATGCCGGTCTACGTCGGCCGGCGCCCGGAGGATCGCCGAGGCGCTGGCAGCCGGAGCATCCGGTTACCTGCTCAGAGACGAGGGCCCGCAGGCGGTCTTGACCGCCATCCGGGCCGCCATGGAGGGAGGCGTGATCCTGTCGGCGGGGACCGCGGCGATGTTCGGAGCCGAGGTGGCGGACACCTCATCCCGCGTGGGTGCGCTCGAGAGCGAGCTGGCACACCTGCGCACACAGGTCAGCCAGGGTACTTCGGCCAAGTCCGACTTCTTGGCGAACATCTCCCACGAGTTGCGCACACCCGTCACGGTCGCCAAGGGCATCGCCTACGTGCTTCGCAGTCCGAACGTCCCCGACAACGAACGCGAGCAGTTCCTTGACCAACTGCAGGGCTCGCTGGACAAGCTCATGGCGCTCGTCGATGAGGTGATCACGATCGCGGAGCTGGAGCGGGGGACGTTCGAGCTCGATCTGTCTCCCACCGATCTCGGGCCCCTGGTGCGCCACGCGGTTGACGAGGTGAGCCGCCAGTACCCGTCCGTCCCCATCTCGTCGCAGATCCAGGACCAGCTCGTGATAGTCGCGGATGGAGCCAGGTTAGGCGGCGTCATCAAGGAACTGCTCGACAACGCCTGCCGCTACTCCCCTTCTGGGAAGTCGGTCGAGCTCGTCGCGCGGATGCTGGATGAGGGGATCGTAGTCACCGTGACGGATCGCGGTGAGGGGCTCGACCGGGCCGTCGCCGCCCAGGCCTTCGAGCAGCCGTTCTCGACGGGAGAAGGCACGCTCCGCAAGGAGAAGGCTGGCGTCGGCGTAGGCCTTCACCTGGCACGACAGATCATCCTTGAGCACGGTGGGACCATGTGGTCCGACCCCCTGCCTGGGGGTGGCACGAGGATCTCCTTCTGCATCCCCCCCACGGCCGGGAACCCGCTCGAGGTGCCGCCGGCCGGCGCGGCCTGACCCCGCTGGCGCGCGTGCCCGCGCGGGCGTATCCTCCCCGCGAGGATCAAGGCGTGCGCAAGGGCTTCCTGGGGATCGCGGTGATCGCGCTCGCAGCCACGAGCTGCACCAGGTCCGACGCTCCCCAGGCCTGGCACCAGGACCCAGCGGTCGTCGTCCAGGCCACCGATTCCCCGTACATGCACGTCACGGCCGGATCCGTCAGTGCGCTGGTGCCCAGCGGCTGGCACGCGGAACCGGTAGGGCTGAGCGACCCCAGTGAGGGGTTCATGGCCTCTCCTAGGCCCACCGCCTGGAGGGGAGCGGGAGGGACTCCCGGACCGGTCGCGACGGGGATGGCCGCGACATGGGTGGATGCGACCGACGTGGGGGTTCCCAGCGACTTCTACTACCTGGCTGCCCGGGGACCGATCATTGCTCGTCTGCTGCGATCCAAGGCCTGCCAAGCCCAGAACGAAAGGGTCTTCGTGGACCGCGAGCCCGACTTCATCCGGGGAGAGCCCGGCTCGCCGGGGGACTTCGTAGCTGCGGCCGATGGCATCTGCAGGCGGCACGGCGTACCCTCGACACGGTGGTCCTATTTCGTTGCGGCACCGGGGTACGGTCCGACCAACGAGGTGGGCATACCCGGCTCAGGGCTCTACATGGTGGTCGCGGTCACGCACGATTCCCCCCGCGCCGGAGCCAGACTCATGCGGATGCTCTCCAGCGTGCGCTTCGGCGACGCGAGGATCGACGACTTCGTGATGGCCCTCCGCTAGGGCGCAGCCATCTGAGTCAGCGAGGACTCCTGCTCACGAACGGAGGCTGCACCACCGTAGCCGTTCCACGACGACCTCGGATATCCACCTCCACCTCGTCCCCGGCCCCGGCGACGTCCGCCGGCCACAGATAGGCGAGGGCTATCCCGGTCTCGAGCATCGGTGAGTACGTGCCGCTCGTGACCTCGCCGATCACTCGATCCTTCACGAACACGGGATAGTGCGCACGTGGGATATGGCGGCGTTCCTTCATCTTCAGCCCTCTCAGCCTGCTCGGGAGTCCCTCGGCCCGCTGCCGTTCAAGGGCGTGCCGTCCCGTGAAGTCCCCCTTCTCCATGGCGACCGCCCACGAGAGCCCCGCCTCGAAAGCCGTGGACGACTCGAACAGGTCCTGCCCATAGAGCGGGTATCCCATCTCGAGGCGAAGGACGTCCCTGGCGGCAAGTCCGCACGGCTTCCCACCAAGTGGCGTCGCTGCCTCGAGGAGGCTGACCCACAGGTCGATCGCGATGTCCTGGTAGGTGAACAGCTCGAAGCCCACCTCGCCGGTGTACCCCGACCGAGTGACGATCACCGGTCGCCTGCGGAACTCCGACTCGGTGCACCGCATGAACTCCAGCCCGGGCGCCTCCGGGAACAGCTGGCTCGCAAGCTGAACGGACCCGGGCCCCTGGAGCGCGAGGAAGCACCAGTCCTGGTGGTACATCAGGTGGACGCGGCCGTCCGCCGGAGCTTCGCCGAGGATCTGCAGCACCCGCTGGGTGTTCGACGCGTTCGGCACGACGAAGAACCTGTCCTCGGCCAGCCGGTAGATGATGAGGTCTTCGATCACCCCGCCGCCGTCGTTGAGGACCAGGTTGTACTGGGCCTCGCCGATCGCCACCGCCGACACGTCGTTCGTGACCACGCGCTGCAGCATGCCCAGCGCCCCTGGACCCTCGACCTCGACCTTGCCCAGGTGGGTCAGGTCGAAGACGCCGACCCGTTCCCTCACGGCCCTGTGCTCAGCCAGGGCACCCTCGTACTCGATCGGCATCGTCCACCCGCCGAAGGCCCCGAGCTTGGCCCCCAAGGCGAGGTGCTGCGCCTCCAAAGGAGTGCGTTTCAGTTCCACATCCACGCCAGGCATCGTACGAGGGGTCGGCGGCGTGCGCCGTCTGCCGTTATGGAGAAGGACGGTAGACTTGCTCTCCGCATGGGCGACCCTTACGACGTAGTCGTGATAGGTGCCGGCACAGGGGGGTACTCGACGGCTCTGCGCGCGGCGCAACTAGGCAAGCGCGTCGCCCTCGTCGAGAGAGACGACAGGCTTGGCGGCACGTGCCTGCTTCGGGGGTGCATCCCGACCAAGGCTCTCCTGCGCTCCGCCGAGGTCCTCGACACGGTGAACCGGGCGTCGGAGTGGGGGGTGAAGGCTTCCGGCGAGCCCGACTGGAGCGCCATCCGGTCGTTCCAGGACTCGACCGTCGAGAAGAACGTCAAGGGGCTCACGGGCCTCGTCGCGGCCAGGGGCGTGGAGGTGGTACACGGCCGGGCACGGCTGCTTCCAGGCCCCGCGGTCCAGGTGGACGACACACGGCTCGAAGCCCGCGACGTCGTGCTGGCTACGGGCTCCCGCGCGAACCTCCTGCCGGGCACAGAGGTTTCCGCGCACGTGATCACCAGCGATCAGGCCCTGGCGGCCACAGACATACCCCGATCGGCGATCGTGATCGGAGCCGGCGCCGTCGGGCTCGAGTTCGCTTCCCTGTACAGGTCCCTCGGAGCGGAGGTCACGCTGCTGGAGGCCCTGCCCCGCCTCGCTCCGCTCGAAGACGAGGAGGTCTCGAAGGAGCTGGGCAGAGCGTTCCGCAAGCGAGGGATCACCGCCACCGCCGGAGCATCGGTACGGGTCATCGAGGAAACCGGATCGGGAGCAGCGGTCACCTACACCGGCGGCGAGGGAACCGAGGAGCGGGTGGAGGCGGATCTGTGTCTGGTCGCGGTCGGCCGCGGCCCCGTGACCGACGACCTGGGGTTGGAAGGAGCTGGCGTGTCGCTCGACCCGCGAGGCTACGTTCAGGTCGATGAGAACCTGCGGACCACGGCACCTGGCGTGTGGGCTGTCGGCGACGTGGCGTCCACACCTCTTCAGCTGGCTCACGTGGCTTTCGACGAGGGGTACGCTGTGGCCGAACGCATCGCCGGCCACGAAGTCGTTCCCATCGACTACAGGCTCGTTCCCAAGGTGACCTACAGCACCCCCGAGGTCGCCAGCGTCGGTTCCACCGAGTCCCAGGCCCGCGAGGATGGCCACGAGGTCGAGACCGCCAGGGTGGACTTCAGGGCGATCGGAAAGGCGAACATCGTGGGCGAGGGAGGGTTCGTCAAGGTCGTAGCGCAGGCCGGAGGCGGGCCCATCCTCGGCATCCACATGGTCGGGCCGCATGTGACCGACCTGGTGGCGGAAGCGATGCTCATCACGAACTGGGAGGCGTCGGCCCTGGAGGTGGCATCGATGCACCACCCGCACCCGACGCTGTCCGAAGGGATAGGCGAAGCGATGCTGAAGCTTGCTGGTAAGCCTCTGCACTCGCCGTAGGGTGATGACCGTGACGACCCAGAACCCGCCGGCTCCCTCCCCCGCGTATCCGCAGCTACTCCCCGACGACCTGAAGCGGATCCTTTACTTCCTGAAGCTCGCGCGCTACTTCGACGAGAGGATGGAGGCGCTTTACCGCCAGGGAAGGTTGCCGGGAGCCATCTACTCGGGGCGGGGCCAGGAAGGTACGCACGTCGGCGTTGCGTTCGCCCTGCGAGAGCGCGACTCGTTGTTCCCGACCCATCGCGACCTGACGGCACAGCTGACCAAGGGGTTGGACCTCAAGCGAGTGATGGCCCAGTACTGGGGCAGGATCGACGGGTACACGCGCGGGCGTGACGGCAACAGCCATGTCGGCGACTGGCAGGGGCACCGCACTTTCACCGTGATCTCGCACCTGCCCATCGCCTACCCGATCGCGGTCGGAGCGGCCTTCGCTTACAAGCGAGCCGGAGATGGACGAGTCGCGATGGCGATCTGCGGCGACGGATCCACGTCGAACGGACGCTGGCACGAGGCGATCAACGTTTCCGCGGTATTCCGTCTGCCCGTGGTGTGGGTGGTCAACAACAACCGGTTCGCCTATTCGACCCCCAACGAAACGGAGTTCGCGGTCGCAACCATCGCGGAGCGCGCGGCCGCGTACGGCATCCCCGGCGTCAGGGTTGACGGCGGCGACGTGCTCGAGGTGTACGCGGCCGCGCGCGACGCCGTCGAGCGAGCGCGCCAGGGGGACGGGCCGACGCTGATCGAGTCCGTCTCGCTCCGCTGGCGGGGACACGCCGGGCACGACCCGGCCAGATACGTGCCCAGAGAGCTGCTCGAGGAGTACATGAGCAAGCACGACCCCGTCCGCAACTTCGAGGAGTACCTGCTCGCGAAAGGCGTCGTCACCAAGGAGGACGTCGAGGCCGTGCAGGAGCGAGTTGAGGCCGAGTTCGAGGAGGGGTACGACTTCGCGCTGGCTTCCCCGTTCCCCGAGCCAGGAGACGTTACGAAGGGTCTCTGGGTCGAGGACGGCTATTGGGAAGCGGAGCCCGGCCGCGCCGGCGGGACGGAGACGCCGTGAGCGCGCAGGCTCCCCAGATCGACGCCGGCGCGGCCGGCCACGGTGCGGAGCCCAGAGGCAAGCGGACCGAGGACGGCCAGGCCACGTACCTGATAGCCGTCGCGGAAGCGCTGTGGGAGGAGATGGAACGCGACGAAAGCGTCTACATGCTGGGCGAGGACATCGGAGCCTACGGCGGCGCCTTCAAGGTCACCGAGGGCTTCATCGAGAGGTTCGGCCCCGGTCGCGTCGTGGACACCCCCATAGCCGAGGAGACGATCGTGGGGATGGCGATCGGCTCAGCCATGGAAGGCCTCCGGCCCGTCGCGGAGTTCCAGTACGCGGACTTCATGTCGAGCGGCTTCGACGAGATAACCACCGTGCTGGCGCGGTACCACTACCGGTCGGGCGTTCGTCTCCCCGTCGTTCTTCGCGGACCGTCGGGAGGCGGAGTGCGGGCTTCGAGCTTCCATTCGATCAACCCGGAACCCTGGTTCGCGCACGCAGGGGGCATCAAGGTCGTGTGCCCCGCTTTCCCTTCCGACGCGAAGGGCCTGCTGAAGTCGGCCATCCGCGACGACAACCCCGTCATGTTCCTCGAGCACAAGTGGATCTACAGGCGAGTGAAAGAGCGGGTGCCGGACGACCCCGACTTCCTCGAGCGGATCGGCGAGGCGAAGGTGCGGCGCGAAGGAGACGACCTCTCCGTCATCACCTACGGCGCGATGGTTCACAAGGCGCTCGAAGCCGCCGAGAACCTCTCCAAGCGTGGCATCTCGGTCGAGATCGTCGACCTTCGGACGATCCACCCTCTCGACGAGCAGACCGTGCTCGCATCCGTCGAGAAGACATCACGCGCGCTCGTGCTCTCCGAGTCGTACAGGTTCCTCGGCGTCGGAGCGGAGGTGGCCGCGACCATCGCGGAGAAGGCGTTCCAGCATCTGGACGCCCCTGTCGAGCGCCTCTCGCCGCCGAACGTGCCCGTACCCTTCTCCCCCACGCTCGAGGATGCTTTCCTGCCCGGCGTGGGGGACATAGTGGCCGCCGTCGAGCGGCTTTCAGCGTGGTGACACCCCGGAGGGCCAGATGACGTCGATCCAGATGCCTCAGCTCGGCGAGACCATCGTCGAAGGAACGATCCTGAGATGGCTAAAGCGAGAGGGCGAGCACGTTGAACGGGACGAGCCCATCTTCGAGATCTCGACCGACAAGGTGGACACGGAGGTACCATCGCCCGTCTCGGGAACGGTCACGAAGATCCTCGTAGAGGAGGGCGCGACCGTTCCCGTAGGCACGCCGCTCATGGAGATCGAGGGCCTCGAAGCAACTCCAAGTCCGGAGGCCCCCGTCGCCGACGTCTCCGTCGCAGACGCCGCCGAACCTGCCCCGACCCCGGCGCCGGCCGAACGGGGTCCGCGGTCTCAGGTCCTATCCCCGATGGTCCGCAAGCTCGCGGCCGAGCACGGTGTGGACCTGGGGACGGTGACCGGAACCGGCGCGGGCGGACGCATCACCAAGCAGGACGTGCTGGATGCCGCCGGAAGGCCACCCTCTACCAAGGCGGCGTCCTCCGCCATCCCCGCCACGCCGGCTCCCCTCGGAGCGGCATCCGGCGACGTGGACGTCCAGCCCGTCAGCCACATACGCAAGGCGATCGCCCAGCACATGCTCGCCTCCGTCAACGAGACGGCCCGGGCTTGGACGTCCGTGGAGGTGAACGTCGAGAACCTCGTTCGCCTGCGCGAGAGGTCCAAGGACTCCTTCGTGCGCAGGCACGGGGTGAAGCTGACCTTCTTGCCGATGGTCGTCCGAGCCGCGGTCGATGCCCTGCGGGAGTTCCCGATGGTGAACTCCCGGCTCGAGGGCGAGAACATCGTCACGCCCCGTTTCGTCAACATGGGTATCGCCGTCTCCTACGACGCCGGGCTCATCGTTCCGGTCGTCAAGGGAGCCGACGCGATGAGCATCGTAGGGATCGCCCAGGCCATCGCCGACCTGGCCGCGCGGGCCCGCTCGCATCAGCTCAAGCCGGACGAGGTCCAGGGGGCCACCTTCACGATCACCAACCCCGGTCCCTACGGGTCCCTGATCAGCGTGCCCATCATCAACCAACCCAACGCCGGGATCCTCTCGCTCGACGCGATCCAGAAGCGACCGGTGGTCGTCGAGGACGACGCCATCGCGGTCAGGCACATGGTCTACGTCTCGATGTCATGGGACCACCGGGTCATCGACGGCGAGCTCGCCACGCGTTTCCTCGCCCGCGTCAAGCACAACCTGGAGACCTGGGACTTCGCCGAAGATCTGGAGCTCTGAGGATCGGGAGCGATGCGTCACTGCTGGCTGATCCGCCCGACAGGGCTCGTGGACTACGACCACGCCGATCGCGCCATGCACGATCTCGCGGCGCGGCGGTTTTCCGGCGAGGTGCCCGACTGCGTGATCCTGCTCGAGCATCCCCCCGTGTTCACGGCCGGACGGCGCGCCAAGGAAGAGGAGCTGCTGTGGAGCGAAGCCGAGATCGCTGCGCGCGGAGGCGCCGTGCGTCGCGTAGACCGTGGCGGTTCGTTCACGTTCCACGGCCCGGGTCAGTTGGTGGGGTATCCCATCCTGGGGCTCGGATCACGGCCGGACGCGACCGCCTACCTTCGCCGACTGGAGGACGCCGTGATCCTCGCCTGCGCCGATCTCGGCGTGACCGCAACCCGGCGCCCTGACATCCAGACCGGGGTGTGGGTCGGAGGCGCGAAGATCTGCGCGATAGGCGTCCGGCTCATGCGCACCCGGGTCACCCTGCACGGCTTCGCCTTGAACTGCGACGCCGACCTGTCGTGGTTCGACGGGATCGTCGCCTGCGGCCTTCGCGATCACGGGGTGACTTCGCTGTCTGAACAGCTGGGTCGGAACGTGAGCGTCAACGAGGTCGCGCCACTGGTCGAGCGACACCTGGCGGAGGTGTTCGAGCTGCGATACGCGGAGCCCCCGCCGGGGCTGACGGGTTTCGCTTCGTTGCCGCAGGTCGCTCGAGTCTGAGCCGTCTAGAACAGGGCCGTTGCCAGCTTGCGCCTGTACTCCGCGACCAGTTCGTTCCCGTCTCCCAATGCGGCGAAGACGGTTACCATCGCGTGGCGGGCTTCACCTGCGTCGTCGGCCAGGGCTTCGAGCATGGCGTCCAGGGCCTCGCGCCACTGACCCCGGGCGGCCGCCTGCTTCGCCGCCCCCAGCGTCCCGCCGGCCGGAAGGCTCACCCACTCCTTGATCTCGATCTGAGCGTGGAGAGCCTCGGCTGTGGGATCGGGTAGGTGCTTGGCCACCAGCGGACGCGCTTCATCCAGCGCTCCTCGATCCACCAGCATCCTTGCCAAGCCCAGCGCTGCCTCACGGCTGTTCTCGTCCTTGCGCAGGGCTTCCCTGAACGACGCCTCCGCCGCCTCGACATCGCCGGACCCCAGCGCTTCCTCTGCCCGATCGGCCTCAAGGTCCGCCTCGCTAGGAAGGATCGAATCCACGAACCGGTTCACCTCGGCCTCGGGGTATGCGCCTATGAACATGCTGACAGCCTGCCCATCACGGAACGCGACGACCGTCGGGATGCCCTGGCTCTTGACAGCCTGGAGCAGCGCCTGTCCGACCGTGTTGGCATCGACGTCGATCTTGGCCAGGGTGAAGGCCCCTCCGCGCTCCTCGGCGACCTTCTCCAGCAGCGGTCCTAGAGTGCGACACGGTGCGCACCAAGAGGCCCACAGATCGACGACCACCGGACGTTCCCGGGAGCCTTCGACCACGACGCGTTCGAAATCCTCGTCGGTCACATCCACTATGTGGTTCATGGTCGCGTTCATCCTAGGGGGTTCCTTCCTCGAGTCTCGGCGGCCGGAACGGCCACCTGCCGTTCCAACGCTTCTGCCATCGCCGTTGTTCCCCCGGCGCCGCTGCGCCGCAGCCGGAGAGCGTTCATCACGACGGTGACGCTGGACCCGGCCATCGCGGCTGCGGCCCAGATGGGCGTCAGCACGCCGAAGACGGCGAGTGGGATCATCACGACGTTGTAGACGAAAGCCCAGAACAGGTTCTGGACGATCACCCGGTAGGTGCGCCTTGCGAGGTCCAGCGCGTCGGCGACCGAAGCGAGTGAGCCTCCGAGCAGGTTCACGTCGGAAGCCGCGAGCGCGACGTCCGTGCCCGAACCGATGGCCACACCGATGGTCGCTTCGGCCAGTGCCGGGGCATCGTTCAGACCGTCGCCCACGAAGACGACCTTCCGGCCCTCGGACTGCAACCGCTTGACCTCGTTCACCTTGCCGTCGGGGAACACCTCGGCCAGGACGTGATCGATGCCCACCCGCGCCGCTATGGCTTCGGCGGTCGCGCGCCTGTCGCCGGTGACCATGCCCACCTGCACCCCGAGCGCCTTCAGGCGCGCGACCGCCTCCGCGGCCTCCGGTTTCAGGCTGTCGGCGACCGACACAAGCCCGTAGGGGACGCGGTCGCGCCAAACCGCGAACGGGGTCAGCCCGGCGCGCGCCATCTCCTCCGCCATCTCATGCATCGCTGCCGGCAAGCCCTCCGGGCGCCCCACACGAACGACGTCACCGTCCACGATGGCGGTGGCTCCCGCACCCGGCTGCACGGCGTGCTCCGAAGCGGCTGGCACCTCGACGCCCCGCCGGCTCGCACCCTCCACGACGGCCCGAGCGATCGGATGCTCTGAGCCTGCTTCCGCTGCCGCCGCCAACCCAAGAACCTGCTCCTCGGTCGCTCCGTTCACGGCCTCAACCCCCGTGAGGGCCATCACGCCCTCGGTCACGGTCCCCGTCTTGTCCAGCAGGACCGTGTCCGCACCGCGCGCGGCCTCGAAGACCTCGCCGCCTTTGAACAGCACCCCCATCTCGGCCGCCCGCCCGGTCCCCGCCATGATGGCCGCGGGCGTCGCGAGCCCGAGTGCACACGGGCAAGCGATCAATAGAACGGCCGTGGCGTGCAGGAGCGCCTGCCCGACCGTCGCCCGGCCGGCCAGCAGCCACCCCGCGAAGGTCAGGGCGGCGATCGCGAGAACCACGGGCACGAAGACAGACGAGATGCGATCCGCCAGCCGCTGAACGGGCGCCTTCGATCCCTGGGCGGCCTCGAGGAGACGAACGATCTGCGCGAGCCTGGTGTTCGCCCCGACCTTGCTCACGAAGAGCACGAGCCTGCCGTGACCGTTGATCGACGCTCCCACCACCTCGTCTCCAGGACCGACATCCACGGGGACCGACTCACCTGTCAGCAGCGACAGGTCCACCCAGGAAGCCCCTTCCTTCACGACCCCGTCCGCCGGGACCTTCTCTCCGGGTCGCACCACGACCGTCATGCCCGGGAGCAGCTCGTCGATGGGGATAGACCGTTCCACGCCTTCCGGCGTCAGGACGACAGCCTCCTTGGCCGCGCGGTCCAACAACGCGCGCGAGGCGTCACCGGCCGTGGCCCTTGCGCGGGCCTCCAGGGTCTTGCCCAGGAGGATCAGCGTGATGATCACGGCTCCCGTGTCGAAGTAGTGATCGGCGTGATGATGCGCACCGATCGAGTCGATGACCGCCCAGGCGCTGTACGCGTAGGCGGCAAGGGAGCCGAGCGCGACCAAGGTGTCCATGGTCGTGGACCCGTGCCGGCCGGCGCGCCAAGCGCTCTTCAGGAACGGCCACCCCGCGTGGAACTGGACCGGGGTGGCAAGCGCCCATGCCAGCCACATCGATGGTTCCCAACTCGGCACCCCGAACGTCAGCGCCAGCACCGCAACCGTGAGTGGCGCCGCCACGGCGAGCCTCATCAGGAAGGCCCTCTCCTCCTCCCTGGGCGATCGCCGGGCCTCGTGCGGCCGCGCT
>CAZHRY010000048.1:0-18658 GCA_964535065.1 uncultured Actinomycetes bacterium
AATCTTGTCCTCCGTGTGGGGCCCGCCGCTCCGGTCCCCCGTTGGGTTGTCGGGGGCCATCCCCGCGCGGGGCGGGGCTTTCGCCGCAACGGTGATCCTCCTTCGCCGGGCGCTCTTCTCCGTCGTGACCGACGAGGATTGGTCCCGCGTGGCGGGCGTTCCCGCGGGGTTCCTCAACTCCGTCCTCGCTGCCCTGACGGCCGCCGCGGTCGTGGGCGCCATGCGGGTGGTCGGCGTTCTCCTGGTAGCGGCTCTGATGGTGCTTCCGGTGGCCACCGCCCAACTCCTCGCTCGGTCGTTCGCCGGAACGATGCGCTGGGCCGTGATCGTCGCTGCCGGATCCGTCGTGGGGGGTCTCTCGCTGTCCAGGGTGTGGAACCTGGCTCCCGGAGGAACGATCGTCCTGGTGGCCGCTGCGCTGTTCGCCTCCGTGGCCGCGATCAAGCGCTCTGCGCCGAGAGCCCTCCGCCAGGAGGAGCACGCGTGACGCTCGACGTTCACGAAGCCGCGTCGGTTCTGGTGCGCGACGCCGGCCAGAGGTACACGCGGCAGCGCCGGCGTCTCGTCGAACTGCTCGCCGACGCCGCCAGGCCGCTGTCCATACCGCAGATCCTGCGTGGCGGTCGCGAGCTGAAGCAGAGCTCGGTCTACAGGAACCTCTCCGACCTGGAGCAAGCCGGGGTCGTGCGCCGGGTCGTGTCCGACGACGAGTACGGACGGTACGAGCTGGCCGAGGAGCTGACCGGCCACCACCACCACCTCATCTGCTCGTCTTGCGGCCGGATGAGCGACGTCGGCCTGCCCGAGGGCATCGAGAGCGAGCTGGACCGGGCGCTCGATCGCCTGGCGAAGCGTGCGGGGTTCGCGAGCGTCGTCCACCGCCTCGACCTGGTGGGCCTGTGCGGCGATTGCGCCGTCAGGTCCGGCAAGGGTCAGGGCGTCAGGTAGGGCTGGTCCGGAACCGGTATCTCCTCGACCATCTCGGCGGCGACTATGACTTCGCGCCCTATCGGGTAGACGCGGCCCGTGACGCGCACCCAGTCCTCGTCTTCGAACACCCCGACGGGAGCGCCGACCACGAGGACCCTCGCCACCGTAGCGTCGGCAACGCAGCAAGTGACGATGTAGCGGGTAAGGAGCATCTCGTCGGGTGCGGCGCCTGGCTCCCGGGTGACGAGGCCTTCCAGGACGATCTCCTCACCCGCCCGCTCTCGCAGCTGTTCCAGCGCCGCGTCGAAGCTCTGGGCAGCGCCCACGTCCACGAAGTCCAGCTCGCCGGTGACGCTCCTCGCCGTCGCGCCGATGCCGCTGCCCCCGAACGAAGAGCGCCTCGAGGCCGAGTAGGCACCCAGCGTCGCCGGTGGCAGCGAGAGCAACAGCACCACCGGGAGCGCGATGGCGCCCAGGGCAAGAGCCTCCCGCTTCGAGACCGCCGCAGGGTCCACGGTTCGGGCGGACGCCAACCGAGCCACGGCGGCCGCGCCCAGCACCACGGCTCCGACCGGCACGAGCCAGCTCGTCCGCGACGACAGGTACAGCGCCGAGCGGCCCGAGAGCAGGAGGAACCAGAAGAGACCGGCCCAGCCCGCGAGCACGATGCCGGAGGTCACGCGCACGGGGTTCCAACGCCTCATCCCCACACCACCTGGATCCACAGCGTCGCCGCCAGCGTCGTTCCGATCACGCCGGCGGCGGCGGTCCATAGGAAGCCGCGGGAGAAGGTGCCCCCGTACAGCGCGGCGAGCTTCATGTCGAGCATCGGACCCGACACGAGGAAGGCGAGCTGCGACGCCGGTCCGAAAGCCACGAAGGAGGCCGCGACGAACGCGTCGGATTCAGAGCAGAGCGACATCAGGAAGGCGAGACCCATCATCGCCAAGAGGCTCAGCACGGGCAGGTTCGCCACGCGGTCCACGACGGACTGGGGAACGAAGGTCTGGATGGCCGCCGCGAGGAGAGCTCCGGCGATCAGGAAGCGGGCCATGAAGAGCATGTCGCCGGTGAAGTGGCCGGCCATCCGCTGCCAGCGTCCCTCCTCGGGCCGGACCTCGTCCCTCTCCAGCTCGGTCGAGGGTCGCAACAGGTCCTCGGGGCGCTTGGCGCCGATCACCCAGCCAACCGCGACCGCGACCACGAGGCCCAGCCCGAGGCGGCCGAGCACCATCAGCCAGACGGCCTCGGGACCCCGGTATGCCACGGCGGTGGAGGCGATGACGACGGGGTTCACGATCGGAGCGGCGAGCATGAACGCGACCGAAGCGCCGGGCGAGAGGCCCTTGAGAGCGAGCCGCCGCGCCACCGGCACGCTGCCACACTCGCAGACCGGGAAGGCCATGCCGGTGAGCGCGGCGGCGGGGAGCTGGAGCCCGTGAGGGAGTCGCGCTATCCGGGCGAAGGCTCCCGCCGGAACGAGCACCTCGATCGCGGCGGAGACCAGCGCTCCCAGCGCCACGAACGGCATGGCCTCTACGAGCAGCGAGCCGAAGACGATCAACAGACTGCGGAGCCAGGCCACCTGCTGGACGTCCACGAGCCGCGCCGCGGCGCCGACCGCGATCAGCACGACGATCACCCCGGCCCACGTGCGGTCGCGCCGCGGCGCAGCGACGGCCATCAGCAGTACCCCCCGAACCTCACCGCGAACGACGGGAAGACGTCGGAGAAGAGGGGCTCGCCACCGGGTGCCGCGAGCTGGGCGGCCGCTTCCACCAGCTGCTGGGTTGCGACGGTCTCGGCCTCCGCTCTCTTCCGGTCGATGAAGAAGCCACCCGCGGCAGGCGCGGCGATCCGGCCGGCTCCGCGCCAGAGGCCCTCGACGGGAACGGCGGGGCCCGTGTCCGCGAGCGATCCGGTGGCGGTGATGGCGAAGGCGACCCGCGGGATCTGTCGCATGAAGGTCTCGACGACCCGCAGCGTGGCGGCCCGCATGTCGCGCAGATCTCCGGTCAGCGTGACACCGAGCAGGTCCGGAGCGCCACCGGCTCCGAAGCGGTTCGCCACGAGCCTCTCCAGCGAAACGCGCAGACCCGACCGGATCGCCGTGAAGTCGTCGTTACGGTCGCCGTACCAGGCGCCTCCGATCAACCCCAGGTCGCTCCGGTTGGCCCCGATCAGGCCGACTCGAGCCCGGCCGCCGGTCAGGTGGTCGAGGTCATCTCCCAGCGCTGCGATGATCGGCGTGGGCGAACCAGGATCGAAAGCCCGGGCGAGCTCGCCGGCCTCGTTCCGCACGAAGGTCCCGGTGATCCCGTGTTCGGACGGCAGCCCCCCGGTCCCGATCGTCGTCAGGACGGCGGCGGGGTCGAGGGGCACCGATCCGCTGCTCGCCTCGCCTACCGCAAGTCCGCTGCCGGAGCGTTCTGACAGGCCGGCCACGCTCTCGGCAAGCGCCGACGGGGAGACCTCGTTCGAGCCGACCCCCTTCCACACGATCACGACCACGAGGTCCACCGGTTCTCCGGGCCGGGCGAGGCCATCTATCGCCCGGCCGCTCCTGACCTCGGGGTGCGGGCGCTCGATGCCGAGCAGGCGTTCGAGGGTGGGCGCGACCTGGTTCAAGCCGATGTCACCCGTCAGCGCCTGTGACTCGATGCGGTCCCCCAGGAAGATCAGGGGAACCCGAAGCGAGTAGGGATCGACCGTCGAGGTGGGCCACGGGACCTCGAGCCCGCCCGGGACCCGCGTGACCACGGAGCTCCCCGCGACGCCGAGGATGTCGGGGGAGCGGCCTTCGTAGAACCCGGCGGACACCAGATCCCGCGTTCCGGACGGCAGGGAGCAGAAGGGTGCGGGCGCCTCGCTCCGCTCGGCGCCCGCACAGGCCTTACCCACGCACGTCGCTCTGAGCACCACGGCCGGAGCCCCTATCAGAGCCGTGGCTGCGAGCAGGGTCGTGAGCCTGCGCCCGGGGAGCATCGGCCCCAAAGCTACAGCCACCGGCGTCGACGGCCCCCGTCCTTCGGGTTGTCGGCTCGGCCCCAAGTCGAGTTACCTATGCGGTCATGCGCCTCCTCCGCCCGCGCCGGCTGATGCTGGCTTCGCTCCTCGCGCTCACCGCCACGACCCTGTTGCCAGTAACTTCTCCGGCCCAGCGGTCTGACCAGGATCTGCGGGAGGTCGCCTGCGGCGTACCGCACGAACTGCTCTTGAGGACCCTCAGGGGCTGGAGCCCGGATCGGGGAGCAGAGCTGTCCTGGATCCCTCAGGAGCCCGACTTCGTCGGTTCGGGCCTGCCCCACGTGGGGCCCTGGGACTACATCCAGCACGTGCCGATGTTCTGGTACGGCCCCGGGTACATCGCCGCCAAGGGCGAAGTGGACAGGCCTGTCACTCTCGCCGACATCTCGGCGACCCAGGCCGCGCTCCTCGACTTCGACGGGTTCGAGGCCCCGGACGGCTCGGCCATGTCCGAAGCCCTGGACCCGAGCGTGGGCCAGGAGGGGTACCAGCCACCGAAGGTCATCGTGGTCATGGTGTGGGATGCCGGTGGCATCAACGTCCTCGAGGAGCACGATGGCCTCTGGCCGTACACGCGATCTCTGATGGAGAAGGGCACCTGGTATTCGAACGCCTTCGTCGGCTCGTCACCGACCTCGACCGCCCAGCAACACGCGACGATCGGCACCGGTGCGTTCCCCATCCACCACGGGGTCGTTGGCCACCACTTCCAGATCGGCGACCGCGACACGACCCCCTGGCAGCTCGGCCCCAACTTCCTGATGCTCCCCACGTTCGCGGATCTCTATGACCAGGCGATGGGCAACGAACCCAAGGTGGGGATAGTGGCGACGGCCGACATCCACCTATCGATGATGAGTCACGGCGCCTTCTGGCACGGCGGAGACCGCGACGTCGCCATCACTCGCACGGCCGCCGTGAAGGAGACGCAGACCGACGAAGGCAAGGAATGGAACCTGCCCAAGGAGGTAGCCCCCTACTACGAGCTGGCCGGCTACGCCAATGGCGTCACCGGCTGGGAGCAGGACAAGGACGAGCTGGACCGGCGCGACGGCCAGCTCGACGGCAAGTGGCGTGAGAACGACATCGAAGAGCTGTTGGACGGTTTCGACACGCCCGCTCGCACCCCTTACCAGCAGCGCGTGGTCGAGGAGGTCATGACCACCGAGGGATTCGGTCAGGACGATGTCCCGGATCTCTTCTACGTCAACTTCAAAGAGATCGACTACATCAGCCACGTCTGGTCCATGAACTCACCCGAGATGGGCGATGCCGTGAAGTACCAGGACGAGGCCTTCGAGCGGTTCGTCCGGTACCTGGACGAGCAGGTCGGGAAGGGCGAGTGGGCCATGGTCGTCACCGCCGACCACGCCGCCATGCCGAACCCCGACGTCTCGGGCGGCTACCAGATCTCGACCGGCCCCATCCAGACCGCCATGCAGGCCACGTTCGACACCGACGGTGACGATGTCCCGGTCGTGGATCTGGTCCAGCCGGCCCAGGTCTTCCTCAACGAAGAGGAGCTGGAGGAGAACGGCTTCACTGTGGCCGACGTCGTCCGCTGGACACTGGAGCTAACTCAGGCCGACACGGCGGGCGGGGGCGTTTCCCCCCAGCCCGGCGAGGAGAACGATCCGGTCTTCCAGGCCGTTTTCCCCTCCGACCTCATGCTCGACCTAGCCTGTCTTCCCGAGGGCGCGAACCTAGAGGGCCCGCTATAGCGGTACCCGCATCCGGGGCGTCGCCGAGGCCGTCCGGTATCCTCGGCGCGTTCTCGGGCCGGTAGTCCGGCTCATCCGCGGAGGGAAGGCGACGGGATGGCAGCCACCGAAACACTGACCGAGAGCACGGGTGTGCCGTCGGCAGGCAAGAACATCCTCGGATCGTGGTGGGTGATCGCCGGGTTCACCCTGCTCATGCTGCTGGCCCTAGGCTGGAAGTTCATCGCCGACCCGAGCCTCTCGGCGCCCACGCGCGATCCCGCCTGGTACACGTGGCGCGCCCAGGTGATCATGGACGGCGACCCCGCCTCAGTGGTCGGTGAATGGGGTCCCAACGGCCTGTTCGCGGGCGGTTACCGGGTGACGACCCTCGTGTCCGGGGCCCTTCTGCAGCGCGTGGCCGGCATCGACCGCTACACGTTCAGCGCCTTCCTGATGATCGGCATGCCGATCCTGGCCGGTCTGGCTCTGGGCGCGGGAGCCGTCCGCAGCCGCAGGGATCCTCTGGCTCTCCTCACCACGCTGCTGGCGACCGTCGCCCTGTTCCTCACGACTCCGTACGTCGGATACCTGGACAACATCACGGTCCTGTTCCTGCTGTCCCTCTCGCTGCCCTTCCTACATGCGTCACGTGAGTCATGGGGTGCCCGGACCGCCCTCTTCCTGATAGGTGTGGCCGCTGCCTTCACCCACCCCACCACGTGCGTGATCTTCGGGGCGATCCTCATGGCCGTCTTCGGATGGCACTTCCTGACGAGCCGGTTCTCTCTCGGCTCGGCTCTGAAGGCCGACGCGCCCATGCTCTTCTCGGTCGGGTTCGGGATGATCGTGGGCCTAGCGAGCTGGGTGGTCGGCATCTGGGGCAAGACCGCGAGCCTCAAGGATGCCGCTCTGCCTCCGCCTTACACGGCCCAGTTCTTCAAGGACCGGCTCTTCGAGTGGGTGAAGTCCCTCAGGCCGGAGATCATCGTCCCCTTCATGGTCATCGCGATCGTCGGGACTTGGGCCCTGTCGCGCAAGGAGGGGAAGCCGGCCCACACATACGACCTGGCAGCCATAGGCTGGCTGGTCGCCTTCGCCGGCGCGCTGTCCTTCGTGACCGGTAAGGAGATCCCGTACTACCGCTTCATGAACGCTTCGGCGGCTCCCATGGCCCTAGCCGGTCTCGGGTCGTTCATCGCCATCAGGTGGTTCCTGAAGTTTTGCGGCGGGCTCAAGGTCGTCGGGGTGATCGCCTCGGTGGCGGTCGTCGCTTCTCTCGGCTACGTGCTGTGGGACGGCATGGAGAACAGGTGGGTGTCCGACAAGAACCAGTGGGCGAACCAGGAGGTTCGCACATCCCTGGCGGCGGCCCACGAAGTGGTCGTCGAGGCCGGGGAGCGTCCCATCGTCCTGGTCATGAACTACAACGACACGGACGACGAGACCGGCACCAACACCGCATACGGCTGGGCGAAGACCTTCACGAACGTCTTCCGCACGGGCCTGCCGGGCGACGCGGCAGAGCGGCACGTTACGTACCTGGGCACCCTAGAGAACTTCCTGGCAGGAGTGCCGACGACGGGCCCGAGTGAGGGCTACACGAACGCAGCCAACATCCACTTCTGCGAGGCGTTCGGAGGCTCCGTAGAGGTGTGCGAGGCCGAGGAGAACGAGGAGTTCGTCCCTCGGTTCGAGGAGTACCCCGAAGACCCCGTCGTCTTCCTGATCGGCCAGTACTACAAGGGCCTCTGCAACGGGGTCGAAGGCTGTGACGAAGCGATGGAAGCGCAGCGGTTCCAGGACGCCATCTCGCAGGGCGTGGAGGTCGGCCCGGACATCTACGTGATCGAAGGGGAGGGCCTGTGGTCACCCCCACAGGAAGTGGTCGCCAAGGCGCAGGCTGCGGCCGCGGTGGAGGCGGATAAGTTCGCGAACCACCCCAGAGCGCTGGACAACCTGCCGTCGAACCTCCTGCTCGTGGTCATGCTCGGTCTGATGCTCGTCGTGCCGGGGTGGCTGGCCGCACGCTGGTTCGGCCTGGAGACGACGATCGATCGGTTCGCGCTGATACCGGGCATGTCGGTGGTCATGTTGATGCTCTCGGGCATCGCCGTGCTGGCCGTCTGGAGAGGCTCGCTGACCACCGCCAAGGGCTGGGCCGTCGTCGCCGTGGCGGTAGGCCTAGGTGCGGCCCTGCGCGTGGCCGACCGCTGGTTGCTCAAGCCGCTGCAGGCCTTCGGCAACTTCTTCAACGGCATGTTCGCTGTGTTCTCCAACCGAGACTATTCGGTCCTGGTCGGGGTGCAGTTCCTGGCGCAGGCGGGCCAGGGGGTCGTTCAGGGGGCGATCGCGAAGTCGTTGGCATTCGGCGGGCAGAAGGGCTTCGACGTCCAGAACCTGCCGTCGGCTCGGTACCTGCTCGTCGTCGTTCTGTTCCTCTACGGGCCGTACACGATCATCTCCCCGTTCATCGGCGTGTTCATCGACCGCTTCCCGCGCCGCCGGGTCGTGTGGTGGGGCGACATCGTCACCGCGGTTTTGGTCTCAGTCGTGGCGCTGGTGGTGATGCTGCCGCTTGGGGCCGACACGACCGAGGACAAGACGCTCGCGACCGGAGCCCTCATCTTCGGCCTGCTCGCGGTGCAGGCGTGCGTGCGCATCGTGCTGGCGGTGAAATCGGCGGCGATCCCCGACGTCCTGGTCGGGAAGGACCTCCTCCAAGGCAACGGCCTGTCGCAGGCCGGCGGTGCCCTGGCCCAGATCGTGGGCATAGTGTTCGGCACGGCGGTCGCTGCGCTGGTGGCTCCGTGGATCGCCGTCGTTGCCGGAGCCGGGGTACTCGTCATCGGAGCCTTCGTGGCGATGCAGATGCATCGCACCGAGGCTCACAGGCACGAGACAACCTTCGCTGAAGAGGCGGCCGCCGTGTGGCGCAACATCAAGGGTGGTGTGAGGGAGGTCAAGGGCAGGGCTCCGGCCGCCCTGGGCCTTTCGTCGTTCCAGATGCTCCGCTATCAGTTCTGGGGATTCGGTCTGTTCGTGTTCGGCCTCTACGCCAAGAACCTGGTCGAGGGCGAGAACGCCGATACGCTCTCCCTGATCTTGTCGGGGGTGGGCGGCCTAGTCGGCGGGGCGATCGGCATGATCGTGGCCCAGAAGTACAAGGACCGGGTGCCGCCGGTCCGCTTGCTGCTCCTGGCCATGGCGCTGCTCGGCGTGTCCACGATCGCCGGCGGTGCGTTGGTGTCGACCGCCGGGTTCGCGATCATGCTCTTCATCGGCTTCTTCGCCTTCTTCGTGGGCAAGATCTCGGCGGACACGATCATGCAGCAGGCGATGCCCGACGATTTCCGGGGCCGGGCTTTCGCGCTGTTCGACATCGCCTACAACCTCGGATACATCGTGCCGGCGCTGATCCTGTTCCTGGTCTGGGTGGAGAACAGCGAGAGCGCGACGCGGACGATCCTGCTGGTGTCTGGCGCGCTGTTCCTGGCACTGACCGCCGCCGTGGCAGCCTGGGCGCGCAGGATCCGCGACCAGTTCGCGCCGCAGGATGACCTGATCGGCGAAGAGGCTGCCGAGCTGGCGGGCGCACCGGAGTAGCGAGATGCCCGAGCTGGTCGCCCCCGACGGCGTCCGGCTGCATGCCGAGATCGAGGGCGGCGGCGAGCCGGTCACCGTCTTCGCGCACGGCCTCACCAACTCGTGCATGGAGCTTGCCGCGTTCACGTCTTTCGTGAAGGGAACGAAGGTGCGGTTCTGCTTCCGAGGTCACGGTCATTCCGGTGTCGCCGAGGCCGGAGCGTACCGGTTCGAGGACTATGCAGGCGACCTCGACGTGGTGACGAGGGAGTTCGGTGCGTCGCGCGTGGTAGGCACCTCGCTTGGGGCCGGCGCTCTCACTCACCTGCTCGGGAGGGAACCCGGCCGCTTCGAACGGCTCGTCTTCCTGCTCCCGGCCGCGCTGGACGAGCCGGTGGTCGGCCATCCGTTCTCGCTGAGGACGGCAGAGCTGCTCGAGACCCTGCCCAAGGATGAGGCGATCGCCCAGGCGCTTAAGGAGTCGGGGAGGGAGGCGGCGTATGCGCGAGCACCTGGGCTGCGGGAGTTCGACATGCTGCTGTGGCAGGACATGAACCCGGTCGGGGTGGCGCGAGCCATCCGCGGGGTTATCGGGCAGGTGGCGCTCGAAGACCGCGAGCTCCTCCGCACGGTCGAGGCGCCCGCTCTCGTGATCGCTCGGGACGGCGACAGCCTCCATCCGGTATGGGTCGCGAGGGCCATGGCCGGGTTGATGCCGAACGCCGAACTGATCGAGCTTGCTTCCGAGGAGGACCTGTTCGCGTCGATCCCGAGGCTGGTCGAGCGGGTCTCGGGATTCCTGTCGTGACCGGCGACCGGCGGGCCGAGCTGGCCGGGCCCTTCCTGGCCGTCGCGGCGGGGTTGCTGTTCGGCGTCGTCGTCATCGAAGGCAAGCCTGCGCTGGGCGGCGCTCTCCCGTTCACCCTCCTGGCGTTCAGGTTCGCGGGGACGTCGGTGCTGCTGGCGCTGACGGCCCTCGCGCTGCGCCGGCCGGTGCGGCTCGCGAAGGGCGAGGGGCTCCCGATACTGGCCGCCGGCTTCCTCGGCTACGGGGTGGAGGCGTCGCTGTTCTTCGCGGCTCTGAACCACGGGAGCGCGGCCGCCGTCACCTTGCTGTTCTACACCTACCCGATCCACACGATGGTCGTGGCGGCGCTCACGGGGCGCATGCCGTCGGGCGGTTCGCTCTGGGCGGCGCTCGCGTTCGGGGTCGGCGGCGTTGCGGTGCTGGTGGCTGGGGGAGGCGAGATCTCGGTGGAGGCCACGGGCGTCGCGCTGGCCCTGACGTGCGCGCTCGCCTACACGCTGTACCTCACCGTGACCGACCGGGTCCTGCGGAGGTCGGAGCCTATGGCGGGCGGGGTGTGGCTGGCGGGCGGCGCGGCGGCCTTCTGCCTCGTGGCCTCGCTGGTGACCGGCTCCTTCCACGTTCCCGCTGGATGGGATGGGTGGGGACCGATCCTCGTCATGGCGACGACGACGGCCGGTGCTTTCGGCTGCATGCTCGCGGCGATCCAGCGGATAGGAGCCGTGCGAACGGCCATCATCGGCGTCTTCGAGCCGCTCTCGGTGGCGCTTCTCGGAGCGGTGTGGCTCGACGAGGCGCTCACCGCCACGGTGGCCGCGGGTGGGATCTTGATCCTGACCGCGGCCGTGCTCGCGACGCTGGCGCGTGGTGAGCGCCTCGTCGAGCCCGACGTCTAGCGCCCGACGTCCGGAACGGGGCTGATGTAGGTTTGCCGGCATGACCGAGGAGCTCTACTCGCATGACTCGTACCTCGCCGAGTGCCGAGCGACCGTCGTTGACGTCACCGATGAAGGCGTGATCCTGGACAGGACCGTGTTCTACGCGCGGAGCGGGGGCCAGCCCGGCGACACCGGGACGCTCACGTGGGACGGCGGCCAGGCTCGTGTGTCCGACACTTTCAGGTCCCGCGACTCGGGCCGGTTGATCCACGCGCTGGAGGCGGGGCAGCAGGCGCCGTCCGTCGGCGCCACCGTCACGGCGGCCATCGACTGGGGCAGGCGGCTCGTCCTGATGCGGACGCACACGGCGCTGCATTCGCTCTCCGGGGTGGTCTTCACCGACTACGGCGCCAAGGTGACGGGCGGGAACATCGAGCCCGGCGGCATCGCTCGCATGGACTTCGAGATGGACTCGATCAGCCAGGAGTTCGGCCGCGAGGTCGAGACCAAGCTGAACGAGCGCCTCGCCGAGGACCGGCCGGTCAAAGTGCTCTTCCTCCCACGAGCCGAGGCCCTCGCCGACCCCGACCTGATCCGCACGAAGGTGAACCTGATCCCCGAGTCCGTCGATCCTATCCGCATCATCGACATCGAAGGGATCGACAAGCAGGCCGACGGCGGCACCCATGTTCGCTCGACGGC
The DNA here is from genome assembly GCA_964535065.1 of uncultured Actinomycetes bacterium. GTDB lineage: Bacteria > Actinomycetota > UBA4738 > UBA4738 > HRBIN12 > AC-51. The sequence continues at coordinate 11,631 of CAZHRY010000048.1, forward strand.
AGAAGTGGGACGGGTCCACGTCGTCAAGACGGAGTCGAAGGGCAAGGCGAACAAGAGGATGCGGATCCAGCTGGAGGACGTGTGACCCTGCAGGAGACCACCCCGCGCCAGGACGGTCTGTCGATGCCGGCCGAGTGGGCGCCTCACGAGGCCACGCTCATCTCGTGGCCGACCAGAACTCGGACCGACCTCTGGGGTTCGATGTTCGACGACGCGGTGCACGAGTACTCGGCCGTGGCGAACGCGATCGCCGACTTCGAGCCTGTGATCATGGTCGTGGACCCTTCCCAGGCCGAGGAAACAAGGCCGCACCTTTCTTCGAGCGTCGAGCTGCTGCCCGTCCCGATCGACGACTCGTGGATCCGTGACAACGGTCCGATCTTCGTATGTGGCGCGGGCCGCCGTGCGATCGTCGACTTCGGCTTCAACGGGTGGGGCGGCAGGTACAAGCCCTACAACCTGGACGACGCGCTGCCCGAGGCCTTGGCCGCCCATTTCGGCCTGCCCAGGTATCAGGCCCCGATGATCGCCGAGGGCGGCGCCATCACGGTGGACGGCGAGGGGACCCTCGTCACCACGACCTCGTGTCTGCTGAACGAGAACCGCAACCCGAGCCTCAAGCGCGAGGACGTCGACCGCATACTCGGGGACTACCTGGGGGCCGAGAAGGTGATCTGGTTCGCCCAGGGATGGTCGGCGAGCCGCGACACCGACGGGCACGTCGACGGTATCGCCTTCTTCACCAGGCCGGGCGAGCTGTTCCTCCTCAGCCCGGCCGACCCGGCCGACCCGGACCACCCGCTGTCAGAGGCGAACCGAGCCGTCCTCGAGAACACACCGGACGCGCGTGGCCGCACGATCCGGGTCGCCGCGCACGACCCGGGCATGCCGGTGGACATCCCCTACGCGAACGTCTATCTGGGCAACGGCTTCGCGATCGTGCCGGGCGGGACACCCGCCGATGACGTGGCGCGAGAGCAGGTCGCGGCTGCCCTGCCAGGCCGCGAGATCATCCAGGTCTCGGCGCGAACCCTCCACGAGGGAGGCGGCGGACCGCACTGCATAACCCAGCAGGTGCCCGCGGCCTAGCCGCCGAGCAGCGCTCCGAGCACGAGGAACACCACGTACACCAGCACCCCGCCGGCGGTGAGCATCAGGCGAAGCTGCCGGGGGATAGGCGAGCGGCCGAAGGCGAAGTAGAGCAACGGCCCGGCGAACGGCACGACCATGACGATCAGCATCCAGCGGGCTCGGTGGGGTATGGAAGCAGACTCCTGCCTCAAGAGGTCCCACATCGCGATCGCCACCCAAGCCGCGTACAGGACGAAGGGCAGGACGTAGCCGTAGAGCCCGAGCAGCAGGCTCCACCAAGAGGTTGCGAGCGGCATGCCCATCAGGCTCAGCTCCTTGGAGGTCTCGGGGCCGGCCTCGGGAACGATGTCCGAGACGGCGCGGATGTCGTAGCGCTGGGGGACCGTGTCTCCGGGGATCGCGGGGCGAGGGGGCGCCGCTGCCGGATCGCCAGGCATCGAGGGCTGCGGCTCGGAGGCGGGCTGGGTCTGCCAGTCGCCGTGAGGGAACTCGCCGTCGAGGGCGTCCACGTAGCGCACCAGCGCGTTCATGGTCGGGGCCATCGAGCCGCCTCCGCCGGGGAAGGGAGCGAAGCCGTCGCAGGGGAACAGCAGCTCGATGGTGGCCGGCGCCGACGAGGTGGCCGCGTTGTCACCGAAGCAGTCGGCGCCGGCCGCCGGCGCCCCCAGCGCAAGGTCGGCCAGCCCGCTCCGCCTGACGGTGTTCTCGCTCACGCGGTTGCCCGAGGTGACCCACAGGTTCTCGTCCAGCATAGGAAGCACGACGATCCCGTAGCTCTCGTGGTCCTCGACCAGGTTCCCGACCACCCGGTTGTCCACTCCGCCGGTCACGAGGATCCCAGTCCCGAACGACGGGTAGGTGAGTGCTAGGGTCGGCGCGTCCAGGTTGTTGTTGTCGTGCACGTAGTTGCCAGCGATGAGCACGTCGCGCTGGGGCGGCAGCAGCTCGGAGTCGAGCGTGTTCGGGACGATCCCGGACATGTTGAGCCGCCATTCGCTGTTCACGATCGCCAGGTCGCCTCCCGCGTTCGTCCCGCTGAACCCGGCCGCGTTCCGCTCGGCGATCACGTCGGTGATCAGGGCGTGGCACGGGTAGCACTGCCCGATGTAGAAGCCCGAGTCGGGGGAGCCGCTCGCGAGCGAATGGTCGAACTGCCCGTAGTCCGAAGCGTAGGCGAACAGCCCGTAGTCACCGTTGTTGTACGCGGTCAGGTACGAGCCCCAGTAGCCGTGCACGCCGCTCCAGTAGAAGCCGTTCAGCAGGTGGTTCCGTGCGGTCATGTTCTGGATGGTCACACCGTCTGCCTCGATCACCTGGATGCCGTTGGCGCGGACGAACCCGCCGTCGATGATCGTCTCGTTGCGATCTACCCCTCGGATCGTGAGGTAGGGAACGGTCACGGTTACCGTCTCTTCGTAGATCCCCCGGTCGATCAGCACCATGCCGCCCGGTTCCGCGTGGTCGACCCCTTCCTGGATCGTTCCGTACTCCTGCGGGACGCGGACGGTGTGGGCGAACCCACCCGGCACCGGCTCGTAGCCGGGGCTCACGTCTCCTGTCGGTCCCGGAAGGGGAGCGTCGCCTACCACGACCGTCCCGATCATCCCGATCCCGGGGCTCCCGTGGAACGAGCAGTGGTATCGGAACACGCCCGGCTCTTCGAAGACGCGCTCGTACTCGTCGCCGGGCTCTAGGGTCTCCGAACCCCAAGATCCGTCATCGCCCAGGACGTTATGCACGGTGCGGCCTTCGTTCGTCCACTCGACGGACCCGCCCGGCTGGATGCGAACCACCTGTGCAGCGAAAGCGTTGTCGAGCGCCTTCACCTCCGCCCCGTACTCCTGCGCGCTCGCGGGAGCGGGGGTCAGGACCCAGACGGCGGCCAGGGCGGGCAAAGCGAGCAGCCGCAGGCGAGGTCGTCGCGCCATCGGCGGGAACCTAGCATGGCTGCGATGCCCGAACGCCTGACCAGCCTGGACGCCAGCTTCCTGTACCTGGAGAAGCCCACGCAGCACATGCACGTGGCGGCCGTGTCGGTCTTCTCGCCGCGTTCTGACGGACCGCTGACCTACGAGGACGTTGAGCGGGTCGCGGCCGCCCGCTTGCACCTGGCACCCAAGCTCAGACAGCGCGTGCTGCCGGTGCCGGGGAACCTCGCACGCCCTCTGTGGGTGGATGATGACCGTTTCGACCTGGACTTCCACCTCCGTCGCGCCGCGATCCCGTCACCGGGTGGCCGACTGCAGCTGGAGCGGGCCGCCGGGCGAGTGCTCTCCCGGCCGCTGGACAGGTCCAAGCCGCTGTGGGAGCTGTACGTGTTCGAGGGCCTGGCCGGCGGACGCACGGCCGTGCTGCTGAAGATGCACCATGCGCTTGCGGACGGGATCGGCGGGATGCTGATCGGGTCGGCCCTGTTCGACCTGGAGCCGGACACGCCTCTAGGAGCACGGAACGGATGGACGCCCGCTCCTCCGCCCTCTCGGACCGAGCTGATCGGCAACGCCCTTCGCGACCAGCTCACTCACCCGGTCGAAGCGATGGCGCACGCCGCCCAGGCCCCGATCATCGCCGGCAGGGCGATCGGCGAAACGCTCTCGGGCCTCGGCTCCCTGGCGGGGATGGGGCTGACGCCGCGCGGACCCTTCGACGGAGTCGTAGGGCCCGCGCGCAGGTTCGCCACCGCCGAGGTGCCGTTCGAGCGCCTGCGCCTGATCAAGAGATCCTTGGGCGGCACCGTCAACGACGTGCTTCTGACGGTAGTGGCCGAGGCGCTCCATTCGCTGCTGGACTCACGAGGCGAACCCACGAAGGGACGGCAGCTGCGCGTGATGGTTCCGGTGTCCGTTCGCTCCAAGGCTGAAGCCGGAGACATCGGCAACCGCGTCGCTCCCGCGTTCGTCGATGTTCCGGTCGGGAAGATGAAGCCGAGAACCCGCCACGCCAGGGTGCGCAAGGCGACGGAGATCCTGAAGTCCTCGGCGATGGCGATATCGGCGGATTCGATCATCGGGCTCGGCGCCTATGCACCGCCGGCGCTGCACGCCATGGCCGCGCGACTCATCTCGAAGGGCCGCTGGTTCAACCTCGTCGTGTCCAACGTGCCCGCTCCCCAGGTTCCGCTCTACATCGCCGGAGCCAGGCTCGAGGCGAGCTACCCCGCGATGCCACTTAGCGAGCATTGCGGCCTGTCGGTGGCCTGCACGTCCCTCGGGGGGACGATGGCTTTCGGGCTGACCGCTGACTGGGACATGCTCAAGGACCTGGATACCCTCGCTCGCGACATCGAGGCCGCGGTCACGCGTCTCGAGGCCGGCAAGCCTACGCGACCTGCGAGAACCAATCGGCAACCTCGGTGAGCCACCGGCCCGGAGCTTCCATCTGTGCCACGTGGCCCAGATCGGGGAAGAACCGTCCTCGCCAGGACGGATAGCGCCGAAGGACCGCTTCGGCGTAGCGGGCAGGAACGAGCCGGTCTCTCCGCCCATGCATGAGGAGTACCGGGCATCGGACGCCATCGAGCGCGCGGGTGGAGACGTCCGGCCGGCTGCCCAGCTCCAGCAACGACCGCGCCGCTTGGCCGAACGCCTCGACCGCCCCCGGGTCCTGCTGATGCTGGCGTACGGCATCGACGTGCAGCCGCCGGATCTCTTCGGGTATGTCCCGGGGTCTCGCGGTCGTGAAACGGAAACCCAGCTCGACGAGTCGTTCCGCCTCGATCCGGCTGACGCGCGTCTCGACGGCCAGGTCTCCGATGACTGGGACCCCGTACAGGGCCAGGGCGGCGGCAAGGGACGGGTGCTGCCAGGCATGTCCGACCCTGGGCAGCGCAGGGCTCGTGAGCACGAGTGCCCTCGTCATCCCCGGATCCACCGCGGCCTGCAGCACCGAGATGGCACCTCCCATCGAGTTCCCCGACAGGATCACCGGGTCGCTTGCGGTCTCTTCGACGAAGCGTGAGAGCGTTCGCCGAAGGGCCATGACGTGAGCCCGCCGTCCCGCGAGGGGAGAGGCTCCGAACCCCGGCAGGTCCAAGGCCAGTACGCGGCCGAGACCACTCAGCCCGGGCGCGACCTGTACCCAGTTCAGGTGCATGCCGCCCAACCCGTGGACCATCACGAAGGTCGCGTCCGGGGGGCCGGGCCATTCCCGGTAGGCCACAGGCCCGTCTAACTCGATGAAGCGCAGGGGCGGGAGGTCGATGCCCACGCAGCCAGCGTACCCGTCAGGATGGGTCGCGGGAGGCGAGCCAGCTCCGGACCTCGCCCGTTTCCAGATGTCCCCTGGAGCGCGCGAGCAGGTCCAGGTACAGAACGCTCGTGATGCAGGCCCCCAGCGGGCCGATCGCGGCGGTCGTGATCGCCTGTATCAGGGCTCGGGCCATGTCGGCTCCCGTGCTGTAGCCCGGCACCAGGAGCTCGATGAGCAGTCCCACCACCGCCCCGCCGAAGCTGATGACTCCGGCCAGGAGGAGGACCGCGATCGTCCTCCACGCCTTGCCCTTGGTGAGACGCCATGCGTACCCCAGCGCTTTGAAACCCCTGTAGTCCTCCAGGACCAGGGCCGGCGTACCGAGCGACAGCCGCATGGCGATCACGAAGAAGATCAGGAAGGCGGGCACTCCCACGATGATCAGGCCGGCTACCCCCCCGGCCGCGATGCCGATCAAGAGCGCTATCCCCGCCGCCAGGACTACCCCGAGGAAGAGGATCACCTCGGCCAGGAGCAGCCACAGGCTCTGGGGCAGGCGTACGAGGGATGTGTGCAACGCCTTCAAGAGTTCAGGGCTCGCGGAAGCCGCCGCCCCCAGCGCGATCCGCGCCATGCCCACCAGCAGCATCGGAGTGAGCACCCAGCTGTGCGCCTGCAGTATGGCGTTCGCCAGGGTCGACGACCGCGGCATGAGGTCAGGGTCGGCTCCCTCCTCGAACCACCTGATGAACTCGGAGAGGGACATGACCCCGGCGGCCTCGGCCGCTACGAGCGCTATCCCCGAGAGGCTCAGGCTTATCAGGGCCAGCCGGCCCCAGTTCCGCAGCCACAGCCTGACGCCGGTGTCCACGACCGTGCCGATCCCCATGGTTCCGGGCTGGGGGATGTCCCAGGGGGCATCAGGTTCCGAGGGCGGAATGTCCGGTGCGAAAGAGGCGTTCCAAGGGATGGAGCCGGGGGGAGGCGGAAGGGGGGGGTAGGTGTCCAAGGCAGCGCGAACCTACCGGCCTGGAGTGGTCTTCACAACACCTTCATACCTCCTTGGCTTTACATACCCCCGGCCGACCCCCTACCATGAGGTACCGAGCGGCAAGGGCGCTTCGTTGTGCGCGCCCATATCCGTCCGCTCCAGGGAGGAACGACCCCGAGTTCCCGAGGACCGTAGTGCTGCGCCCGCAGCGCGAGGCCTCGAGGAGGAGAGTGATATCTAGTGCCAGAGCCGGCGCGTCCCCTGGGGACCGACGACGCTGATGACCTTCGCCTCTACCTGGAGGCGGCGGCCCGCGAGCCGCTGCTCACCAAGGAAGAAGAGGTGGAGCTTGCCATGACCATCGAGGGCGGCAAGGAGGCCGAAGAGCGCCTCCGCGCCGGTCGTCTGAGGTCCGAGAAGAGCATCGCGAAGGCGCGTGCCGAGGTGAAGAAGGCCGAAGCCGCGCGCCAGCGCTTCATCATGGCCAACCTGCGGCTGGTCGTGTCCGTGGCCCGCAAGTACCAGGGCCAGGGCCTTCCGCTGCTCGACCTGATCCAGGAAGGGAACATCGGCCTGATGCGCGCGGTCGAGCTGTTCGACTGGCGCCGCGGGTTCAAGTTCTCCACGTACGCCACGTGGTGGATCCGCCAGGGGATCACGCGCGCGATCGCGGATCGCTCGCGTTCGATCCGCCTTCCGGTCCACATCCACGACCGGCTGCGCAAGCTCAACCGCACGCGGTTCCAGTTCGCGCAGT
>CAZHRY010000049.1:0-18517 GCA_964535065.1 uncultured Actinomycetes bacterium
TGGTGGGCCCCCGGGGACTCGAACCCCGAACCTGCGGATTAAGAGTCTGGTGCGAAGGTGCAGGTCAGCAGCTTAGATCGCGTCTGAGCTGCGGGTTTACGTCGCTTTGGTTCTCATCGTTTCGCGTTGTTTCCCGTTCCCTCACGGGGATGAGACGGGGACGACAGCTTGTCTCGCATTGTCATGGGAATCGGCATTGCTCTTCAGCATCACCCGGTTCTTCTCGGTATCTGGGCCCGTCACGGCCACCGAACGGGCCTCGGCGCAGCTCTTCACAGTGGACGCGAAGCGGGTGGACTCCGAGGTGACCGAGTGGTTCCTCCGCCACCTCGGCCACGTCTCGCCGCCGGCCGAGGCGGTCTGCAGCACGAGGGACACGAGCGGAGCACGGACCGAGGTCGAACCGTCCTGAGGGGCGCCGATTCCGGAGCAGTGTGGCCCGGCCGGGGGGGTTACGGGGGTCTCATGACCGCGGTCCTGGCGATTCCGCGAGGGATCCCGAGCGGGCGCTAGCGGCAACGCCGCTTGCTCACTCTGGGTCATGCGCCCGTCTCGTTCGTGAGGTGCCCGGCGGAGAGGTCGTGAGCCCGGCCAGCATCAGCTCGAGGCCCTCCTCGAAGCAGCGATCGGGATCGCAGTCGGCGATCATGGCGACCGCCGCCGACACCAGCTCCGCCGGGGTGCCCGCCGGAAGCGCCTGTCCAACGGCGACGAGCAGCTCCCGCTCCGACGGCGCCCTCGTTCCGTCCGGCTCGCAGCGCACGCCGAACATCGACTGCTCCGCGTATCCATACCCGGCGGCGTAGGACACGATGGGACGGAGCACGGTAGCGGGCTCCCGGACGCCCGCTGCCCCGAGCGCGTCGAGGTACCGTGCGAACAGCTCGAGCTCGGAGCGGGGGAGCCTCGCGCTTCGCAGGATCAGCGGTGCGGCCTGGGGGTGGCGCCGGAAGAGGTCTCGGACCGAGTGGGCGAGCGCGCGCAGCGCACCGACCGCGTCGGCCGGATCGGCGGGACGGGCCACCTCCTCCCACAGGAGCTCGGCGATGCCGTCGAGCAGCCCTTCCTTGCTCTCGACGTGATGGTGGATCGTCATGGGGTCCACCCTCAGCTCGGCGCCGAGGCGGCGCATCGTCATGGCCTCGAGGCCCTCGCGGTCGACGAGGCGGAGGGCGGCCTCGAGGATCCGCCGCCGGTCGAGACGGGGTCGAACGGCGGTTTCAGCGGCGATCATCACGCGGCTCCTTCCAGCGGGGTTGACGGTTCTCCAAGCGACCCCTAGCATACTGGGCTACATTGTAGAAAACAACGTAGAGGAGCTGATCATGGCCGATCGCGACGTCGCGGCCGTCGTGGTTCGAGACCTGGTGAAGGTCTATCCGCGTCCCGGGGGCGGCTCGATTCGCGCCCTGGACGACGTCAGTTTCGACGTGCGTGCAGGGGAGTTCTTCGGATTCCTCGGTCCCAACGGGGCCGGCAAGACCACTGCCCTCGAGATCATCGAGGGGATCCGCAAGCCAACCTCCGGAGACGTGCGGGTCTTGGGGATCGACCCCCGCCGGGAGCTGGACAAGGTGAAGCCGCTGATCGGGGTGCAGCTCCAGGCCGACTCCTACTTCAGCCTCCTCACGATCGAGGAGATCCTCGAGCTGTTCGGCTCCTTCTATCCGAAGCGCCGCCCCGCGATCGAGCTCCTCGAGACGGTGGGCCTGGCCGACAAGCGCAAGGCCTATGTCCGGCAGCTCTCGGGCGGCCAGCAGCGCCGGTTCTCCGTCGCGGCCGCGCTCGTCAACGACCCGGAGGTGGTGTTCCTGGACGAGCCCACCACCGGGCTCGATCCGCAGATGCGCCACGGCGTGTGGGAGCTCCTGCGGCGCCTCAACCGCGAGGAGGGCAAGACGATCGTGCTCACCACGCACTACATGGAGGAGGCCGAGCTCCTGGCCGACCGGGTCGCGATCATCGACCACGGGCGGATCCGGGCCATCGACACGCCTCGCGACCTGATCGCGCGTCTGGACGGTGTCGGCCGGATCGAGTTCGCCACGCCCAACCCCGTGGAGATCGCTGACCTCGAGGGTCTCGACGGGATCGGCGCTGCGGCCGCGAGGAGCAACGGAAAGGATCCGGGGACGCTGGCCCCCACGGTCTACGAGCTGCAGGTCACCGAGCCGAGGGCCGCGGTGACGTCGCTGCTCACATGGTCCGAGGCCCGAGGCGTCGACGTGCGGGGCCTGGAGGTGGTCCCCGGAACGCTGGAGGACGTGTTCCTTCAGCTGACCGGTCGCGAGCTGCGGGATTGAGAGGAGCACCGATGGTCGGAACCGCTCGGATGGCCTCGGCCACCACGAAACAGCTGCTCCGTTCAAGCGAGGTGATCACGACGATGGTCGTCTTCCCCGGGGCGCTCCTGGTGATCCTGGCGCTCTTCTCCGACCTGCGGTGGGAGTCCTCGGCGGGGGCCGTGCCGCTGATCGACTTCTGGGTCACCGGGATGGGGGTGTTGGCGGTGGCCCTGGGCAACGGGCACGCGTTCCTCGCCACCATCGCCAATTACAAGGCGGGTGGGGTGCTGAAGCGGCTGTCGGTCACGCCGATCTCCCCGGCCCAGCTGATCGTGGGCGAGGTGATCCCGCGCACCGTGATGGGGATGGTCACGATCATCGGCTTCTTCGCGGTGGGCCGGGCCCTGGGCGCGGACCTCCGGCTCGACCCGGGGGTCGTCGCCGTCGTGCCGGTGATGGCGATGGTCACCCTCACCGGGCTGAGCGTGGCGTTCGTGATCGCCGGGCTCACCCAGACCCCGCAGAACGCCAACGCCCTGGACAGCTCGATCAGCTTCCCCCTGTACCTGTTCACGGGGGCCATGTTCCCCCTGGCCGCGTTCCCGGGCTGGCTCGAAAGGTTGGCCCGGTGCCTCCCGTACACCGGGCTCATCGCGACCGTGCGGGGCATCGCCATCCAGGGCCGACCCCTCACCGACTTCGGCCCCGAGCTCGTGATCGCCGCCGTCTGGATCGCGCTGCTGGCCGTGGGCGCCGCCAAGGCGTACCGGTTCGTCACGTGATGGAGGTGCCGATGCTCGCCCAGACCATCCCGCTGTTCCGAGCCAGCGGAAAGATGATGCTGCGCTCGCGCGGCGTGATCTTCGCCGTGGGGGCCGCCTCGGTCCAGGTCCTGGCCTTCGGCCTGATGAAGGACCTGGACTTCGGGCTCGGCACCGGCCGGATCGGATTCTTCGACTTCGCGCTTCCCGGGTTCGCCGTCTTCCTCGTGCTGTACCAGCTCCAGGACATCATGGTGGCCGTCGCCGCGAACTATCGGGCGCGCGGCACGCTCAAGCGGCTCGCGGTCACCCCGGTGTGGCCGCCGCTGGTGATCATCGCCCAGATCGTGACGTACGTAGGCCTGGCGGTGGTGGCGGCGGCACTGGTGCTGGCCATCGGAACGCTCATCGGCGGCGACCTCGCTATCACGCTCAAGCTGCTCTGGCTCGCACCGCTGATCGCAATGGCGGTGCTCACGGCGCTGGCGACCTCATTCGCCGTGGCCGGGCTCACGCCCAACCCGCAGACGGCCGCCAACGTCGGTGCGACGATCAGCTTCCTGCTGTTCGCCCTCACCGGGGCGATCCTGCCGGTCCAGGCGCTGCCCGGAGCGCTCCCCGACATCGTCCCCTACGCCGTCCCCCACACTGCGCTCATCGAGGCCATCCGGGGGATCGCCCTCACCGGAGCGCCGATCACCGACTACGGCCGGCAGGTCCTCATCGGGGCAGGGTGGTTGGCGCTGGCCCTGTTCGTGGCGGCCCTCGCCTACCGGTTCACCGAGGACTGATCGAGGGTCGAGGAGAGGAGGTCACCATGCGCATCGCGATCATCGGACCGGGCGGGATGGGCGGCGGCATCGGCCGGCTACTCGCCCGCGCCGGACACGAGGTGGTGTTCAGCGGGAGCCGGAGCCCTGACAAGCTGGCGCGCGCCGCCGAATCGGCGGGCCCCAACGCGCGGGTCGCCACCGTCGAGGACGCCGCAGCGGAGGCCGACGCCGTGGTCGTCGCCGTGCCGTTCGAGAGGTACCCGGACGTCGCCCGCGAGGCAGGCGAGGCGCTGGGAGGGAAGGTCGTGGTCGATACCAGCAACCCGATCACCGTACGGGACGGGCGCGTCGAGTTCCTCGACCTCCCCGACGGTTCGACCGCGGCCGAGTACCAGCAGCGGATCCTGGGAGAGGTTCGGCTGGTGAAGGCGTTCAACGCCGTCTGCGCGAGCGAGATCGGCGAGCTCGCCGAGCGTTCCGGCAACGAGCGCGTGGCGATCCTGTTCGCTGGCGACGACGCATCGGCCAAGGAGACCGCGGCCCGGCTCATCGCCGATGCCAACTTCGTCCCGGTCGACGCCGGAGGGCTCGCCGACGCGTCCATCCTGGAGCCCAGCTCCATCGAGGACGCCCTCCCCGTGCTCACCGAGCGCGAGGCACGCGACCTCGTCCGAGATCGGTCTTCCACCAACAGAGTCGAGCAGAAGGAGTCGGGAACAGATGCGGCAGCGTGAAGGCCCCGTTGTGCGCGGTTTCAACAAGTGCCCGATCGATCCCGGGGTTGCGGGGCTGACCGAGACCGAGACCCAGGTTCGTCGGGCCGCGTTTCGATCAATCGGGCAGGGCCGGGCGGCGACGGCATCGGAGCTAGCAGCGGCGACCGGGCTGGACGTTGGGACCGTCGAGGAGGCGGTGCTCTCGCTGGTCGGGAAGGGGCAAGCGGTCGCGGATGGCGCCGGCCACGTAGTGGGGTCGGCCGGGCTGAGCTTGGTGCCGGCGCGACACCGGCTCCTTCTGGGGGAGGCACAGTTCCACACCTGGTGCGCGATCGACGCCATCGGGATCCCGGCTGCCCTTGGGGCAGATGCCGCCGCGAGCACGACCTGCCCGACCTGCGGGCGGTCGATCGAGGTGGCGTTCCGCGAGGGCCAGTCGCCGGATGAGGAGAAGCTCCGTGCGTGGCTGCCGCCGCAGGACTGGTGCACGAGCGTGATCGACGAACTCTGTCCGGACATGAACCTGTTCTGCAGCGAGGAGCACCTGGAGGAGTGGCGGCGCCGAGCGGGCGATCCCACTGGGACGGTGCTGACCCTGAAGGAAGCGGAGGAGCTCGGACGAAAGTGGTGGGGTGACCTGGTGTGAACCCTCCTTCGCATGGGTGCGGGCGGCCGGGCCGTCGATCCCTGCAGTCCGTAACTGGGCTCCCGGCGGAGTCTGACTCACCCGGATCGCTTCCGGGTCTGGTTGGTCGCTAGGCTGCTCGCTTCTCGGACGACTCGCGGATGAGCCGGTTGCGGGCCCGCTTGGCTCGAACGATGTCGGGGTCACGAGGGTCCAGGGGCAGCACCTCGGGTAGGTCCCGGTTCGCCCGGGAGAGCTTGGATTTCTGGATCCTGATCTGCCTCATCGTTCGCCTTTCCGGGCCCCCCTCACGCTGCAGTCCGGCGCTCGCCCCGTGTACGCGTGATACGTCGCATCCTGCTCGGAGCCGTCGTCTGCGCGAACCGTCCCCGCCAGCCGTCCGACTCCAGCAGGAAGTGCAGGTCGATGTGATCGTCCAGCGTCAGCGGCGGACCCTTGTGCTCTTCCAGGGCCTCGACTGGAACGCCGATGCCCGTCACGCCTTCGGATCGCAGCAGGTCCACACCGTCCGCCCCGAGACACCCATCGCTTTCGCGACCGCATGCCGGGCACGTGAACCGAAGCAGGTTGCACCCGTCGGGGCGCTTCCAGAGACCGAGCTCGCGAGGCGAGACTGCGACCCGCTCTCCGCACTCCAGACACTTGATCGACAGCATCCTTGGCACCTCCTGCAGGGTTAGTCGCGACCGCGCACCTCGGGTGGCCCGCCTCCGGTCAGGCCGCGACTAAATGGGGGTGAACCACGATGGGTGAAGTGTTCGGCTGGTTCGGGCTGGTGTTGGGGCAGGTGGCGGCGTGGCCACAGGTGCTGAAGCTCCGGCGCGCCAGCGGAAGAGGCATCTCGCTCCTGAGCTACGGGCTTTGGATCGGATCGATGTCGCTCTACCTGGCGCACGCCATCTCGATCGACGACACGGTCATGACCGTCGCCATCCCCGTGGCACTGGTCCCGAACACCCTGATCACGGTGATCCTCGTCCGTCGCTGGATCGTGTCCCGGAGGCGCGCTGATCACCCGCCGGCGACCGCGTCCGAGGGGGGCGTGCGAAAGGTCGGAGCGAGGTCAGTCCACCGTCCCCGACGCCTCCAGCCGGAAGGCACCCATCTGCTTGCAGATCGGGCAGGGTCTACGCTCGAGCAGGTGCTCCCGCAGAAGCTTGCGGGCCCGACGAAGCTTCGATTTGACGGAGTCGACCGTCGTTCCGAGTAGCCGGGCAACCTCCTCGCTCGACCTTCCCTCGCCGAGACGCAGGCGGACGACATCCCGGTAGCTCTCCGGGAGCTCCGCGAGGGCCTGGCCCAGGTAGCACTCCTGGATCGTGGCGTCGAGCTCGGCCTCGGGGTCGCCGAAGTCCGCCATGAGCCGATCCAGCGGGTCTCCTTGCCGCTCGTCGGGGACCTTCGTGAGCCGGTGCCCCCTGTCTCGGGCTCCCCGCCGGAACGCGTCGATGCAGGTGTTGTGGGAAAGGCGGTACATCCACTCGGTCAACCTCGCAGGATTCCGGGTCTCCCCCACCATCCGTAAACAACCGCCCGAGCGTCGTTCGATTCCGCGCCACCCACCGGTACGCAGCTCGCACCGCCCGCTCCCCGCCGGGGATCACGAGGAGTACGGCGGCGATCCCCCTCCCGCCGGCGAGCAGGTCCAGGGTGGGAAGGACCGCATCCTCTCCGCTCCGGATCTCTCCGGACGGTGCCACCAGGTGGAACGCCGAGTGGCGCATCCCCTTGGGGAGACGGGCGAGGTCTTCCGCCGCGAGCGGCTCGTCGAACGCCAGGAGGGCGATCCTCCGCCGGCGGTCCAGCCGCGCGACGACCCTCGCGAGCCGGCGGCAGAACCCGCAGCGCCCGTCGAAGAGCAGGCGGAGCCCGGGACCCGATGCGATCCCCTCGTCGACCAAACGGGTGGAAGAACGTTCCTTCGGAGGTGCGTCATGAACTGGTGGCTGTGGGTCCCGCTGTTCGCCCTGACCGCCGCCCCGATCACCCTGCTGCTCGCGGATCGGATGCTCGGCCTCCCCGCGCCGAAGGTGATCCGCTACGTGGGGCTGCCCGCGTTGATCGCGTTCGCGGCGTTGATCGCCTACGGCATCGCCCAGGACGAGCCGGTGGTCCGGCTGGTGGCCTGGGGGGCCCTCGGCGGGTTCCTGGCGACGGTGGCGCTGGACGTCGTACGCCTGATCGGGCTGGGCCTGGGCCTCTTCCCGATGGACATGCCCATGATGTTCGGGGTCATCGCCCTGGGCCACGCCCCGCGCTTCCAGCGCAACATGATCGGCCGCCTGGTCGAGCACCTTTCCGGGGTCCCCGAACCGGACCGCCGGCGCATGATGGCCGTCCGCCTCCCCGCCGTGGCGAGGCTGGAGCCGAACAAGCGCCTCGCCGTCGTGGGGGCCATGATGGCCGGGCTGGGGCGCCTCCCCGATGCTGCTCGGCGGGAAGTCATGGCCACCCAGATGGCCGTCCTCGCTGAGCTCCCCCAAGAGACGCGCCTGACCTTGATGCGGACGATGGACGAGGCCGCCCGAGGCGTGGACGGGTTCCCCTATCCGCAGCCTCGCGGTCTGCCCAGGATCCCCATGCAGACGTTCCGTCACCTCACCTCCCGGGCGCTGCCCGACACGCTGGAGGAGACGGGGACCTCTCGAGCCACGGTGGCGCTGTGGGGCTACATCTGGCATGCGCTGAACGGCGTGAGCTTCGGCATCATGTACACGATGCTGGCGGGCGACGGGAACTGGGGCCTGGCATTCGCCTGGGGCGTGTTCGTGTGGCTCGCGATGATGATCGCGATGCCGATCATGATGCCCCACGTCGGCTTCCCGAGGTGGTTCCCGCTCTGGCCGCTCTTGGCTCACCTGGTGATGGCCGTGCCGATCGGCTGGGTCGCACTGACCTGGATCTCGCGAGCCGATGCGAACGCGGCGAGCCTGTTCCGTCATCTCTGAAGCCTTCTCGTGCCGATGGGTCCCCGTTAGGCTACTACGGCCGCATAGGAGTAGATTCGACCGCGACGTCGCGGGGGCGATGGACGACGACGAGGGGAGCGGCCGATGAAGCGGATGCGGATCCACGGCATGTCCTGCGAGGGGTGCAACGAGACCGTCGCGGAAGCGCTCTCGGGCGCGGGCGCGAACCGCGTTCGGGCCGACTTCCAGTCCGGCGAGGCGACCTTCGAGCCGGCGGAGGCCACTGAGTCGGCACTGACCAAGGCGATCGAGGCGGCCGGATACCGCGTCGCGGGGATCGAGGACGCCCCCGACAGGACCGGGGGCCCGGCGCTCCGCAGGGGCCCGGAGCCCAAGCCCAAGTACGACCTGCTGATCCTCGGGTCGGGGAGCGCCGCCTTCGCCGCCGCCATCCGCGCGAAGGACCTCGGCGCGTCCGTGGCCCTCTGCGAGTCCAACACGATCGGCGGGACGTGCGTGAACATCGGTTGCGTCCCGTCCAAGGCGATGCTCGCCGCCGGCGAGCTCTACCACCGAGCGGGTCACAGTCCTTTCGCGGGTGTCGGGACGTCCGCGAGCTCGCTCGACCTCGGCGCCCTTGTCCGCTCGAAGGACGAGCTCGTCGACCAGCTCCGGTACGAGAAGTACGAGAACCTCGCCGAGGAGTACGGGTTCACGCTCCTGTGCGGCTACGGCGAGTTCACGGGGCCGGAGACGTTCAGTTGCGACGGCGAGGAGCTCCGGGCCGATCAGTTCGTGATCGCCACGGGAGCCTCACCCTCGATCCCACCGATCCCCGGTCTCGAGGAAGCGGGTTATCTCACCAGCACGACGGCGCTGGAGCTGAAGGACCTCCCGGAATCGATGGTGGTGATCGGCGCGAACGCCATCGGGCTGGAGATGGGTCAGCTCTTCCGGCACCTGGGGAGCCGGGTCACGGTCCTGGAGGCGCTGCCGCGGATCGCTCCCTTCGAGGAGCCGGAGATCTCAGGCCTGCTGACCAAGGTCCTCACCGACGAAGGCGCCGTCGTCCACGCGGGCGTGAAGGTCCTGCGGGTCGAGCGCGAAGACGAGCGCCGAACGGTGGTGTTCGAGGAGGACGGGACCGAGCGACGCGCGGAGTGTGAACAGGTGCTCGTGGCGACCGGACGTCGCCCGAACACGGCGGGGGTCGGACTGGACAGGGCCGGGGTCGAGCGCACCGATCGTGGCGCCGTGAAGGTCGACGAGTTCCTCGCCACCACGAACCGACGGATCTGGGCGGCCGGCGACGTCACCGGGGGTCCGCAGTTCGTCTACGTGGCGGCGGCGCAAGGATCCGTCGTGGCCGACAACGCGATCGGAAAGGTCGGGCGGACCGTGGACTGGTCGGCGCTTCCCAGGGTCACCTTCACCTCTCCGCAGGTCGCCTCCGCGGGCATGACGGAAGACGACGCAACGAAGGCGGGCCTGAAGATCGAGTCCCGGGTGCTCCCGTTGGACGTGGTCCCGCGGGCTTTGGTGAACCGGGAGACGCGCGGGCTCTTCAAGGTGGTCGCCGAGGAGGGAAGCGGCAGGATCCTCGGGGTCCACATCCTGGCCGAGAACGCCGGGGACGTGATCCTCGCGGGCGTCTACGCCGTGAAGAAGAAGATGACCGTGCAGGACCTCGCCGAGACCTGGGCGCCCTATCTCACGATGGCCGAGGGCCTGAAGCTGGCGGCGCAGACGTTCACCAGGGACGTGCACATGCTTTCGTGCTGCGCGGCCTGAACCGTGGGCTCCACAGGTGCTGCGCGTCGGAAGCCCTCGGGTTCATCTACTCCGGCAACGAGCCCGACTACTTTCGGCTAATACTACGACTCCGTCGTTGACAGCTTGAGGCCATCCTCCTACGGTGGGCGGGTCGTGTGACCGGACGGAGGGAGGGAGTCATGAAGCGACTGTTCGCCACCCTGTTCCTCGGGATCGCGCTCGTCGTCGCGCCCGGGGCTCCGGCGTTCGCCAACCACGCGAACGACCAGCGCACCAACTCACCGGCAGCTCAGACGGGCATCCCGTGTCAGGGTCTTCACGGGGCCTTTGGGGCCAGCGGGTCGGGGCCCGTGGTCGAAGCCGATCTCGAGATGTGCCACGGGGGCGCGTTCGGGACGCTCTAGGAGGAAGGGGTTCCATCGGAGGGAAGACAGCAACCGTGTCTCCCCTCCTTCACCTCGGCCTTCGTTACGGGACCTCGGCCAGAGCAGTCCTACGGAGTTGTAGTAGGCTCTGGATGGGATGAGGGTCCAGGACGTTCATGAAGTGGAGTTGGGCACCTCTGCGGGGCCGGCCTCGGGGGCGCGGGCCATATCGACCTCGGCCACCCTCCTCACGGTGGCGCTTGTGTTGGGGGCAGCGAACGTCCACCTTCTCCTGACGCCGGAACACTTCCGCGAGGGGCCGCAGTTCGGCATGTTCTTCCTGGCTGCGGGCCTGTTCCAGCTGTGGCTCGTCTTCGCCTTGCTCCTGATGCCGGGCACGCGCGTCTACCGGATCGGACTCTGGGGGAGCGCGCTGATCGCGGTGACCTGGATGGTCACGCGGCTGATCCCCCCGCCCGGGGCCCCCGAGCCCGAGCCGGTGGAGCTCTGGGGCGTCATCGCGACCGCGCTCGAGATCGCCGCGATCGTGGCACTGGTCTCGACCCTTCCCTCCGTGAGTCCCCCGCCGCCCGCAGGCGCGAGGCGCGCGATGGCGCTCGCCGTCGGGGCCGGCTTCGCTGCCCTCGTGCTCCTGGCCTCCGGCGTCGTGACGGTGATCCCGCCGGGGAGCTGGACCGGTCCTTCGCTCCTCTTCCGCGTCTACCCGATCCCGTCGTGGCGGCTGACGGGGATCTGGATCGTCGTCGCAGGGCGCTGGTCGCTGCTGATCCCGTGGCTGACCATCGGATTCTTGACGATGGCGTGGGTCCTGGTGAGCCTCACCGTCTCGCTGGCCCTGCGACTCCCTGCCGTGGAGCGCTGCTCGGTGAGACGGCACGGGCTCTTCGCGGCCCTTCCCGCGTTGGCCACGGTCCCCGTCTGCTGCGGCGCGCCCGTGGCCGCGGTGGCCGGTGGGGTCGCGGTCGGCGCGCTCTTCCGCTGGACGCCTGCGCTCATGGGTCTCTCGCTCATTCTCCTGAGTCTGAACGTGATCGTCCTGGAGCGTAGGGTTCGCCGGTCGCTGGCGAACCGTCAACCCGTTGCCCCCGGCGCTCCCGAGGACCGTCGCGACATCGCACCGGGCGGAGCCGAGCGGTGACCTGGCGCGGGTACAGAGGGGCTCACGCGCCGCCTGCCGAGAGGGCGGTGGGCCTCGGACACCTTCGCAGGGTCGGCTCCCTGCTCGTCGTTGCGGGGCTTGTGGCCGGCGTCGCCTACCTGGTTCGTGACCTCGTTCTCTCTGGGGGACGCGACCCTTCCTCGGGCCTGCGCTCGACCGCTCCAGCGGAAGTTTCGCAGCCTGCCGCCACGACGGTTCCGATCGGCAGCGACCCGGGCGAAGCTGCGCCGGACTTCGCGATCACGACAGCCGATCGAGGAACGTTCCGCCTGTCGTCCTTCCGAGGGCGGACGGTGGTCATGGACTTCCTGGCTCCCGGCTGCCTCGACTGCACCGCCGAGATCTCTGCGCTCACGAAGACGTGGGAGTCCTTCGGGGACGAGGGAGCGGCGGTGCTCGTGGTCGACGTCGGGGGGCTCTCGCCGGAGCAGGCCGCGGAGTACTACCGAGGCCTCGGCGGGGGCGATCTGCTCTACGGAGAGGATCGCGGGTTCCGCGTTGCCCGGGCGTATGAGGTCATCGACCTCACGACCACGCTCGTCATCGGCCCCGACGGGGTCGTGACCTTCCGGGATTCCGGACTCACGACCTGGGAGACGCTCAGGTCCGAGGTCGGGAAGACCTTGGACTGATGTCGTCACCCGGGCACGGGCGCTGGCGAGATCGGGTCTGCCCGCGGTACGCTTCCTACTACGATGCTGTAGGATTCCACACGACGGCTCGAGCGGAGGTACGTGCAGGTGGCAGCAGGAGGAGTTCCCCTGGCCCTCGCCTTCGGAGCCGGCCTGGTCGCCACGGTCAATCCGTGCGGGTTCGCCCTGCTTCCCTCCTTCATCTCCTACTACCTCGGCACGGACGACCGATCCCGCGGAGCGAGCGACGGTCTGGTGGTCGGCCTGGTGCTGACGGCCGGCTTCCTGCTGGTGTTCGCATCGGTCGGGCTCGGCTTCTCCCTCGGGGCCAGGGCCGTGGTCCGGTTCCTTCCGTGGGCCACCGTCGGGATCGGCGTGATCCTGATGGCGCTGGGGGCGTGGCTGCTGTCGGGGAGACATCTTGCGCTCCGGCTCCCCGGGCTCCGGAAGGCCCCCGAGGCCCCCGGATACCGATCCATCTTCGCGTTCGGGATGGCCTACGCGGTGGGGTCGCTCTCGTGCACGCTCCCGGTCTTCCTCGTCGTGATCGGGGCCGGCCTCGCCGCCGGATCCGCCCTCGGGACCCTCGGGGTGTTCACCGCCTACGGCCTCGGGATGGCCACGATCCTCATGCTCTTGTGTCTCGGTACCGCGGGGTTCCGAGGGGTCCTCGTTCACAAGACCCGTCGCGTCATGCCCTACATCGGCAGGATCAGCGGCGGACTGCTCCTTTTGAGCGGCGCGTACGTGACTTATTACTGGGTTTCCCTCCTTTCGGGCAACGCGGAGAGCCGACCGGTCCGGCTCATGCAGGCCCTTCAGCGGGGGGCGCAGGACCTCATCATCCGGCTCGGCGAGCGCGTGTGGTTGGCGATCGGTGGCGCGCTCGTGGTGGCGGCCGGCATCGTGCTCGTTCGGCGACGGACGGCAAGGCAGGCGCCGAGGGGCGCGATGCCGAAGGTGGAGCGACCAAGGGAAACATTGGAGGAGCCCGCCGTGAGATCCGGGAGCGAGCGATGAGCGCGAAGACGCGGGTGAAGACGGCGCCGGGACGGGCGCGCCGCAGGTCCGGACGGACCCGGGCCGCGGGCTGGAGAGGCCGCCGACTCGCGCTGGGATCGGGCCTGCTTCTCGTGGTGCTCGCCGCCCTTGCCGTCTTCCTGATCTCCGGCGGGGGTGGTTCCGGGTCTCGGGATGCGCCAGCCGATGCGGCCCAGCCCGTCGGGGCGGTTATCGGGATCGACCCTGAGCAGATCAAGATCGGGAAGCCGTTCCCCGGGTTCACCGTCACCGACGCGAACGGCGGGGTCCTCGCGACTCGGGAGTCCTTGAGCGGGAAGCCGACGATCATCTGGTTCACGACCTCCTACTGCCTTCCCTGTCAGGTGGGAGCCGAGGAGGTCGCACGACTCGACGACGAGCTGGGCGGCAAGGCGTTCAACGTCCTGGTGGCGTTCGTCGACCCCACCGAGCCACCGGCGGTCCTGCAGACCTGGCGTGAGCAGTTCGGCAGACCGGACTGGATCGTCTCGATCGATCGCGGGACGGCCTTCGCCGAGGCCCTCGGCGTCGTTGCCCTCGACACCAAGTTCCTCCTGGACGCGGGCGGCGTCCTGGAGGATGGCAACGCCTACCAGGTCGACGACACCTACCTGGCCCTGCTGCGACGAACCGTCCAGGCGTCGAAGTGAGACGCCCCGGCCATCTGGAGGCAACGATGAGGAGATCTGGGCCGTGAGCAAGAGGAGTGGCGACGGGGTGACGCTCGCGGCTGTGGTGGCGGTCATCGCGTGCTGCGCGCTTCCCCTGCTCGCCGTCACGGTCGGTGGAGCCCTCGCCGCGGCCGGCGGGGTTGCGGTTCGCTACTGGCCCCTCACGGCCGTCGGGATCGCCCTGGCTGCGTGGGCCGGCGTCAGGCTTGGCAGGGTGATCCGTGCGCGGAACCGATCGCTACGTGAGCGCGAGCGTTTCGAGCGCTGAACGCTGCGGCCGCGCAGCGGGCCGCGGGCTGGTGGGCGGCCTGATCGCCTCCGTGCCGGCGCTCGGACCGATGCTCGCGGCGCTCTGCACCGCATGCATCGGCGGCGGCGCAGCGGCGGGCGTCGGTATCGGGTTGGCGCGCTGGCCCTTCGTCGCCGCGGGGGTGGCGATGCTGTTCGCGAGCGGGTGGCTGGCGGAGCGGCGAGCGCGGCACGACCTCGCCCCGGGGCAGCGCCTGCGGTCCCTCGTGCTGACCGTCGCGGTCGCGGGGGCGACGGCGGCCGCCACGTACCTGCTGGTGAATGTCGTGCTCGTCACGGCGGCCCGGATGGCGGCAGAGGAGCTCTCCGATGCCTTCGCGCACTGATGTCGACGGGGAAAGGGTCTCAGCACCTTCGCCGCTCGCACCGGGGTTGACGAACGTGTCGTGGAGCGGCCAGCATCCGGGCGGGATGGCGCGGAGCAGGATCGTGGCCGGGCATCGGATCGGGGCCCTCGAGGCCGAGGTTCTCGGTCACCTCTGGGACGCGACGGCGCCGCTTTCCGTTCGCGACATCATGTCGAAGCTGAAGGGCCGTCGGCGCGCCTACACGACGGTGATGACCGTCCTCACGCGGCTCCACGAGAAGGGGCTGGTGGAGCGGGTCCTCTCCGGGAGGGCCTACCTTTATCGGGCTTCGGGAACGCCCGCCGAGATCGAGGCCCGAAGGATCCAAGACCTCCTGGCCGCGTCGGAGGATCCGAAGGCCGTGCTGGCGCATTTCGTCGAGGACCTGGCGAAGGATCCGGAGCTCCTCCGGAGCCTGGACCGCGCGCGCAAGAGGCGAGGCACCCGGTGAACGCGCTGGGGATCGCGCTGGCCGGGGTGCTCGCCCTCGCCGCTCCTGGCCTCGCCGCGGCGGTCTCCGATCGGCGGACCTCGCCGCGGGTGGCCGCAGCCGTCCACCTCTGGGCCCTGATCGGGATGGCCGTTGCACCGGTCGCGCTCTTGTTCTGCCTCGCCGACCCGGGCTCGATGCTGCGAGGAACCTGTCATGGGGTCCTCGAGCACCACGGACACATCCTCGCGTGGGCGGCCCTCGCGGTCGCGGGCTCGATCCTGGCGTGGCTCGTGCTCGCCGGGGCCCGGACGCTTCGGGCCACGCGTGCCGCCGACCCCAGGCGCTTGGGGGCGGGCCAACCGACCAGCACCGAGGGCGGCGTGCCCCTCTACGTCCTGCCGGTCGAGCGGCCCGTCGCGTTCGCCGTGGGTCTACGAAGGGCCCGGGTCGTCGTGTCTCAGGGGCTCATGGATCTGCTCAGCGAGGAGGAGTGTCGAGCCGCGCTCGCCCACGAGGTCGCCCACGTCCGCGGCGGCCATCCAGCGCTCCTGTTCCTTGGCCGGGTGATGGCCCAGGCCTTCGGAGCGCTCCCGCCCGTCCGCCGAGCCTTCGCCTCGCTGCGGCGGGAGCTCGAGGCGTCGGCGGACGACCACGCCGTGCGGGCGGTCGGGGATCCGGAGGTCGTCGCGAGCGCCATCGCGAAGGTGGGTATGGCGGGCGCCGCCCCGGCTCCGAGCACCGCACTGGCCGATGAAGCGGATCTCGCCTACCGGGTGGGTCGCCTGCTGGGCCGGTATCCCGAATCGAGGACCCGGGCCGCGATCGCCCTGGCGCTCGCGGGGCTCCTCGCGATCGCGGTGGTTGGGTCCCAGTGCGGAGCGCTGCACCCCGGTGCCCTCTGGACGGGCATCGTCGGTTGCACGGCGCTGCTCGCCTGGATCGGCCTCCGGCCGCTCCTCCCCGTCCGCGGGTAGCCACCGCGGAGCCGGCCGTCGGTGACCCGAGGCCGGGACCCCGTCGACTAAGGCATCCATGGCCGTGGCGACGAAGACCGGGCAGGACGGGTTCGTGGAAGAAGCGGCGGAGCACGGGCCTCGTTCCCTGCCGCCACCACCGCCGCAGAGCATCGTCATCCTCGGCGGCTCGGGCGATCTCACGAAGCGGAAGCTGCTACCGGCCCTGTACCACCTCGGGGTGGCGGGACTCCTGCCCGAGCGCCACGCGATCGTCGGGGTGTCCCGGAACGAGCTCGATGCCGGGGAGTTCCGGCGGTGGGCCCGGACGTGCACCGAGCAGTTCTGCCGCTGCGACGTCGGGGGTCCGAGGTGGCAACGGTTCGAGCGCAGCCTGTCGCACGTCTCCGGAGACCTCGGGGACCCCGCGACGTTCGATCGCCTCGCGTCGCATCTTGCGGCCCTCGACCGGGTTCACGGCGCGGAGGGTCGCCGGCTCTTCTACGTGGCCACACCCCCCTCCGCTTTCTCGGACGTGATCTGGGGGCTCGGGGAGGCGAGTCTCGCAGACGGGTCCCGGGTCGTGATCGAGAAGCCGTTCGGGCACGACGCGGCAAGCGCCGCGGGCATCAACCGGGCGATCGCGGAGGTCTTCGACGAGTCCCGGGTCTTCCGGATCGACCACTACCTGGGCAAGGAGACCGTCCAGAACCTCCTCGTCCTCAGGTTCGCCAACGCCATCGTGGAACCTCTCTGGAACCGTCGCCACGTGGACCACGTCCAGATCACCGTCGCCGAGGACATCGGGATCGAGGGCAGGGGCCGGTTCTACGAGGAGGTCGGGGCCCTCCGCGACATGGTCCAGCCCCACATCCTCCAGGTCCTGACGTTCCTGGCCATGGAGCCTCCGGCCTCGCTCGATGCCGAGGCCCTCCACGCCGAGAAGCTGAGGGTCCTGCGGGCCATCCGTCCGGTCGTGCGAGCGGACGTGGTACGTGGCCAGTACCTCGGCTACCGGTCCGAGCCTGGGGTCGCTCCGGCCTCGGGGACCGAGACCTTCGCGGCCCTCCGTCTTGAGGTGGTGAACGATCGCTGGGATGGCGTCCCGTTCTTCGTGCGGACCGGCAAGCGCCTGGCTCGGCGCACCAGCGAGATCACCGTCGCGTTCCGGGAGCCCGCCCTCGAGCTCTTCCCATCCGCCGACCTGGACGGGCGCAGCGGGAACCACCTCACCATCCGGATCCAGCCGGACGAGGGCATATCGCTCTCGTTCCTGGCGAAGCGTCCGGGCGCCGCCCTCGAGCTCGGCCGGGCGGCCCTGGACTTCTGGTATGAGCCGACCTTCAGGTCCAGGCTCGTCGAGGCGTACGAGCGGCTGCTGTACGACGCCATGCAGGGAGACCGCACCCTGTTCACCGGGGCGGCCGGGGTGGAGCGCGCCTGGGAGATCCTCGAGCCGGCGCTCACCGATCCACCTGCGCTGCATCCCTACCGCCCCGGGTCATGGGGGCCCGTCGAGGCCGACGCCCTGGTCGCCCCGAGGCGCTGGCGGGTCCCTGGTTCGACAGACCGTGTTCGTCCCCGCTGACCCCTCGCGTGCTTCGCGAGCCGACCGTGCCCAGCGTGGCCCTCAGCCGTCCATGCCAGCGCAGAAGGCGGCGCCGTGAGGTTCGGGCGGGCCCTCGGCGAAGTGCTGGGCAACGCCGGGATCCCCTACGGCTACACGCTTGCTGTCTGGTCGACGGGAGCGCTGTGCATCGGACGATTCGGGCTTCCGAGGTCCACGGAGGTCTTCCTGTTCCTAGCGGGTGGAACGCTCGGGTATGCGGGCCTCGCGCTCTTCGTGACCCGCGGAGGTGTGGTTCGGGCAACTCGGCCCCCGGCTGCCTTGTGGGAGAACGTGATCGCGGTGCCCGCCGTCCTCGCCACGTACCTCCTCGATGGATTCGTCTCCGCCTCGGGAGCCAACTACTTCCTCTCACCGTTCACAACGACGGTCGTGTACCTCCTGGGCCTTGCGGCCCTGGTGTCCCGGGTTGCGTCGCGGGAGGAGCGAGCGCGGACGGCCACCGGGAGGCGGTGCCGGGCGGATGACCCTCGCTGACGGCACGCTCGAGTCCGCCGGCCCTCGCCCGACCTGCCGGACCGGAGACGGACCCTCTGCGCGTTGCGACACGCTTCGTCCCCCCCGTCGACGAAAGCGAGAGGCCCACGCCGGAGGAGGGGGACATCCAACCTGCGTATGGGGCATCCAGGGCCGGAAGGAGCTCCGAGGCTAACCGAGAGTAGAATCAGGATATCCTGTTACGAACCGCTGGAAGGGGATGGATGGTCGCGAGGGAGGCAAACGGTCGGGTGGGATCGGAGGCATGCGGACCGGAGGCGCTGGCGCGCTACTTCCGGGCCCTTGGCGATCCCACCAGGCTCCGGATCATCGAGGCCCTGCTCCAGCGGGAGCGGACGGTGTCGGAGCTGGTGAGGCTCGTCGGTGCGCCCCAGAGTCGGGTCTCGAATCACCTGGCCTGCCTGAAGTGGTGCCGGTTCGCCGATGCCGAACGCCGCGGACGACAGGTCGTCTACCGCATCTCCGATCCCGGCGTGATGGACCTGATGCGCGTGGCGCGGTCGTTGGCCGGGCAGAACTGCGACCACCTCGCGTCGTGTCGCCGCATCGGGCCGGACTGGATCTAGGCATGAGCGACCCGGGCGTGTGGAGAGGCCTC
>CAZHRY010000050.1:0-18292 GCA_964535065.1 uncultured Actinomycetes bacterium
GCCCGTGGGTTGCACCGGGCATGACCGTGGCGGAGTGCTCGCGGGCGCGCTCTGCGAGCGCGCCCGCGAGCACGGAGGTCTGCTGCGCTATCCGTCTGGCCGCCGCAAGGAGCCAGAGCCGCAGATCCGTCACGACGAGGTCGTTACGCGACCTGCCGGCATGCAGCTTCGCGCCAAGGTCCCCGAGCTTGTCGGTGATGGCTCGCTCGATCGCCGAGTGAACGTCTTCGTCGCGGTCGTCGAAGACGAACCGGCTCTCGGAGATCTCGTCGCCCACCTCCGCGAGCGCCTCCTCCAGTCGCTCCGCCTCCGCGGCGTCCAGCAGACCGGCGTCCTGCAACGCTCGCACGTGCGCGATGCCCGCCTCGACGTCCTGGGACGCAAGCCTGACGTCGAAGTGCAGCGACCTGCCGAGCACGTGGGCCTCGGGCGCTGGTGGGTGGCTGAAGCGCCCGGACCACAGCTGTTCGTTCTCGCCCCCGCTCACAGCCTCCGCTCCCGGTTAGTGACCCTGCTTCGCCGCCCACACCTTCAGCGGCAACCCGTACAGGCGAACGTATCCCTCGGCGTGCGACTGGTCGAACGCGTCCTCGGACCCGTAGGTAGCCAGCGACAGGTCGTACAAGGACTTCTCTGCGCGGCGCCCGACCACGGTGCACGATCCCGGCTCGTAACGCAGCCGCACGTCCCCGGTCACGCTACGCTGGGTCGCCTCCACGTAGGCGTCGATCGCCTCGCGCAGCGGGCTGAACCACTGGCCGTCGTAGACCAGGTCCGCCCAGCGCTGCTCCAGGACCGGCTTGTGGTGGGCCAGGTCGCGTTCCAGCGTCATGTCTTCGAGCGCCTGATGCGCGACGATCAGCGAAAGCGCACCCGGAACTTCGTACAGCTCGCGGCTCTTTATCCCCACACGGCGGTTCTCGATCATGTCCACGCGCCCGAAGCCGTAGGAACCCCCCAGCGCATCCAGGCGCCGGATGATCTCCGGCAAGGCCCACGTCTCGCCGTCCAGAGCGATCGGAACGCCACGGTCGAAAGCCACCACGACCTCGGCCGGCTCCGACGGCCGCTCGTGCGGAGGCTTGGTCCGCTCGAACGCGTCCTCGGGTGGCGCCACCCAGGGGTCTTCCAGCGGTCCACACTCGGCCGTGCGTCCCCAGATGTTCTCGTCAACGGAATAGGTGGCGACCACGCTCGCGATCGGGATCCCCCACTCACCCGCCAGGGCGAGGGCCTTCTCACGCGGGATGTTCGCGTCTCGGATCGGGGCCAGCACGGTCAGATCAGGGGCGAGCACGAAGAAAGACACCTCGAAGCGAACCTGGTCGTTACCCTTGCCGGTGCAGCCGTGCGCCACGGTGTCGGCGCCGAGCTGTCGCGCCACCTTCACGACCTCCTCGGCGATGAGCGGGCGCGCGAGGCCGCTGACCATCGGGTACTTGCCCTCGTACAGGCCGTTGGCCTTGATCGCCCGGGTCAGGAACTCCGAGGCGAACCTGTCCACCGCGTCGATCACACTGACGCTGCTGGCGCCGGCCAGCTCGCCGCGCCGGACGACCTGCGAGAAGTCCTCCTGTTGGCCGACA
This sequence comes from uncultured Actinomycetes bacterium, assembly GCA_964535065.1. Taxonomy (GTDB): domain Bacteria; phylum Actinomycetota; class UBA4738; order UBA4738; family HRBIN12; genus AC-51. The sequence continues at coordinate 1,587 of CAZHRY010000050.1, forward strand.
TCAACCGCGACGGCGTGCACCTCGTAGCCTTGCTCGACCAGCCAGCGGATGGTCACCGAGGTGTCGAGGCCCCCGCTGTATGCCAGGACCGCCTTCTTCGTCATGTCTGAGCCTCCGTGATCTGTTTGAGTGAGCTCTCGAGCCGGGCAGGCTTCACGCCCTCACGACCGAGGACCAGGATCGTGTTGTCGCCGGCGATGGTCCCGGCGATGTCGGGGAGCCCGGCGCGGTCGAGGCCCTCTGCGAGGGCCGCGGCCGCGCCGGGCGAGGTTCGGATCAGCAGCCCTGCATCCGCCTTGACGAAGGACAGGGCGAACTCATCGAGCAAGTGCCTGAGCAGAGCGATGGGCCCGTGCGAGCCCGGCTCGCCCTGCGCCACGTACCTGACCCCCTCCGGGTCGTGCACCCTAGCCAGGCCCAGCTCCTCGATGTCGCGCGAGATCGTGGACTGGGTCGCCTCGATCCCCAGGTACGAGAGCCTCGCCAAGATCTCTCCCTGACTTCCAAGGCGTTCGCGCGAGACGAGTTGCAGGATGGCCTGCTGGCGCTTCGCCTTCGAGTGCCCGTTCCCGCGGCTCACGGGGCACACTCCTCCAGGGCTCCGGCCAGCGCCTTCGCAGCCACGTCCAGCTCTTCGTCCGCCACCACGTACGGAGGGGTGAACCTCACCGTGGCTGCGCCGGCTGTCGAGGCCAGCACGCCATGGCGCATCAGCGACGAGACGACCGACGCCGCTTCGATCCCCTCGCCCACCTCGAAACCGGTCAGCAGACCCGCCCCCCTGACCTCCTTGAGGGTGCCCGCGGGGGCGAGCCTCGCTGCTTCGGTCCGCAGCAGCTCGCCCGCTGCCACGACGCGGTCAAGGAGGCCCTCGGCTTCGATCGTCTCCAGAACGGCGAGGGCTGCGGAGCAAGGCACGGGCCCGCCGCCGAACGTGGATGCGTGCTCCCCCGGCTCGAACGAGAGGTCGGCGCGGGCAACCAGAGCGCCGATCGGAAGCCCGCCGCCGAGGGCCTTGGCGAGCGAGGCGAGGTCGGGCACCACTTCGGAGAGTGATATCGAGAGCCAGTCCCCGCACCGGCCGGTGCCCGCCTGCACCTCGTCCACGGCCAGGAGCGCACCGTAGGCGTCGCAGAGATCACGCACCTGTCGCAGGTACGCATGCTCCAGCGGGATCACTCCCCCTTCGCCCATCACGGGCTCGAGCAGGACCGCCGCCACATCGCGTGGCTCGAGCGCCTCCGCCATCGCCTGCAGGTCGCCGGGGGGCACATAGCGGAACCAATCGGGAAGCGGCTCGAAGGGCTCGCGTTTGGCCGGCTGCCCCGTGGCCGCCAAGGCCGCCACGGTTCTGCCGTGGAAGGAACCTTCTAGCGTGACGATCACCGGCTTGGATCTCGTTAAGCCCCGTTTCCTGACGAGCTTGATCAGCGCCTCGTTCGCCTCCGCTCCCGAGTTGCAGAAGAAGACGCGCGCGTCGGGGATCGGCAGGAGCTCCGCGAGCCGGTCCGCCAGCCGCGCCTGCGGCTGCGTCGCGAACAGGTTCGAGGTGAGACCTATCGAGCGGGCGGCCCGCTCCACAGCCTCCACCCAACTCGGATGGGCGTGCCCGAGCGAAAGCGCGCCGAGCCCGCCGACCATATCCAGGTACTCGCGCCCCTCGTCGTCCCATACGCGCGTGCCCAGCCCGCGCACGAGCCTGACCGGATACCGGGCGTAGGTGCCCATGACGCTCGTCTCGCCGGGGAAGGGCGCGCTCATCCTAAGAGGCCCTCCGGATCCGCGGTGATCATCGTGCCCACTCCCTCCGGCGTGAACAGCTCCAGGACGACCGAATGCTCGACGCGGCCGTCGACCAGATGGATGCGCTTGACCCCGGCTTTCGAAGCACGGGCGGCACTCTCGAGCTTGGGGATCATGCCGCCGTCCACGACCCCCTCCATGGCCAGCAGATCCAGGCACTGCTCGGCCGACAGCTCGCTGAGCAGCTCTCCGGTCGGGCCGATCACCCCGGGAACGTCGTTGACGTAGACGAGCTTCTCTGCGCCGAGCGCGATGGCGAGCTCCGCGGCCACGACGTCGGCGTTGACGTTGTAGGCCTGGCCGAACTCATCCACGGCGATGGATGCGACGACCGGAACGAACCGTTTGGCGGTCAGGGCTTCGAGCACCTCCGCGTGGACGTGGACGACCTCTCCCACGAAACCGAGGTCGGGGCCCTCTTGCTTGCGAGCCATCAAGAGGCGGCCATCGACGCCCGAGATACCGACGGCGTTGACTCCGCCGGCGACCAACGACGCGACCACATCGGTGTTGAGCTTGCCCGCCAAGACCATCGTGGCGACGTCCAGCGTCTCGGCGTCGGTCACGCGCAGCCCGTCCACGAAGCGTGTCTCGATACCGAGTCTGTCCGAGAGCTGCGTCACGGCCGGACCCCCACCGTGCACGATCACCGGAAGGATGCCGACCGACTGCAACAGGGCCACATCTTCTGCGAACGAAGCGGCGAGCCCGGTCTTGTCCATCGCCGCGCCGCCGTACTTGATCACGATCACCTTCCCCGAGTGCTCCCGCATGAAGGGCAGGGCTTCGAGGAGGGTGCGCGCCTTCGCGACGGTGCGCTGGCGTATCTGCGGTGGCAGGTCCATGGCCATCAGGTCGTGTACTCCCCGTTGATCTTCACGTAGTCGTAGGACAGGTCGCAGCCGAGCACGCGCGCCCGGCCGGGCCCGTCGCCCACACGGATGCCGATCGGAACCTCGGGTCCCGCCATCGAGGCCTTCGCGACCTCGCGGAGCGTCGGCTCGGCGAAGTACGCGGGGGGGATGGTCCCCGCGACCGCCACCGGGATGTCGGCGATCCAGACGTCCAGGCGTTCCGGAACCACGCCCGCTCCGGACGAGCCGACGGCCTGAAGGATGCGGCCGGGGTTCGGGTCTCCGCCGAACACTGCCGTCTTGACGAGGAGCGAGTCGGCGACCGCACGGGCGATCGCGCGCGCCTCCGCGTCGTCGCTCGCGCCGTCCACGTCCACCAAGATCACGTGGGTCGCCCCCTCGGCGTCGCCGATCAGTTGAGAAACGAGCGAGCGCCCGACCTCGTCGAAGGCCTCCGTCAAGCCGTCCCACGGAGCCGAACCGGGCACGACGGCCTCGTCGCCGCCCGCCCCGCTCGCGAACACCATGACGGTGTCGTTGGTGCTCGTGCAGCCGTCCACGGTGAACGAGTTGAACAGCGGCGCCAGGCGCTCACGCGCCAGCAGGTCCAGGTGATGCTTGGCAACCCGGGCGTCCGTGGTAACGAACGCAAGCATCGTGGCTAGGTTGGGGCTGATCATCCCCACGCCCTTGGCGCACCCGCCGACCTTGTAGGGACCCGCTTCGGCCGTCGCCGACTTCGGAGTCGTGTCGGTCGTCAAGATCGCCTGGGCGAAGCTCTCACCGCCCGAAGGCGACAGCGACCCAGCGAGTTCGGGGAGAGCGGCGATCAGGTCATCCAGGTGCAGCGGCTCGCCGATCACCCCCGTCGAGCACATGAGCACGTCCCCCACCTCGAGGTCGAGCAGCTTCGCCGCGGCTTCGGTGGCCCTGACGGCGTCGTCCATGCCCCGGTCGCCCGTGGCGGCGTTCGCCTGTCCGCTGTTCACCAGCACCGCCCGTCCGGACCCGCCGTCGATCCTCGACCGCGACAGAACCACGGGCGCCGCCTGGACGGCGTTGGTGGTGAACAGGGCGGCGGCCGTCGTCCCCGCTTGTCCAACAAGGAGGGCGAGGTCGGGATGCCCGCTGGGCTTGAACCCCGCGGTTACGCCGCCCGCCGCGAATCCTTTCGGGTAGGTGACGCTCACGGGTACACCGCCAGGGTCGGAAGCGCGGTCGCTTCCGGCAGGCCGAGCGAGATGTTCGCGTTCTGGATCGCCTGGCCGGCTGCGCCCTTGACCAGGTTGTCCAGCGCAGCCACGACGACAGCGGTGCCGGTGCGCTCATCCGCCACCGCCTGGACCTCGATCATGTTCGTGCCGCGGGTTCGCTTGGTGTCGGCCATCGATCCCGGCGGCAACACGCGCACGAACGCCTTGCCCGCGTATGTCGAGGCCAGGCATTCCGTCAAGGTGTCGCTCGTGATGCCGGGAGCGAGCGCCGCGTACGAGGTCGTGAGCACGCCACGCACCGCAGGCACCAGATGGGGAGCGAACAGGACGGTTACCTCTTGGCCCGTCGTCAGCTGCAACCCCTTCTCCATCTCCGGCGTGTGCTGGTGACGCGGGAGCCGGTACGGGCGGACGGAGTCCTCGGTGGCGTTGTAGAGGGTCGTCTCCGTGGCTCCCTTGCCGGCACCCGACAGCCCGGTCTTCCCGTCGATCCGTATCGCGCCGGGGTCGATCAGCCCCGCCGACAGGAGCGGTGCCAAGCCCAGGATCACGGCGGTTGGGTAACAGCCGGGGTTGGCGATCAGCTTCGCGCCGGGGATGCGGTCGGCGAGCAGCTCGGGGAGGCCGTACACGGCCTTCTCCAGCCACTCGGGAGCAGGATGATCGAACCCGTACCACTCCGGATAGGCGGCGGCCTCCAGGCGGAAATCACCCGCGAGATCCACGACCGTGAGTCCGGCCTCCAGCAGGCCGGGAGCGAGCCTCGCGCTCGCCCCGTGAGGCAAGGAGCAGAAGGCGATATCGGCTTCCCGTGCGACCTCCTCCGGGTCCATCTGTCTCAGCGGCTCGTCGGCGTGAGTGGACGTCGCGAGGTGCGGATGCACCTCCGCAAGCGACCTCCCTGCGGATGAGTCCGCGCCCAGGAACGTCACGCCGATCGAGGGGTGCTCGGCCAGCAACCGCACCAGCTCCCCGCCCGTGTAGCCCGAGGCACCCAAGACCGCTGCCCGCACATCCCTCACGACGCATAAGTATGCATACTTTGGGTAGACTCGTCATCCCGCGGGGACGTCCTGCCCCGCGTGCCAAGTCAGGCGCCGCGGCAGGCGACCCGCCAGGCGTCCAGCGACAGGTTCTTCTTCAGGAAGTTGAAGTTCCTCGAGTTGGCCTGCGGGCAGTACTCGGTTGGTTCGAGCCTGTATTCGACCCCGAAGACCGGCTTGCCCGCCTCGACGAACGCGGTGAGCTTCCCGCACTCGGAGTACTGGAAGCACTGCTCGTTGAGCGCAGCATCGAAGTACGGCAGGAGCTTCTGGATCTGTCCCAGGTCGTTCTTGAGGAAGGCCGTCAGGCCGCGCCGGTGAGCATGGTTCGCGAGGAACACGTTGAAGCGCAGTTGCTGGCGGCCCGTGAGCGGGAAGCCGGTGTCGTTCTGATAACCATCGACGTTGTCGAACTCGATCCCGTCGAAGCCCTTGCGCGCGCACATGTCCATGCGGGCCCTCATGATCGGGCCGAGTACGTCGAGCCGCCGGATGTCGAGCCACTTCTCCCCCGGCCACCCGTTAGACCGGCCCAGGACCTCGGCCGGAAAGTCATCCGCGTCGGGCCGGTACTCCTCCCAGGAGCCGGCGCTGATGTAGCAGACCGCCTTGATCCCCCGGGCGTGCATCGCGTCCACAAGGGCAGATGAGGACTCGAACCCGTCCACGTCGTACATGCGAACGTCGATCAGGTCCGCGACCTTCGGCGGATCCTTCAGCTGCCATTGCCATGATGTGCGGAGCGCGGGTTCCCAGCAACCTGGGCACGGCACGGGGGACGCCAGGCGAGGACCGGCGTCATGCGTCTTCGCCCCTCCTGCAAGTGCGGATCCCGGCGCGGCGGCAACCACCGCCGCGAACACGAAGCAACGGACGACCGCCCCGGCCCTCATCGCTTGCACTATCGACGTGCCGGGCCCGGCCCCTTGAATCAGGACACGACGCTCAGACCGCTTCCCTCCGCTCCCCGCTCGGGCGAGACCGTACCTTGGGCTCTCGCGATCGAACCCCGTGCCTTGCCTATGTGGGAGCGGAACTCGTCGGCGCCGTTGACGAGCATCGTGGCCGCCTTAGCAACCTTGTTCTCGACGACAAGCTCGAGAGCATCTAGGACGGCGGCCATCTCCGCGAGGCTCGCCTGCACGTCTGCCGCATCGCCGAAGCGGCGAACGAGCGCGTACAGGAACAGGACTATCGGCAATGCCGACGAGTACGGCACGACCACGACGCCCTTCGCGTACGCATCCGCGTGGGCCCGCCTGAGCACCGCGTAGACCGCGTCGGGGACGGCCGCCAACGCGACAGGCGCCGTCACGGCGGGATCTAGGTACTGCGCCACCTCTCTGGCGCGCGCCAGCACCGCCTTTTCGACAGCGCGCGCGCATGCCTGCCTTACCTCAGGATCCTCGGCCGCTTCGAGGGCCTCCAGCTCCGCCAGGGCGGTCCACTTCGAGTCGATGGGAAGGCGGCGGCCGTCGGGAAGGATGAGCCCGAACTCGACCACCTTGCCGTTGACCCTGAAGTCCGTGGTCAGCATCCCCGGCGGAAGCTCGGACAGGTGCTCGCGAAGGACGTTCTCTCCCGCGCGGCCCTTGGAGGCTCCTCCGGCGAGAACGGTGGCGAGGCGGCGCACGACTTCCCGATGCTCGTCGTCCACCGATCGGCGTTCCTGTTCGCGGGCCCGGATGTCCTCGAGCACCCGGCGCGTTCCCTCCAAGCCCTGGCGGAGCTGCTCGGAGGCAAGGTCTCTCCTCCCGGCTTCGTCTGCGAGCCTTCGAACCTCGGCCGACTGCAGCTCCACGAGCCGCTCCAGTCTGCTCACCTCGCCGGACGGGTCGCCGGTAGCCTTGCGCCGCAACACGAACGCCAAGCCCACGAGCAGCCCCAGGACCGCCGCTGCCGCCATGGCCGCCAACGTCTCGCTGGTCATGCGAACACCTCCTCGCGGACCACGGTAGCGACGACCAGTGACATCCCAGTAGACCCATCAGCAGACGCCCGCGGGCTGTGCCACCATCGCAGCGTGGCGGTCTGGCAGGTGGAGCCCGATGTCGTCGCCAGCGACGGCGATCTCACGATCAGGCGGCTCCGGAACGACGCGTCAGACCTCTCGTTGTTGACCCGCTGGCGGGCGCAGCCGCACGTGCACGAGTGGTGGGACCACGACGACCCACCACCGACGCTGGACGAGGTCACGATCAAGTATGGGGGTCGCACGCACCCGTCGTCGCCGGTCACTGCATGCCTGATAGAGGTCTCGAACCGGCCGATCGGATACCTGCAGTTCTACCGGTGGGACGCCTTCCCCGACGAGGTTCGCGAGATGGACCTACAGGTGGACCCTGACGCGTTCGGCCTGGACATCTTGATCGGCGAGCCGGATATGCTCGGCAAGGGGATAGGCCCTGGGGCGGTCGATCTGGCCAGCAGATACCTGTTCGCTCATAGGGGCGCTTCGTCGGTGGCCCTCACGACGGAGGTCGGGAACGAGCGCGCCCAGCGAGCCTACGAGAAGGCAGGCTTCCGGAAGGTCAGGCAGGTCCTGGATCTGGACACGCGCGACGGCGAGAGGGTCATGAGCTGGTTGATGGTGCGCAGCGCACCCTGAGCCGTCACCGGGCGCAGATCACCCCCACCACGACATCGTGGAAGTACGAGCCGCTCCCGTTGTAGACGCGCACCTTCCAACCCGTGGCGGGCGGGTTACGGCCCGGATCCAGGGATGTCAGGTCGTTCCCATCCACGGTCGGGCCGCTGTAAACGACGTAGAAGGTGTCGGTGTTGGTGAGCAGATCCACGCCCCCACCAACCGCCTGCCAGCCGGCCGGGCATTCCTTCGTGACCGTCTTGCTGCTCGCAGGGTCGACCAGGACCGTGTCCGTCGTGTAGACCTTCGTGTTCCTCAGGTACCTGGCGTCCGCCTTGGGTCGTATCCCGTCCCAGATCTCTTTGATCGTGAGCGCGGCAGCCGCCGAGCCGGTCATCGCGAGCACGAGCAGCCCTGCCACCAGGAGCGTGGCGAGCGGCCTTCCCACCCGCGCCTCAAGCTTCCCGAACATGTCCCCCTCCTTCGTTCTCGTGCCCGCAGTGTCCCCTGGGTCACACGCGCCAGCAACCTCTACGCTGCCCGGGATGGATCGCGAACGCATACGCAACCTCCACACCGAAGAACTGGCTCGTTTCCGCCGGGCGCGGTCGAACACCATCGCTCTGCTCGAGCGCGCCCGGAAGCACATGCCCAACGGCACGCCCATGGCGTGGATGGCCTACGACAACGACCTGCCGGTCTACGTGGCGCGCGGCGAAGGGCCGGGGTTCACGGACGTGGATGGGTTCACCTACGTGGACTTCAACGCCTCGGACATGGCGATGTTCTGCGGTCACGCCAACCCCGCGATCGTGAGGGCCGTCACGGAGCGCGTCTCCGGCTCGACGCAGTTCCTCTTGCCGACCGAGGAGTCCGTCTGGGTCGCCGAGGAGCTGGCCCGGCGGTACCCGGTCGGTCACTGGCAGTTCACGCTCTCGGCGTCGCAAGCCAACACCGAGGCCATCCGCGTGGCCAGGGCCGCGACGGGCCGTGAGACCGTCCTGCTGTTCGAGGGGCACTACCACGGGCACTTCGACGAAGCCCTGATCGACATCGTCGATGGCGCCAACGCGCCGATCCAGCGCGGCCTGACCAAGAGCGTCACCGGCAAGGTCCGCATCGCGCGCTTCAACGACGTCGAAGGGATGCGAAGCGCCCTGGAGCCGCGTGACGTCGCCATCGTTCTGACCGAGCCGGCGATGACGAACAACCTGCACATGCTGCTGCCCGAGCCCGGCTGGCACACCGCCCTCAGGGAGGCCACCCGCGAGACGGGTACGGTTCTCGCGTACGACGAAACCCACACCCACGTCGTCGGAGAAAGGGGGTGCACAGGCCTGTGGCAGCTCGACCCCGACATCGTGACGCTGGGCAAGTCGATCGCCGGCGGGGTCCCGATGGGCGCATACGGCATGATCGAGTCGCTGGCCCGCGAGATCGACGTTCCTGGAGAGGTGGCGAGCGGTGGCACGCTGTTCGGCAACCCGCTGTCCGCGGCGGCAGCCAAGGCCGCGCTCGGCGAAGTGCTCGTGCCGGAGGCCTACCAACATGCTGCCTCGCTGGCGACGCGATTGGAGGAAGGGATCAACGCCGCGATCCGTTCGGCCGGTCTCGCCTGGACCACGTACCGGCTGGGTCCCCGCGCCGGTCAGTGGTACGGGCCCAAGCCCGGTACGTCAGACCAGGCTCTCGCGCTGACCGACATGGAGCTGACTCGGTTGCTAAGGATCTGGATGGCCAACCGAGGCGTGTGGGAAGCCCTGCCGGGCGCGGGGCCCACGGTGCCGATCCCGGCCTTGGAGAAGGACGCGGATCTCTACGTGAACGCGTACGGGGAGCTTCTGGCCGAACTGGCCCGGTAAGGGCGATACTCCCTGCATGACGCCAGACCCGATCCCACTGATCCGTGTTTCCGGCTCATACCGAGAGGTCGGCGCTGCGATCGGTGCCGCATGCCGGGACACGTTGGTCCGCGAGTGCGACACCTCCGAGTGGAAGATCCCCTCTGGGCGCACCGCCGGCGAGCAGCTTGCGCTGGCCGACCGCTACGCCGAGGTGACGCGCCGCTCGATGCCCTGGATCTTCGAGGAGCTCGAGGGATGCGCGGAGGCGGCGGGCGTGGATCCACGCGGGCTCTGGGCTTGCTGCATCGAGGAGATCTGGTACGAGCCGCGGTCGGCTGCCGCACCGGGGGCCGCCATCGCCGGACGCTGCTCGGACATGGTGGCCGTTCCGCCGGCCACCGCCGGCGGTCACGTGCTGACGGCCCACAACAACGACATGAACCGCAAGTACATGGACAGCCTGGTGGCGATCGAGCGGACGTGCGACGGCGACCCGACCGTTCTCACGATCGGCAACGGCATCTGGATCAGCGTGGGATGGAACTCCGAGGGCCTGAACCTGACGGGCAACGAGCTGAGCCCCAACGACGAGAGGGTCGGGATCCCGCGAGAGATCCAGGTTCGGGCGATGTTGCGAGAGCGCACGCTAGACGGCATGGTCGATGTGGCACTGCACCCGGACAGGGCGTCCTCGTACAACAACGTCCTGGTCGATGCGAACGGCGGCGTGGCCAACGTGGAGGGGTCGGCGACGTCGGCGGAGGTCACCTCCGTGAACGACCGGGGGCACCTCGTGCATACCAACCATTACGTGTGCGACTCGATGCTGGCCTACGAAGGCGACCCTGGATACGCCGATAGGTCGGCGGTGCGCTTCAGGCGAGCGGCGCAACTCATGGGGGAGGCGCCGGTCGGCTCGATCACGACGGACATGCTGCGCGGGTTCCTGTCCGACCACGAGAACGCCCCCGACTCGCTGTGCCGTCACGAACACCCCGGCAGGACCTCGCTGACGTGCTTCTGGTGTATCGCCGACCTTACCGAGGGCCATATCCTCTACGGCAGAGGCAACCCGTGTGATTCCGTGACGCAGGAGTACGTCTTCACATAGGTCTTTCGGAGTAACCGGGACGCGGGCGCCGGGGGATGCGCGGTTTGACGACTACTCGCCATGTGTTCCGGTGAGGTACGCACCGATACCAGAACCCGGGTAGAGCGGGCGTTCTGGGAGGGGCGTCCGCATCACCTTTTCTAGGGGTCTTAGCGATCCCGCACACCGATCCCCTTGCCACCGACGCCGACTTCCTCTAGAGTATGTATTTGCTTAGGCTATGCAATTTCTGTACATCAGCCTGAGCACACACGGTGAGCGCGTCCAGGCGAACTTCCCCGACGGACGAGGCGGAGGCCGTGGCCGACCGGCTCCATTCGGCCGCCCTGCGCCTCGTCCGTCGCCTGCGCGCTCACGACGCGTCCGTGGGTCTTTCCCCTCCCCGGCTCTCGGCGCTGGCGGTGATCGTTCGCGATGGACCGATCGCGGTCGGCGCGCTTGCGGCCGCCGAAGGGGTCGCCGCGCCTACGATGAGCCGGCTCGTTGACGGCCTTCAGCGCGAAGGCCTCGTGAAGCGCACACCCGACCCCGCCGACGCGCGGGGCGTGCTCGTCACCGCCACTCCGCGCGGAAAGAGCCTGCTGGCGAAGGCGAGGACGCGCCGGTTGCGCGACCTCGCCGAGGAGCTCTCACGGCTGTCGGCCGAGGAGCTGACGCTGCTGGCGAGAGGCGCCGACCTGATGGCGAGGATCGCTCGCGAGCCCGCGTGACTCCGGGGACCCGCGCTGCCCTCAGCCCACCCAGGGGGGCACGATCTCCGATCCGTCCTCGCGGATCAGCTTGGTGCCGGCCAGCATCGTCACGACTATCGACGCACCATCGGGTCCAGCCACGAAACGGTGCCACGCCCCGATCGGGACCACGACCGAATCGCCGGCCGCCAAGGAGTGCTCTTCATCCCCCAGGTGGAAGGTCCCAGAGCCTTTCTCAACGAAGAACACGTCCAGGTGATCATGGTGATGCCGGGGCAGCCCGCCTCCCGCCGGGAGGTCGATACGGAACAGCGCAGCTTCGTCCGCGCCCCGAGCCGGGGCCGCGTAGCTGGTTATCGAGTTGCCGCCGAGTTCGAACCTCGGGTGTTCGTCTGCTCTCTCGATCACTTTGGTCACCTCGGGGCGCATCATCCCATCACGCGCCCAGCGGCGGCCACGGTCAGCTCCCGGCGTCGGCCTCCATACGCTCGAGACGCTCGTAGTAGTCGGGCAGCTCCTTCAGGTGTGCCCAGGCGATCTTCCCGGTCATGATGGGGTCGTCGTCGGTCACGTTGGTCTGGGGGTCGCGGCGCCCGTGCTCCAGCTCCACCTCCATCCCCGCCCTGAACCGCTCGAGCGTGAACGCGGCCGTGTCGATGTCCAGTCCTATCTCGGCCGCTACGGCTTCGGCCTGCTCGATCGTGAAGCTCGTTCGGATCGTGTGCGCAGTCATCCTCACGCCTTCCGCCATCCACCGTGAACCTAGATGACCGCAGGGGGCCTCGCGGGGGAAGGTCGCCCCTGCTCCTGTGGGCCTGGCGCCCCGTGCGCGGCGCCCGCCCCCGAAGCGGTAGGCTTCTGGCCTTCCCATCCTGGAGGAGCGCCATGAGAGTCGCAGACATCATGCGAACGGAGGTCAAGACCGCCGACGCCTCCGACACGTTCACCGACGTCGCCAAGACGATGAGGACCAACGGGATCTCGTCGGTCGTCGTTCTCGAGGAAGGCGAGAAGCTAGCCGGCATAGTGACCGAACGCGACATCGTGAACCTCATAGCCGCGGGCGGCGACCCGCACGCGACGACGGTCCTTCACGGGATGACCCGCCAGAACCTGGAGTTCGCTAACCCGAAGGACGACATCGTGGACGCGGCGGAGAAGATGGTCTCGACGAACATCCGGCATCTCCCGGTCTTGGAGGACGGCCGCGTCGTCGGCATCATCTCCATCCGCGACCTGACCAAGTGGGCCGCCGAGGAGCTCTCCGGGGGGCACGAGATGCCCGACATCGCGCGGTCCCAACAGGCGCTCCGCGCCGCGAGCGAGCTCCAGCGGCAACGGAACCGATCCTAGGGATGCCGCGCCGTCCCGGAGCAGCGGAGGCGTCTGAGCAGCGGTCGCGGCGGGCCGGGCGGCCGAGGGCCGCCCGGGCCGCCCACGCCATCCTCGAGGCCGCCCTCGAGCTGTTCGTGCGCGATGGCTTCGGTCCGATGAGCATCGAGCGCGTCGCGGAACGGGCCGGTGTGGGAAAGACGACCGTCTACCGCAGGTTCTCCTCCAAGGAGGATCTCGTCGTCGCCTCGATCGCACGCCTCACCAGCCAGGTCGAGGCACCCGACACCGACAGCGTTCGCTCCGACCTCGTCGCCCTGCTCACTCGCTTCCAAGAGATCCTCGTCACGAGCGGAGTCGGCAAGGTCTTCCCCCGGATGGCCACCGAGATAGCGAACGGCACCCCCCTGGGGCGCGTCTACCAGAAACAGATCATCGCCCCGCGCTTCGCGCTCGTCGAGCAGATCCTCCGGAGGGGGATGGCGAGAGGGGAGCTTCCGGAGCGCACCGACCTGGAGCCGGTTCGAGACCTGATCCTGGGCGCCGTCATGATCGCTCGGCTCACGAACCGCCTCTCGGCGAAGACGGCGCAGGCCCGTGCGGAAGCCTTGGCCGGGACCATCCTGGACGGCCTACGGGCTCGCTGAGGCAAGAACGCCCAGCACGCCCGGCAGCTCGGTCAGATCCCTCACGCTGGCACCGGCCTCCTCGAGCTGCTCGGGGGTCGGGTCGTTCGGCGCCTCGCCTCTCAGGACCCAGACCGTGCGCATGCCTGCCCGTGCCGCCGGACGCACGTCGTAGTCAAGCCGGTCTCCGACCATGACTGCGCGGCCGGGCTCCACGCCCGCCAAGTGCAGAGCGTGGACGAACAGACCTGGGTCCGGCTTCTGCAGCCCGAGATCGTCCGACACGCCCCACACCTCGAAGAAACGAACGAGATCGTCACGCTCCATCGCGTTCCTCACCTGGCTCGGCTGGTTCGCGATGATCCCGAGCCTGTAGCCGGCGGCAGTCAGCTCTTCGAGGCAGCTGCGAGCATCGGCGTGCAGGGCGCTCGGAGGGTAGTCCCAGTACTTGGACGCCACGCGCTCCAGCTCGGCGATGTCGGCCTCCGGACCGAGGAACCGCTCGGCCAGGCGCGCCCGGAAGGACCTGTTCTGGTCCCTGCGACAAGCGGCGTACTCCTGGTCGAAGTCCGCGTCTTGGAACCGGGCGCCGGCCTCACGCAGGGCTCGGCGCCATGCCTCGGCGTAGACGCGGTCGTCGTACAGCACGCCCCCGATGTCCAGGAAGACGAAGTCGATGGTGCCGGGCATCGCTCCCGAAGCCTACCGGGGCCCGAGCGCATGAAGCGCTATCGCGGCGGCGGCCGACACGTTCAGCGAGTCGATCCCCGCCCTCATAGTGATCCGGACCGCCGCTCCGGCCGCATCCATCCAGCGTCGCGACAGTCCCGGGCCCTCAGCGCCCAGGGCGAGCGCGATGCGCGGCGGCGCCTCGAAGTCCTCGATCGCGAGCGCATCGGGAGAAGGCGTCAAGGCAACCAGGACGAGCCCCGCTCCCCGGATCGCCGCGGGATCCGGGGCGGGAAGCCGGGTCCAGGGAACTTGGAAGACCGCCCCCATCGACGTCTTCACCGCCCTCCGGTAGAGCGGGTCGGCACATCGGGGGGTCAGCAGAACGGCCTCCCATCCCAGCGCCGCCGCCGAGCGGAAGATCGCGCCCACGTTCGTGTGATCCGTGAGATCTTCCAGCACGACGACCCGCGAAGCCCCTGTCAGGAGCGCCCTAGGTTCAGGAAGCGGCCTCCTGGCGAAAGACGCCAACGCACCACGGTGGACGTGGAAGCCGGTCACCGAGCGGACCGATGGCTCATCGACCACGAAAACCTGCGCATCGGTGCCCGCGAGCGCGCCGGTGAGCGGCTCGAGCCACTTCTCCGTGCACAGCATCGCGCGCAAGTCGTAGCCGGCGGCGAGGGCGCGGCGGATCGTCTTGTCGCCTTCGGCCATGAACAACCCCTGCTCCGGCTCGAGGCGGGTCCGCAGCTGGACGTCCCGGAGGTTGCGGAAGTCCGAGAGCCTGGGGTCCGACGGGTCCGCGAGGCGCTCGATGCGCACCATCTACCCGGTGGCGCGACCCCGAAGCTCCCGAACGAGTTCGGCGGGTGTCGTGCAGCACGCGAGCCGGTAGCCGTAGCGCGACCCGTGGCAGTCGCTCGCACCGGTCGGGACCAGATCCAAGCTCTCCGCGAGAGAGCGGTAGCGGGCGCGCTGCGCGTCGTCATGGTCGGGATGATCGACCTCGAGCCCGGCCATGCCCGCTTCGGCCATCCGTTCGATCAGCTCGTCGGGCACCGACCCGCTCCCCTTCCACATCCCCGGATGCGCCAGCACGCACACCCCGCCCGCATCGCGGATGAGCGACAGAGCGTCCATCGGGTCGAGGGCATGCTTGGGAACGTAGGCGGCGCCACCGTCGGAGATGAAGCGATCGAAGGCCTCCTTCTCGACCTGGACGATCCCGGCCTCGACCATCGCCTGAGCTACATGCGGCCGCGCGATCAAGTCATCCCCGGCGATCTCTCGTACCCGCTCGAACGAGATCTCGTAACCCAGTTCCTGGAGCTTCTCGATCATCATCTCGCCCCTGCGGAATCGCGTGTCGGTGAGGCGCTTCAGCTCATCCCGCAGGCCCTGATGCCCCGGATCCACACCGTACGCCAGAACGTGCAGCGACGCGCCGTCGAACTCCGCTGAGAACTCGATGCCGAGCACGAGATCGAGGCCGGTCCCCTCGGCCGCGCTCGTGGCCTCGGCGTACCCGTCCACGGTGTCGTGGTCCGTGATCCCGAGACCTTCGAGACCGCGCTCGATCGCCAGCCGAACGTTGTCGGCTATCGAGTTCGTCCCGTCGGAGAAGGTCGAGTGCGTGTGTAGGTCGTAGCCGCCCATGGCCCGCACAGGGTGCCAGACGGCCTCGGGCGCGTCACTCCCGGGGGGGTCAACACGAGATCACCCGGTGGAGTCACTCCAGAGGCTGGACGGGCGCGGCGGCGGACTCTGCCGAAACGGCCAGGTACACGCCGGCCAGCACGACGACGCCTCCGACGATCGTGACCGCCGGGGGAACCTCGCTCAGGATCGCGATGGCGAGCAACGTCGAACCGACGGGCTCGGCGAGCAGCGAGACCGAGACGACCGATGCCTTCACATGCTCGAGCAGGTAGTTGAAGACGGTGTGACCCAGGAACTGCGGACCCGCCGTGATGGCTGCGAGCAGGAGCCACACCTTCGGCTCGTACCCCGTGAACCTGGTGCCCGTCGCCGCCATGACGACGGCGAGGATCACGGCTGCGGTCGAGTAGACGATGGCCGAGTAGGCGATGACGGACACATCCTGGCGGAGGTTCCGGCCGAGGAGCACGTACGCCGCAGCGAACACGGCTCCGGCGAGGGCGAGTCCGTCACCCACCAGCGCCCGGGCGCCTCCCTCGAACCCTCCTCCGCTGATCAGCAGGGTGCCGGCCAGCGCGACGCCGATGCCGGCGAGCGCGCGCCGCGAGGTCCTCTCCCCCACGAATGGTCCCGCGAGCGCCACCCACAGCGGCGTGGTCTGCACCAGCACCGCGCTCGCGGCGACCGTGGTCAGATGGATCGAAGGGATCCACGACGCGAAGTGGCAGGCGAGCGCCACACCGGACAGTAGCGCGAGCCGCCACTTGCCCGGCGACAGGTGTGCGAGCTCGTCGCGGTGGCGCATGAGAGCAAGGGGAA
The DNA here is from genome assembly GCA_964535065.1 of uncultured Actinomycetes bacterium. GTDB lineage: Bacteria > Actinomycetota > UBA4738 > UBA4738 > HRBIN12 > AC-51. Next base: position 17,843 of record CAZHRY010000050.1, read on the forward strand.
GCAGGATCGCCACCGCCATCGCGCACCTGTAGAACGCAACGGCGAACGCCGGAGCTCCCGCCAGCCGGACCAGGGGCGCTGAGAAAGACACGGCCGTGACGCCGAGCACGACCAACGCGAGATGCCGCCGGGTCATGCGGCCGATTATCGTCTGCCTGTGAGGATCGCGGTCTTCGGCGCTGGAGCCATGGGCACGGCCGTCGCGATGCACGCCGCACGCCTGGGCCATCACACGACCCTCTGGGCCAACCCCTACGACGAACGCGCTTACCAGGGACTCCGCGATGAGCGCAAGCATCCGCTCCTGCCCGAGCACCTCCCCGACGGGGTCGTCCTTCACGGCCCGGACGAGCTCGAGGCGGCCGCCGACGGGGCGGAGGTAGCGGTCATGGGAGCGAACTCCCACGGCGCCCGCTCGCTTGCCGGCATGGTCCGCGAGCACCTGCAGGC
>CAZHRY010000051.1:0-17573 GCA_964535065.1 uncultured Actinomycetes bacterium
CGCCCTGCCCGTTCGGCGGATGGGGCCTTAGCTCCTTGTCCGGCGCCGGCCTCTGCTTCTCGGGGACGGGAGAGATGATCTGGTCCGCGGCCGCCAGTATCCGCGCCCCCGAGCGGAAGTTGGTGTAAAGGGGCAGCCGGGCCGCAGGTGTCCCGTCGGCCTTCGGGAAGCGCGTCGGGAACTCGAGCAGGTTGTAGAGCGATGCTCCGCGCCACGCGTAGATGTTCTGGTCGGGGTCGCCGACGGCCGTCACCGGATGACCGTCGCCGAACAGCTCCACCATCAGCTCAGCTTGCGCTACATCGGTGTCCTGATACTCGTCCAGCAGCACAGCGTGGAACCGCGCACGGTGGTCGGTGACTACCTCGGGATGACGGCGCACGACGTCGATCCCGCGGTCGATCAGGTCTCCGTAGTCGATGACACCCAGCTCGAGCTTGAGTTGGCGGTAGCGGCGCGCCGCTTCGGCCAGTTCGAGCCTCTCTTGCGCCGCCAGGTAGGCCTTGTCCGACCGGTGCTTCTTCAGCAGCTCCAGCCGGTTCCCCACCCACTCGATCAGCGTCTCCGGCGTAACCCTGTGGTTCTGGGCCTGCCCGTCTAGTTCCAGGATCTTGCCGACCAGCGAGGGCTGGAACGTGGCAGAAGCGTGCTCGAAGGTCATCTGATCCAGGACGCGCGAGCACAGCTCGTAACGCTGGGCTTCGGTGAGTACCCGAACGTCGGGCTCGTAGCCGGCCAGCACGCCGTACCGCTCGATCAGAGAAGAGGCGAACCCGTGGTAGTTCAGGATCTCGGGTTCCTCGCCTTCGGGCAGATCCAGGGTCGAGAGGGCGTGTCGAACTCGCTGCCTGAGGTTCTCGGTGGCCTTGTTCGTGAACGTCAGGCACATGACGTTTCCCGGCATGGAGCCGCCGTGATCTGCGTCGATGTGACCGAGCGCGACGAGTGCCAGGTAGACGACACGTGCAGCCATGACGGAGGTCTTGCCCGATCCGGCTCCCGCGATCAGCACGCACGGCTCGAGCGGCCAGGAGATGGCGCGCCACTGCTCTTCTGTGGGCTCCGCGCCCATCGCCTGCACGATCTGGGTTGCGACCTTGCCGGGCTTCATGCGGAGACCTCCACCGGGAACACGGGACGCCCTTCCTCGAAGAGGGGACAGAGAACCTTGAATTCGCACCAGAAGCAGTCGGCGGCCGGGTTCGGCCGGTAGACCTCGGTCTCGTTCAGCTCCTTCTTCCGGGCTATCAGTCCGGACAGTGCCTCCCGCACGGCCGTCTGGTAGGCCTCCTCCCGGCCGTGGCTGACGCTCCACGCCTTGATCGAGATGTCCTTGCTCTTCCAGTTGCCCTTGAGGAAGGCAAGCTCGACGGCGCGGACCGGCCGGAATTCGGCGAGATCCTCGCACTCCTGGACGGCTAGGTAGTAGATGCCGAGCTGCAGGCTCTCCTCTGCCTTCGGCGCGTTGTCGGAGCTGCCACTCTTGAAGTCCGTGATGCGGGTGCCGCCGGATGCAAGCGCGCCGATCCTGTCGATGACGCCGACGATCGTCGCACCGTCGAACTCGAACTCGAAGAACCGCTCGACCGCCAGGGACTGCCCCTCTGCGTAGTTGGCGAACCAGTTCCGGAGCATGTGCATCTCGACAAGCTGCCGGTAGGCGTGCGCCACGGCGAGGGAAGGGAACTCCTCAGGGCGCCACCGTTCGGCGACCGCGCCGCGGACCGCTGCGGGCGTCTTCTCGAGGTCGCCGTTCTCGCAGTCCTCGATGATCTTGTGCACGAGCTTGCCGACCCACGCCTGGTATCCGGCGGTCCGTCCCAGGCCGAGCTCGTCGTTCAGGACGTGCTGCAGCTCGCAGTTCTGCAGATGGCTGAGGCGCGAGTAGCTGAGCCTGAATCCGGAGTGCAGCGGCTCGCCCGTGTCGGTCCAATCGCGCTGGAACCACCAGCGCGACGGGTCCACCCCGAGGGCGACCAGGCCGTCGAGCGCAGCGAGCCGGCGCCACTTCTCGGTGGAGGGATCAGAGAGCTGGCGCCTCCACAAGGCTGCAGCTTCACGCCGCGAGACCGGTTCGTCGTACGGACCCTCGGGCACGGCCTTCCACTTCAGGCCGTCCATCTCCGCGGCGAACCTGCTCAGCGCCGCCGGGTGCGCTTTGCCCGCGCCCGCGTCGGACGCAGTGAGGACGACGCGCCGGCGGGCGGTGCCCAGGACCATGCGGAAGAGGCGGCGTTCGTCCTGCAGCCGGTCACGCATGCGCTCGGACCTGGTAGGCGTGTGTTCCAGCGCGGCCAGGTCGAACATAGGCTCGGGACGGGTGAGGGAGGGGAAGTTGCCCTCCACGGCTCCCGTCACCAGGACGGTGTCGAACTCGAGGCCGGCGGCGCCGTGCGCGGTCAGTACCTGAACCGCTTCGGCGCCGCCGGCCTCTCGCGGCGTCCAGCCAGGTCCATGGTCGCCCGCGTCCAGCGCCTCCAGGAACGCGGTCACGCCGGTGTCGCCCCCTTCGCTCGCCTCCGAAACGGCTGCCGCGAACGTCACGACGGCGTCGAGCCTGCGCCTGGCCTCCGCGGACGTCTCGGCCTCTGCTATCAGCTGCTTCGAGCAGGGCAGCTCGTGCCACAGCACGCGGAATGTGTCTTGCACGGACATGTCGCGCATCAGTGCCGCCTTGTCCAGAGTCTCCCTGGACGTCCGGATCGCCTCGGCCTCGGCCGGGTCGAGTCCGTCCGTGTGTTCGAACGCCGCCGCCACGGTGCCGCCCTTGGCTTTCGCCGTTCTGAGCAGACCCCGTGCCGCAGCCGGCGAGAGCCCGACCGCGGCCGACGTGAGCAGCGGCTCCACCAGCTCCTCCCTTTCGGGCTGTTCGGCCACCAGCCACCTGAGCGCGAGGACGTACGGGTGCGTGGCCGGTTCGGAGGCGAGAGACAGCCCCGACGCCGCCGTGGCCCGCGGGATGAGCGCGTCATCGAGAGCCCGCAGCAGGTTCCCCAGGTGCGATCCTTGCCGCCGCACGACCACGGCCAGCTGCGACCACGGCACGCCCTCTTCCACGTGTATCCGCCTGAGCTCGCGGGCGATCGCCGCGTACTCCTCGGAGACGTGTGCAGCCGTCCACGCTTCGATGGCGGGCCCGCCGGTGGACCGGTGTGGCGTCGTGAGTTCCAGCGTGGTCCCACCGGGGAACGACTCCTCGAACCGCCGCAGCGGCACGTCGGTCGTTCCCTGGAAAGAGAAGACGTGAGCGGCGGGGTTAGCCGCGACCACCAGGCCCTCGGGGCTGAGCCCTTTGAGGATCGCCTCGGCCGCTAGGGTCGTGTCCTGGTAGTCGTCCACGAGCACGTGATCGAACGGCGCAGGGCCTTCGCCCGCGACCGCGGCCGCCCGCTGCAAGAGCCCCGCGAAGTCCACCTGGCCGGAGGCGTCAAGGGTGTCCTGATACTCGGCTGCGAACCGTGCCAGCTCCTGCCACCCGGTCAGCCCTCGCGCCTGGGCGGTCGCGGCGATCTGCTGTGGCGTCACGAGCGCCTCCTGAGCGCGCGTCAGCAACTGCCGCACCTCGTCGGCGAAGCCCCTGATCCGGAGCAGGTTGCCGTAGGCCGGCCAGTCCGCCGGATCCTGTGCCTCCAACAGCTCGCGGACCTTCGCGAACTGTTCCGCCGCGGACAGCACTTCGGGCGGTTCGGCCTCTCGCTCCTTCAACACCCTGTGTGCGAGCCCGTGGATCGTGAGGACCCGGATGCCGGGAAGCGAGGCCGGAAGTCGCGCCAGCAGGATCACCTTCGCCTGATCACGGGCGCGCTTAGATCCTACGACCAGCGCCACGCGCTCCGGGTCCGCCCCTCCCTCTATCAGACGGGCGAACCGCTCGCGCAGCACCGCCGTCTTGCCCGTTCCCGCGGCGCCCGTGACGAGCAGCGTTCCGGGGCCGTGCTTGAGGACGGCCGCCTGATCAGGGCTGGGGTCGAAGGGGGTGGAGGCTGGCACATTCCGGATGCTACCGGTCGCCGCCGACACGCTCAGACGTCGGGGCGGGGCGGCGCCATGCCGTCGCCGTCTCGGGCGATCCGGCCACCCTCGGCCTGCGACGGGTCGCCGAAACGCGCCTGGTACCAGCGCTCGATGTCCCTGCCTCCTAAGGCCCCTACCAGGGCCCCGCCGCGCAGGACGAGACCGTCACGGCCTCCGAGCCACTCGATCGCGTCGTCGAGCCTGTCATCGGGCGCGAACACGGGGGTCTGGGCCAGCGGCGCCATCCCCTCCCTGACGGGCCTCAACGGATCGCGCGCCCCGACCCTGCGAGCCGAGTCCAGCGACACGGTGCCGATGACCCGGCCGTTCTCCAGTACCGGGAATGCCGAGTCCGGGTTGTCCCTCAGCCAGCGGTCGAGCGCTTCGCTCAAGCTCACAGTCGCGGGCACCCCCTCCGGCGGAGGCCGCATGGCGTCCGCGACCATGCCGGTCGCCAGCTTCTCCATCAAGGGCCGCCGCTGGGACACCGCTCGCCCCGAGCCCGTGAGGATCGACCCCAGGTAGGCCAAGAAGAACGTCGCCCCGAAGTTCTCGTTCACGAACGACGCGGCCGCCCCGGCGAAGAACGCCACCCCTATCGCTACACCTGCGTACGCTGCTACGCTGACCGCCTTCCGCCGGTTCCTCGAAAGGCCCCAGGCGGTCGCGAGCAGCATCCGCCCGCCATCCAAGGGGAAGCCGGGGAGAGCATTGAACCCGGCGAACCACAGGTTCAGGGAGGCGAGGTCCCTGACGATCGCCCAGGCTAGCCCGGGCTCCATCGATCCGGACACCAGGAAGAAGAGACCGGAAAGCGCCAGTGTGCTCGCCGGTCCTACCGTGGCGATGAGGAACTCGGCGAACGGCCCCCTGGCGCTTGACCGCGTCTCGGTGGCTCCTCCCCAGAACACGAGCGTGATGCCTGCCACTGGGAGGCCGAACGAGCGGGCAACGATCGCGTGCGCGGCCTCGTGGACCAAGACGCCGCCGAAGAAGAGCACGGAGGCGAAGAGCGCCAGTCCGATCGCCTCGGCTTCGGTGGGACGCCACGGCGACCGCGAGATGTCTATGTATCGGATGTAGAGGTATAGGCCGGCCACCCACAGCCAAGAGGCCCCCACGTAGATGGGTATCCCCCGCACGGTTGCGACCTTGTACCGGCGTCCAGGAACCATGTCCCGGCCAGCCTACCGACCCGATGCGCCTGCGGAGGGCCGTTTGCAGTAGGCATGAACGGAAGGGATGCTCGCGGCGTTCATGGTCGGATGGAAGCTGCCTTGGTGAACGCGGCCCCTGCCTTCGAGGACTTCTTCGAGCAGGAGCGGGTGCGGCTGCTGCGGGCCCTCGTCGTGCTCTGCGGTAACCGTGAGGAGGCCGAAGAGATCCTGCAGGACTCGTTCCTGGCTCTGTGGGAGAGGTGGGACCGCGCCTCGGGGCTCGAAGACCCGACTGGATACCTATATAGGACCGCGCTGAACCGCCACCGGAGCCGGGTCAGGCGGACGCTTCGGGCGGCGCGGCGTGTGACGGGACGAGCCCACGGAGGTGACCTGTTCGCCGCGGCGGATGAGAGGGATGCCGTGGCGAGGGCGCTCGCCCAGCTGACTCCTCGAAGGCGCCAGGCGGTGGTGTTGACCGAGATGCTGGGCTACGGCTCGGCGGAGGCCGCGACGGTGATGAAGGTTAGCGACGTGACGGTGCGGCGGCTCGCTCAGGAGGCGAGGCGCGATCTGCGCGCCGCGCTGGAGGCTTCGGAGGCGAACGACCATGACTGACGATCTGAAGCAGAGGCTGGAACGGCTGGCCGATCGCGCGGGTGATGGGCCGGTCGGGCTGGAGGGGCTGCGGGCGGCCCGTAGCCGAAAGGCCCGGAACCAGCGTGTTGGAGCAGGGCTGCTTGCGGTGGTGGTCGCGGTAGCCGGGACGGTTACCGCCATGACGGCGTTCCGTGACCGTGTGGACGATCCAACCGTTCCCAGCGGGGCTGCGTGGACCCCTCCTGAGGTTCTTACCGTGTGGCCCGAGAACCCCGTCCGGGGCGAGACTCCCGAGTCTGTTCAGGCTGCGGTCGACGCCGGCGATGAGAGCCTTGCCTGGCGCCTCGATCCGGAGAAGGTCGCCTTCCATTACGCTCGCTCGTTCTTGGCATGGGACGACCCTTTGGTCGAGGAGCAGGGCATCGGCACCACGACGCCGGTTTACGTGATCAGCCCCTGTGGTCCAACGGTCGACTGCACGACCTTGGGGGCGAGTCCGACCCTCGCGCTGACCTTGGTGCAGCCCGTTACGAACGATGGACACGGCATCTGGAGCGTGACCGCTGTACGGTCCGAGCCGCTCCGGATCGACCTGCAGTCAGAGGACGATGTGCCGACGCTCGCGTTCGATTCATCGGTCCCACTAGATGCTGAGCTCCCCGACTACAGGAGCGCGCACGCCGGGATCGTGGTCGCGAACGGATGCGAGGAAGCCTTCGAGTTTGAGGCGAACATCCCCGCCAGCGCCACCCTCCCTGTGCCGGCGGCCGAGAACCTCGATCCGTCGTGCGGGCGAGTGGGCGCCGGCTACGCGTTCATCTACGCCATGGACGACACGACCGAGCCGACGGGAGACCCTCTGCTCGAGGCTGCCGCTATCGAGTTCCCTTGGCTGACCATCGTTCCCGTGTACGTTGAGATGCAGCCCGGCGACACGGTTACGGCAACGCCTTCTCCCGTTCGCGACGCCCTTGGGATCATGTGCTCAACGGATGGGTCGCTCTCGCTCTCTGCGACCGTCGTGGCTGCGACCACTGCCGGCGTCGTCGTGAGCACCGGAGCCGAGTACCCGTACTACGTCCGGTTCGACAAGGATGAGCGCTACGGCGCTGGGGACTACGCGACGCTCAGCCTCAGCCTTCCACCTGGAACTCATGAAGTCCGATGCATCAGGCGTGAAGGGGAGATCGTCTCGGATCCGGCCGTGTTCGAGGTCGTCGATCCGAACGGATACTGGGTAGATCCGGAGCTGGACTGTGACTCCCGGAGCGGCACCGACTACGACGCAGGCCCGCTCACGATCGAGGGCGATCCATCGGACGCGCTCCTCGCTTCCGGAGAGAGCCTCATACGAGGCGTCGCCGATGTGAGCGAAGCCGGGTCCTTCGTCTTCGGAGGCTATCCGGAGTCGCGAGGCAGCCGCTGGGTCGTCCTGCAGGGTCCCGACGGGTCCGTGGTGGCCAGGATCGAGTTCACACAGTCGGGCCAGGACTGGTATCCAGACCATAGCGACACCTGCGACGGGATGATCATCTTCTGACGCGCGGTTCACCTTTCGGGCCTGCCTTCGCTCTGTCATGGTGAAGGAGTGCAGAGCTCTCACGACTACGACGCGATCTGGCGCGAGTCGGGGGCGACCATCTGGCGGGCCGTGTTCGCCTATACGGGCGGTCGCCGGGAGGTAGCCGACGACGCCGTGGCCGAGGCATTCGCACGCGCTATGGCGCGCGGCGGTGAGGTGCGCGAGCCCCTCGCCTACCTCTTCCGGATCGCGTTCCGGGTCGCGGGAGCCGAGATGGCGAGGAGAGGGAAGAAGGCCGACGAGATGCCCGAACTGGCTGTCGCCGACCCGACGCAGAACGGTCTCCCGGACCTGCTCAGTGCCCTGAAGGAGCTGACGCCCGCGCAGCGGGCCACGGTGTACCTGCACTACCGCGCCGATCTTCCGGTGCGAGAGGTGGCTCACCTGACCGGCATGTCGACGGCTGCGGTCAAGGTGCACCTGGTGCGGGGGCGGAGGCGCTTGCGCCAGCTTCTCGGCGAGGAGGATCAGTCATGACCGAACGCTGGCGCAAGCGCCTCCGCGACCTGGACGGCGCGGGACCGAGCGACGAGGTGTTCGAAGGGGCCAAGGCCGGGCCGTCCATGCCTGAAGAGGCGATCCCTCGCCCAGGGGTCGGCTCCCGAGTCGTCACGGCGGTGGCGGCGTTCCTCGTCTTCGGCTTGGCGATATCTGTGTTCGCCATACCTGCCTTGCGGTTGGGTGGAGGAGCCGGCGGCTCCGGCACGAGCATGCTCCTGCCACTGTGGCCGGCCCGCACGCTGGACGACCTCGAGGCGTTGCAGGCCCGGGTGGACGAAGGCGATGCCTCGGTGGCGTACACGAGAGGTCCCGCTTCGACTGCAGAGGAGTTCGGACGTCAGGTGATGGGGTGGTCGGACTTCGAGGTTCTCTACGAAGAGGCCGTGTTCTGGGCAGGGAACACAACGCTTGCGACGTCGTCGTCCTCACTCGACCCGATAGTGGTTCCGGGCGAGGAGAACTTCGGATCCCCGGCAATGATTTCAGCCTTTGGGCCGTCCACCTCTTCTACCGGAGCGCCTTCCCTGTTCCGGACGCTCGAGCTTGTTGACTCCTCGGCCTGCACGGGGATGGGTTTCTGCGACCCGAACCGGGTCCGCGTCACGACCTATCAGCCCCTGAGAGGGGACGGTGTCTGGGCCGTCCTGAGCGCGGAGAGCGAAGATCTCGACCTCGACGTATCGCCAGGAGCTCAGGTGACGCAGGGGACCTCATTGATGGCCATCCTGAGGTACCCGAACGGAGATCCCGCGAACATGGGTCTGCACGTCGGGGCCGGCGACTGCTCGATCGACCTTTCGCCCAGCTCGTGGATCTCCGAGGGGAACGCGAGCGGCGAGGCGGAGATACGTGTAGACCTCCCGGCACGCGAGGGGACAGGGTGCAGCGAGTCCGAGCCCGGGTACGTCTACGTCGCCGTGTTCGAGGAAGGAACCTCGAACGAGGATCCGTTCCAGGCGCCCGCGAGCGTCGTCGCCCTCGAGGCCGTTCCGGTGATCGTGCAGTGGCCGTCCGAGGAGCCCGTCGAGTCGAACGTGGTGGAGCCCACCGAGACGCCGAGCACCGATCCTTCACCCGAGCAGACGTCGGGACCGAGCGCATGGACCACGTACTCGGATCCGATGGGTTGGACGATCGACGTACCTGACGCGTGGATCACGGAAGCCTTCAACGAGTCCGGCCGGGTCACCTTCGCAGGGGCTCACTTCGCCAGTGGCGACGTGACCTTCATGAGTGGCGAGAACACCCCCATCACCCGTGTCGTGCCGGACCCCGGCGAGGTGATGCTGTTCGTCTGGAGCGAGGATGGCGGGCCGGTCATCCCTCCAGCGGATGACTCTTCGATCCCGCTTCAGTACGACGACCTTGCGCCCTCACCTCATGGATGGAGCATGTCGTTCCGAGCGGATGGCAGGCCGTTCTCCATCCTCGTGAAGTCAGGCGAAGGGGACGAGCAACTCTCGCCCGAGCACGAGGACATCCTTCGCCGCATGATCGGGTCGATCGCGTTCGAACCCTGGGAGACGGGCGGGTATCGTGACGGCTTCCTCTCCGTGGGATCGCCTGAGGAGATCGGCAACGCCGAGGTGTTGGAGATCCCGGGTGACCTGCGGGGGTGGTTCCTGATCGTCGCGAGGTCCGAGACGGGGTTCACTGCGTTCGGGCCGGTGGGTCGGTGTGGCTCAGCGGACCCTGTCCTGGAGCCGAGCGCGGTCACCTTCGCTTGCGGCGACGGAACCCGCGCCTCCTATGACCTCGCCGGCCGGCCACATCCCGGGAACCCCGAGGGGTTCCGCGATGCCCTCGAGGAAAGGACGGTTATCCGAGCGTGGGACGGCTCGCTCCTGGTGAGCATCTTGATCGGGTTCGGCTGAGCGCCGCTCCTCGCGTGTCAGAGGCACCAGCTATGATACGAACATATGTTCGAGTCTGTCCTGGAACTCGCTGGCGCGCTTCGTGTCCAAGAACTCGCGGAACTGCCTGACGCGCGCATAGAGGAAGACTTCCAAGAGCTGCATCGCGCGATGGAGCTGCTCGAGATCCAGCGGCTCCGCCGGCTGGCAGAGATCGAAAGGCGGCGGTTGTACCAGCGGGACGGGCACCTCTCTGCGGTGTCGTGGCTGGCGGCGAAGCATCGCGTGCCGCGCGGCGCGGCGGCTGAACAAGTCCGAAGCGCGCGGGCTCTCGATGAGATGCCCGCAACACAGGCGGCCTTGAGTGCGGGCGAGCTGTCACTCGGGACGGCCAGTGCCTCGCGGCCGCTCGGCAGGTGGATCCTGAGGCGTTCGCTCGCTCGGAGGGGGTGCTGGTGCAGGCCGCGGAGCGTCATTCGACCGCGGACCTGCAGAAGGTCCTGGGCTTCTGGCGAGAGCGCGTCCGCGAGGAGAGGCTCGAAGCGGGCTCTCTCAGAGATGAGCGCGGGTTGCACGCGTCCGTCACCTTCGGAGGCATGGTCCGCGTGGATGGCACCCTGGACCCCGAGAACGGAGAGGCGCTCGTCACTGCCATCAACGCCGTGCTCGATGCGGACGCCAGGGACGGCCAGGAAGATCCCCGAACCCCCGCACAGCGAAGGGCAGATGCGCTAGGTGAGATCTGTCGCTCGTGGCTAGATCTTGCCGACAGGCCGTCGGTGGCGGGCGAGAAACCGCACATGACGGTCACCGTGGACGTGGCGGAACTCGTGAGGCGAGGGCCCGGACGGCTCGACCGCGTGGGACCTGCAGCGGCCGAGACCATCCGCAGGCTTGGATGCGACGCCTCGGTCGTCAGGGTCGTGATGGCGGGCGCGTCCGAGCCACTCGATGTGGGACGCAAAACCGCCATAGTGCCGCCCCCGATCCGCAGGGCGGTCGTGGCCAGGGACCGAACGTGCGCGTTTCCCGGATGCGAGCGCCATCAAGCGTGGTGTGACGCGCATCACGTGGTCCACTGGGCTGATGGAGGCGAGACAGCGGTCGGCAACCTTGTGCTGTTGTGCCGCAGGCACCATCGCCTCGTGCACGAGGGGTTCCAAGCCAGGATGGTGGAGGGTCTGCCGGTGTTCCTCCGTCCCGACGGGTCGCGGCTCGAGGATCGGGCACCCGCCTCGGCGGCCGCGTGAACGGCGCGGCTACCCGATGTCCAGATCGAGCAGCCCGCCAAGCTCACGCGCGCCCCGGACGGCGAAGTCCTGATAGCAGTTGTTCATGAGCACGTGGGTCTCGCGGGCCTGCGTGGCCAGGTCCTGGATCCGAGGCACCCACTCGGCCAGTTCGGCCTGCCCGTACTCGTAGCGGAATCGCTCCGAGGCGGTGTCGGACTTCTGCTCCCAGGCAGCGGTGTTGCGGCCGTGGAATCGGACCATGGCCAGGTCGGTGGCAGTGGCGGCGGCGATCGGCGGGATGCTGGAATCGAAGCCCTGAGGCATGTCGACGCAGACGTAGGGCAAGTCATGCTCCTCGAGGAACGAGAGGGACTCCTCGGCGTTGCGTTCCTCCATCCAGCTCTTGTGGCGGAACTCGACGGCCACGCGGTAGTCGGGCAGGCGTGCCGCGCACTCCTCGATGTACGCCTTCGACTTCCGGGAGATCACGAACCACTGCGGGAACTGGAACAGCACGGCGCCGAGCTTGCCCGCCGAGTGCAGCGGCATCAACGCGTCGCGGAACCGCTGCCACACCTCCTCGACCACGGCCTCGGGCAGCTGTTCGCGGTACACGAAGCGCTTGCCCTCGGGCAGTTCGCCCTGCAGGTCCTTGTAGATCGAGTCGGGCCGCGTCGGGTGGTTCGTCAGCAGCGAGTACGCCTTGATGTTGAACGTGAACTCCGGCGGGGTTCGTTCGATCCAGAGCACCGAGTTCTTCTCGCTCGGAGGGAAGTAGTACGTGGAGTCGACCTCAACCAGGGGGAACTTCGAGGCATAGAAGCGAAGGCGCTTCTCGGGTGTTTTCGCCTCGGGTGGGTAGAAGTTGCCCTCCTTGACCAGCGTGGGATCGGTCCAGCTGGATGTGCCGATCAGGATCGTGCCCACCCGGCCAGCTTAGGCCGTGGCTACGACTCGTCGCGACGCCGCCCGAGCCGGCGCCGCTTCTTCCGCCCGAACACTGCGTCCTTGGCCTGTCCGGCCTTCTCCTTCGCCTTCTTGAGCAGGCGCTCTGCCCAAACGTACTCGGTGGCCAGGATGCCCAGGCCGAGGAAGATCGCGATCCAGCCGGGGCCGGGCAGGACAAGCATCGCCACGCCCGCCAGCAGTACTGCGAACCCGGCGATCGTGACGGCTATGCGCTTCCCGCTGCGACGGATGAACCGCCAGACCACCTTGAAGGGCACCCACGCCCAGTGATCGTGCCAGCGGATCGGGCGTATGGCCTCACCTTGCGGGAATTCAGCCAGAGTGGCCGATGCGTCTCGTTCCTCGGGGTCGTCACCCCAGACGTCGTGGCGATGCTCGCGGTCTTCCATCGAGAGGACATCCTCTCACGACCGGCGACCGGCCGGGGAGCCGAGGAAGGCTGGCGGGAGGCACCGGGTGCCAAGCGTGTGTCAGTCGTCGTCGTCCTCGTGTTCGTCGTCCTCGTGGTCGTCCGGGTCGGGGGAGTCCTCCGGGTCGGGGGAGTCCTCCGGGTTCGGGGAGTCCTCAGGAGTCGAGTGCCCGGAGGGCGTCTCCGAGAGCTCACCGGTTTCCGAGGGTCGTGGCGTTTGCGTCTCCGTCTGGTCCGGCGCTCCGGGCGGCTCTGGGGTCTCCGTCGCCTCCGGCATCCTGTCCGGCCGGTCTGTCTCCGCGGCGGGCGAGCCGTCCGACGGCGCGACGTGGATGGGAGCGGCGGGCCTGCCGACGCTGTTCCCCGCCACGGCGAACGCTCCGGCGGAGAGTGCGACCGCGATGGCCACGCCGAAGACGGCCCACATGCCGGCCCTCAGTCTTCCCCGCATGGTTCCGAATGTAGACGGGCCCCGGTTAAGAGCAGGTCAAGTGCCCGCCGTTCGGAAGGAAACCTCGACCTGCGTGCCACCGCCGTCCGCATCGGAGAGCCGCAGCTCACCGCCCCATTTCTCTGCCAGTTCCCGCGCGATGGCCAAGCCGAGGCCCGATCCTCCCGCAGGAGTGCCCCGTCCCCTGTAGAAGCGCTCGGTCACGCGAGAGCGCTCATGCTCCGGGATGCCCGCGCCGTGGTCGCGAACCGACAGCCAGGAATGGGCGTCGCTCGATCCCGTTCGGATCTCGACGGGACCAGGCGCGTATGCGAGAGCGTTGTCGAGGAGGTTGTCCAGGATCTGATCGACGTCCGTCGGGTTCGCCTGCGCTGTGACGCCGGGGCCGGTGGCGCTCAGCTGGCTGTCCAGCTGCGTGGCCCGGTCGTGCCAGCGCTCGACGGCTCGATGCGCGGCGTCGCCGAGATCGACCCGGGTCGGAACGCCCTGCTCGATCTCGCGAGCCATGACGAGCAGCCGATCCACTATCTCGGAGAGGCGATCGACCTCGCGTTCCGCAGCCTGGAGCTGACGGCGCACCTCGTCCGAGGGCGCATCGGCTATGGCGCCCTCCAGGCGCAGCTTCATGCCCGTGAGAGGTGTGCGTAGCTGGTGAGAGGCGTTCGCAACGAACTCGCGCTGCGCCTGCACCGTTCGTTCCAATCGTGCGGCCATCTCGTCGAAGGAGGCGGCGAGCTCGCGGAACTCCGCTGCTCCGCCGACCTCGCCCGCTCGGGCCGCGAGCTCGCCGCCCCCCAGCGCGTGCGCTGCACCGGCCAGGCTTCGGATGGGCCGGGACAGCGAACCGGCCAGGCCGAAAGCGATCAGGACGCCAGCCAGAACGGCTCCGGCTCCGATCACGATCAGGCCGATCACGCTCCGCCGCTTGGCCGCATCGACCTCACTCAGGTCACGCGAGAGCCGGACCGATCCGACTATCCCCTCGTCGATGATGGGCGCCGCCGCGACCAGGAGGTTCCGCCCCTCCGTTTCGCTGTATCTGACCTCGGCGTTCGGGATCCCTCTGAGGGCTGCCACGATCTCAGGTCGGCGATCTGTCGCGAACACCTGTCCCACGTCCTCTCCGGTGGAGTCGTAGATGACCTCGCCCGTCAGATCGGTGATGACGACGCGCTCTATCGCCGGGCCCACCCCGGCGAGGATCTCGCGGACCCGCTCCTCGTCGTTCAGGTTCTCGCGCCCGATGTACGCGGCCACCGTCTGAGCGGTCAGGAGGGTGTCCGTCGTGACCTCTGCCTCGGAGCGGTCGGCCAGGTTCACGGCCAGCGGTACGGTGAGGGCCACGATGACGGCGAGCAGGATGTAGGCGATCGCGAGGACGAGTCGCGTCCGGAGCTTCATCGCTCTTCCAGATCTTCGGGAGCGGCGAATCGGAAACCCACTCCACGCACCGTCGTGATGTAGCGAGGGTCCGCGGAGTCCTCTTCGATCTTCTTGCGCAGCCACGAGATGTGGACGTCCAGCGTCTTCGTCGGTCCGAACCAGTGCGGATCCCAGACCTCATCCATGATCTGCTCGCGCGTGACGACCGTGCCGGCGTTCGCCATCAACATGTGAAGCAGGTCGAACTCCTTGGCTGCGAGTTCGATGTGTTCGCCGTTCTTCTCACAGGTGCGGGCGCGCGGATCTAGCGTGATCGCTCCGATCGCGATGGCACCGCGCCGGCTCTTGGTGCCTCCTCGCCGGAGGATCGCTCGGATGCGGGCCACCAGCTCGCCTGCGCTGAAAGGCTTCACGACGTAGTCGTCGGCACCCAGCTCGAGGCCGACGATGCGGTCTATCTCTTCCCCGCGCGCCGTGAGCATGACGATCGGTACGTCCGACGTCCTGCGGATCTCGCGAGCGAGGTCGCGGCCGTCGCCGTCGGGCAGCATCACATCGAGGAGGATCAGGTCGGGAGGCCGGGACCGCCATGACTCCGTCGCGGCCGCGATGGTGGATGCGACCTCCACCTCGAGGTTCTCCCTCGCCAGGTGTTCGGCGAGCGGCTCGGAGATGGCCAGTTCGTCCTCTACGAGCAGGATGTGGGGCTTCACCGACCCGATGGTATCGCCGCCCAGGGCGCCACTAGTTTGTCACTCGATTTCGCCCGTATGCCTTGTCTGTGGAGAGGTGTTTCCTCTAGAACTAGCCCTCCAACGCTACTGGATCGGTTCGTGCGCCCCTCCCCAGGCGCCGGCAGGGAGGGGAGACATGGAGGTTCCAACGCTTCTGAGTGACGCCGTCCAGAACGTCCGACGCACCGAAGGAGCCGCTGCCCGGGCGCTCGCCGTGGTGACGATGCTGCTTGCTCTAGGGGTCATAGCTCTTGGGACGTTCATCGATCCGGATGCGCTGTCACGACTCGATCTATCGCTGGCACCATGGCTGGTCATGGTCGCGGGGGCAACTCTGGCCACCATCTCCTTCGGGCGCGGGAAGCCGGCTCTATCGATGGACCTTCCGATCCTCCTTGCGTGCAGCTTCTGCGTCGGGCCGATCCCGGCAGGAGTCGTGGCCATACTTGGAGCCTGGGATCGCGATGAACTGCGGGGGCGGATACCCGTCTCCCGCGCCGTGTTCAATCATGCGCAGACCGCTCTAGCCACCATGGCCGCGGGGTACGTCTTTCAGACGCTCGGAGTGAGCATTGTGGAGTGGCCGGACGTCATCCCGTCAGCATTCGCGGCCCTCGTTGCGGACGCGGCAGTCAACGTTGTGGCAGTGGCATCCATCACCGCGCTCTCGGAGGGGGTCGGAGTAGTCGACGTGATCCGGGCGACCCTGAGGGGGAAGCCCGAGGGCTTCGCCGTGCTGTACCTCGCGTTCGGCTTCATGGGTCTCCTGATCGCCGCGACGTGGGTGTCAGCTGGGGCCGCCGGGCTCATCCTGTTCGCCCTCCCTGTCTTACTGGCTCGGGAAGCCTTCCGACAGCGGGAGCGAACCGAATCGTTGGCTCTGGAGATCGACTCCCACAGGGAGGTCCTTCGGAGATTGGATGAACGGATCGCGGAAGAGAGAAGGGACGAACGGATCCGGATCGCGGAGGCACTTCATCACGATGTGCTTCAGTCGCTCAATGTCGTGTCGCTCCAGGGCGACGTCATCCAGCAGGACTTCAGGACCGGGCGGCTCCTCGATCTCGAGCAGGATGTCCCCGGCCTCGTGACTGCTTGCAGGAAGGCGGCGGAAGAGCTACGTGACGTGATAGGTGGTCTACAGGCATCGCCCGTGGGGTCGGCGGGCCTGGTTAGAACGTTGGAGCTCTTCGTCTCCGACCTGCATGCAAAGTTCGGATTGAACTTCGTCTGCGGATTCGAACCTGACATGGGCATCGAACCCGCTCTCGAGCTCGTCATCTATCGGGTAGCACAGGAAGCTTCGCTGAACGCTGCACGGCATTCCCAGGCGGACACGGTCTGGGTCGACTTGAGCAGGAAACGTGACACAGTCTTTCTGTCCGTCGTTGACAACGGCATAGGAATGGCACCGTTCGATCGTGATAAGCGGAGGAGCTTCGGCTTGACGCTGATGAGAGAGCGAGTGCTCAGCGTGGGAGGGGAGTTGGATATCCGGTCGAAGAGGACTCTCGGCACCCATATCGAGGCAAGGTTCCCGGCTAGGCTGGAGTGGCGCAGATGACGGACGGAGGCGCGAGCGAATGGCGACGACGGCCCCGAGGGGCCGCCGTCGGTTCATTCCGTGCTGGGTTCTCTAGCCGGCCTTGAAGTGTGCTCCGCCGGCCAGGGCGAGAGCCGCGAGCGAGCCGAGCGCGATAGCTATGCGCTTCACGAGCTTCATCCTGGTCCCCTTTCTCCGATCGCCCGAGGCCGGGCTCCTCTTCGTCGCCCATATCCCCCGTTGGGGGATATGGGCGCAGTATCGGGTGACCCCCAGTAGGGGGACAATCCCGGCCTTGGGACTACGCAGCTTGAGGTACTACCCCGATTCCGTGTTTGCCCGGGCGCTCTTTCGGGGCATGATGGCGAGGATGTCTTCGCGGCCCGAAACGCAGCCAGCCGAGGTCGGCGTTACTCGTCTCAACGCAGCCTCGGTCTTCGCCACGGCCATCGTTGTCCCAACCCTTTCCGCACTCGTGTGGTTCGTCGCATCCAGACGTGAGGGATTGATCCTGGATCTTGTGTGGTGGACGGTCCTCGTCGCACTTGTCGAACTCCTGCCCGCCCCGGCATGGAGGGGGGTCCAGGTGAGCCTTGGGTTCCCTCTCCTGACAGCCGTAGCGATCACGTTCACCCCCGGTTCTGCCGCGCTAGTTGCGTTCCTGGGCTCAAGCGATCCCAGGGAGATCCGTCGACAGATTGCCCCGCTTATCGCGATCTTCAACCGATGCCAGGTCGCCATCGCGGTCTGGGCAGCAAGCGCGGTTATCCACGCGCTCTCAGGCAGGGCATCGCCCGTGGACGAGACCCTCTCCGTCCTTATCCCGATCGCTTTGCTCGCCTCAGCAGCGGACTACGCGATAAACATCGCGCTCGTCTCTATCCTCGTCAGCTTCCTGTATCGCTTGCCAGCCTCGTCGGTGATCGCTCAACTCTCCAAAGGACAGGAGTTCCTGGTCAGCTACCTCGGACTCGCACTTCTGGGGACGGTGCTGGCGAAGCTCAACGACATTCCGGGCGTGGGATTCTGGTCTGTACTGACGGTACTGGCTCCGCTGCTGTTCGCGCGACAGATGTTCCTGCGGTCCCATGCGCTAGAGGAGGCGCACGCAGAACTCCAAGAGCGTGAGGAGATCCTTCGCAGAC
>CAZHRY010000052.1:0-4907 GCA_964535065.1 uncultured Actinomycetes bacterium
CGACCCCTCCTACGTGAGCGTGGCTGCCGAGAACTTCGCCTACCGTGGGCAGGGGTGCTACGCCGACCTGCTGCCGGCGTGGTTCGATCACTTCCCGCGGGAGCAGGTCATGGTGATCGTCTCGGAGGAGCTGTACGCGGACCCGGCCGGCACCTACCGGTCCGTGCTCGGGTTCCTCGGGCTGGGCGACTACGACCTGGAGCGCTACGAAGCCTGGAACTACAGGCCGCCCGAGTCGGAGCTTCCTTCTGACGTGCGCACCGAGCTGGAGGAGTTCTTCGCGCCGCACAACCTCCGCCTGGAAGCGCTGCTGGGCAGAGAACTCCCGTGGAGCCACCGTGAGGGGCTTCAAGCGGGCGGCGCGGGCCGGTAGGCTTTGCGGACCGCGATGCAGGCTCCCCCCGTCCTCCGTCTGTCCGCGGCGCTGCTGGCCGCCGTCGTTTCGTTGGCGCCTGCGCCGGCGAGTGCCGACTGGCGCCAGTTCCACTCCGGCCCTGCGCGTCTGGGCGTCTCGCGCGACACGACCCTGAGACCCGCGAACCTCGATCGGGTCCGGATCCTCTGGTCCAAGCAGGCGGGAGCGAGTGAGGAGGGGATCAACTCTTCTCCGGTGGTCGCGAACGGCGTCGTCTACGTCGGTTCCGACGACGGCAGGCTGTACGCGTTCGGCGCCGGCCACGGGCGGCTGCTCTGGTCGCGTCCGGTGTACGGCAGGGTCCGTTCGTCCCCATCGGTGGTCGGAGGCGTCGTCTACATCGGATCCGATGAGGGCTGGTTCCAGGCGCGGCGCGTGGGCGACGGCAAGCTGCTTTGGCAGAAGCAGCTGGGGGGGAGAGTGACGGCCCCACCTCTGGTTGCCGAGGGGCGTGTCTACGTCGGCTCGCGGTCGGGGACGTTCTACGCGTTCAGGGCCGACACCGGGCGGGTCGTATGGGAGCGGACGCTATGGTCGGTGTGGGACGCCGCCGCCTATCGCGATGGCACGGTGTACGTCGGGTCCGACCAAGAGCGGGTGTGGGCCTTCAACGCCCGGACGGGGCGCAAGCGGTGGATGACCGAGGTCTGGGGCAGGGTCCGGAGTACCCCCGCCGTGACGGGCGAGCGCGTCTACTTCGGCACGGACATGGGCCGGGTCTACGCGCTGGACCGTCGAACGGGCTCCAAGCTCTGGTACGCCGCGGGGACCAAGCCCGGTACGGGGTTCGTTCGATGCGCGCCCGCGGTGGCCGAAGGGATGGTCTTCGTGTCTGTCGGTATGACCACGACGCCGATGGACGGGATGGTCCGGGCGTTCGACGCGGACACGGGCACGCTGAGATGGACCGGCGAGCTGGCCGACTATTCGACGTCGTCTCCCGCCTACGCGAACGGCGTCATCTGGGTCGGATCGTTCGACCACCAGCTCTACGCGTTCGATGCCGGGACCGGGATCAAGCTGTGGCGCTCGGGCTGGCAGTACGAGGATGGGTTCTTCGATCGAGGCATCTCTTCGTCTCCCGCGCTGGACACGGGCCGAGTCTTCGTCGGTGTGCGCGACGGGCGGCTCTACTCGCTGGGCCTGCCGTCCTAGCCTCAGGCGAAGGCCGCGACGCCCTGGCGCGCCGACACCCCGACCTTCGTGAAGTCGCCCCCGGCATAGACCCGCGTCGTGTCGGCCGACAGCGACCAGAGCGAGCCGTTCGCCCTCGGGTTCCAGTCGTCGAGGGCGCCCGTCGTCGCGTCGGCCGCGCCAGACGACCCGCGGGGAGCGCCGAGCAGCGTGTCGAAGTGGCCGCCGATGTAGACGAGCCCGCCCGCTACGGCGACCGCTTGCACGTCACCATCCGCCATGGCTTCCCAAACCAGATCTCCGTCGGCCGGGATCGAGTAGGCACGGAGACGGCCGCCTCCAGGACCGCCCATGGCCGCGTAGACGCGTGAGGCGTCGGCCGCGAGCTGGAAGGTCCTATGGCGAGGGCCCCAAGGCGCGAACGAGCTGACGATGGTTCCCGTGGCAGCGTCCAGCGCGGCGACGTGGTCACGGTCGATGCCGCCGATGATCTCGAAGTCGCCTCCCGCGTACAGGCGGCCGTCGGAGGGCGTGACGAGCAGCGTCCGGACCATCGCGTCGGCACCCGGATCCCAGCCGGTGATCACGGTTTCGGACGCGGTGTCGATCGCAGCCAGCCTCGCGCGGGCGAGTCCGCCGAGCTTCGTGAAGTCGCCACCCACGTAGAGGAAGGTTCCCATCGTGGCAAGGGCCTTGATCCTGCGGTTGGCCGAGATCTTGAACGTCGCGTCCAGGGTGCCGGTTGCGGCGTCGATCGCTGCGAGCTTGGTCCTGCTGGATCCGCTTATCTTGCTGAAGTTGCCCCCCGCGTAGATGACCGATCCGTCCGGCGAGGCCGCGAGCGCGTATGCATCCTTGTCTGCTGAAGGCGCCCACGCGGTCGGCTCCCCCGTCGTCAGGTCTATCGCGGCCAGACGCTCCCTGAGCACCCCGCCCGCTCCGGTGAACGAGCCGCCGGCGAAGTAGATCGATCCGTCCACAGAGAGCGCCAGCGCGCGCACCGTCGCGTTCGGGTTGGGGGCCCAGTCTTCGGGCGACAGGCCCGTGGCCGTGTCCAGGAGTGCCAGCCGCCGTGCGGGCTCCGATCCGACGGAGAGGAAGTTGCCGGCCACTGCGATGGATCCCGAAGAGACCGGGGAGAGCGCGAGGACGGAGGCGTCCGGCGACGGTGCCCACGCGTCGGCCTCGCCCGTTGCCGGATCGACCGAGCCGAGGAATGGACGCGCCTCGCCGTCGAGCGTCGAGAAGTCGCCGCCGGCGAACACCCTCGAGCCGGAGACCGCCAGGGCGCGGACAGCCCCGTCCGCACCCGAACCGGTCCATGTCACGACCGAGCCCGCCGCCGAGATCGCTCCAAGGCCGTTGCGGGTGTCGCCGTCCAAGGTCGAGAACGATCCGCCCGCGTAGATGTTCCCTGCGTCGGCGGCGAGGGCCAGGACCTCGCCGTTCGCATCTGGATGCCAGTCCGGCGACAGGGAGCCCGTCGATGCGTCGAAAGCGGCGAGCCGCGACCTGGCGCTGCCGTCGACCGACAAGAAGGTCCCGCCAGCGTAGACGGTCGTACCGTCAGGGGAGACCGCGATCGCGTTGACGTAGCCGCCGCTGACCGCCGGCGCCCAGGAGGTCATCTGGTTGGTCGCCGAGGAGAACGAGGCCAGTCCCGCGCGCGGCTGACCCTTGAGAGTGGTGAAAGAACCTCCGACGTACAGGGTGGAGCCGTCCGGAGAGAGGGCTAAAGCCAACACACGACCACCGACCGGCTTCGGGTTCCATGACGCCACAGCGCCGTCGGGCTTGATGTAGGCGAGACCCCCGCGCGCTTGACCTCCCACGAGAGTGAACGATCCACCGACGTACCAGCCCCCGCTCGACGACGGAGCCACCGCTCTAACCGTCCCCAGGACCTCGGGCAGCGTCTCGTCGCGCGCGCCGGTCGTTGCGTCAACGGCGATCCCGTTGCCCGTCGGGGGTGACAGTTCTGTGAAGCTGCCTCCCAGGTAGAGCGTGTCGCCGACCGTTGCCGTGCTCCAAACGGTCCCGTTCGCGATCCAGGTGTCCATCGGCGAGTCGGAGGGGGACGCTGATGCAGGCGTGGCCAGGACGGCCACCGCCAAGACTGCCGATGCGAGTGATGCCTTCGCCCTCAAGTGGTACAGCCCCCCGGGCCTCGTGGGATGCGGGCGTTCACGCTACCGAGCGCGCCCGTCGCGCGGCAAGACCGCCCTTCGCCGTAGGCCCTCCGGATGGACTACGCAGGGCGCTCACCGCGTAACGTGTCGCCGTGGATCTTCGGGACAGGCTGGCTGGGGCGGTGCCGCCATGGGGGCGCCGGGTGGCCAGGTCGACGCTGGCGGGACTGGCCTCCGCGACCGGGCGGTTCCGCGTGCTCCCGGACTTCGTCATCCTCGGAGCCCAGCGGGGTGGAACCACTACCCTCTACCACTACCTCGTGCGACACCCGCAGGTGCTCGGCGCGGTTTCGGACAAGGAGGTTCATCACTTCGACCTGCGGGCCGCGACCGGGATGGACGGCTATCGGAAGGCATTCCCTACCCGGATGTCGGTTCGGATGCACGAACGCCGGGCCGGGGGGCCGGTCGCCGTCGGCGAAGCCAGCCCCTACTACCTGTTCCACCCGGCGGTCCCACGCCGGATGCATGAAGCCTTGCCGGACGCCAGGCTGATCGCCCTGCTGCGCGACCCCGTAGAGCGCGCTTGGTCCCAGTACAGGCACGAGGTCGAGTTGGGGTACGAGCACCTGCTGTTCGAGGAGGCGCTCGACCGAGAAGAGGAGCGGCTCGCCGGGGAAGAGGAACGGCTGCTCGCGCACATCGACGGGGTCAGCTTCGGGCATCAGCACCACTCGTACGTCGCGCGTGGCCGCTATGCGGAGCAGATCGAGCGTTGGTGGGAGGTGTTCCCCAAGGACCGGCTGCTGTTGCTGCGGAGCGAGGACATGTTCGCAGATCCCCTAAGGACCTTCGCCACCGTCACCGACTTCCTGGGACTCCGGCGGGTGCGCCCTTCGGGTTGGAAGGCCTACAACGCCACCGCGTCGGGGGTCCTGGACCCGGCCGTCCGGGCCAGGCTCGAGGCGGCGTTCCGGCCGTGGAACGAACGGCTCTCCGAGATGACGGGCCGCGACTGGGGATGGGCCTGATGGACGGGTCCGAAGATCTGGCCTGGGTGGCCGACGTCATCTGGGGCGGATCGGAGGGCGTCGAGGTGTGTCTGGGCTCCGCGCCGCACGGCCGGGTGCCCATCGAAACGTATCGAGTCGTGCCGGGACGTGGCCGGGCGGGGGGCCGGGGGGGCGGGGGGGCGACGCGGGGGGGGGGGGCGGGGGGGCCGGGGGCGG
>CAZHRY010000052.1:4917-17430 GCA_964535065.1 uncultured Actinomycetes bacterium
GTCGCGCGCCGCGGCTCCTGCTTCCGGTGGATCCACGGATGGCCTGGGCCGCGGCGCGCGACGGGAGGGCCACGCGCTCGCGGCGAGCCTCCTCCCAGCGGACCCTGGCGGGCATCGCCGCTCGCGCGGGCCGCCTGGCACTCCGCGACAAGCTGACGGTGCACGCGGAGCCGGGAGCGCAGGCTCGAACGCTCGCGGCCGCCATGGGAGAGGTCGTCGGTGCCCGTGTCGGGCTCGCCGTGAACGTTCGTCCTCCCGGCCCGTACCGCAAGCCCGTCGCTCAGGTGATCGACGGGGGGGGTCGCGTGCTGGCTTACGCGAAGGTCGCGTGGAACGACCTGACGGACGTGAACGTGAAGGCAGAGGCGGACGCCCTCGAGGCCGTGGGCCGGTCGGGTGCGGCGGTGGGCGTCCCCTCGGTGAAGGCCATGCTGTCCTGGAAGGGGCGCACGGTCCTGCTGACCGATCCGATGCCCGCCGGCCTCAGGCGGTTCCACGGCATGGCGCCCGACCCGTCGGTCGTGGCGGGCATCGCTGCCGCCGGAGGCGTGGTCGAGCAGAGCCTCGGCGACGGCCGGGTGCTGGAGCGGCTGCGCGCCCGGCTGGTCGGTGCGCGGGGAGCCCTCCCGGCCGTCGCCGAGGCCACCGGGCAGCTGCTGGATGCCCTGGGGACCGATGCCGGCGTGATCGTTCCGACCGGGAGATGGCACGGGGACTGGTCGCGGTGGAACCTCGGCACTTTCGGCGAGCGGCTGTGGGCGTGGGACTGGGAGTACTCGCGCACGGGCGTTCCCCTCGGGCTCGACCTGCCGCACTTCCACTTCCAGTCCGCGTTCATAGCCCAGCGGCGGGACCTGGGTGCCGCCTTCGATCACGCCCGTGCCAAGGGGTCCGGGGAGCTCTCGGCGATCGGTCTGGGCCCGGATGCGATCCGCGTGGTGCTCGGCGTGCACGCCGCGGAGGTCGCGCTCCGCTACCTGGAGGCAGAAGCGGCGGGTGCGCGGGCCAACCCGCGGTTCGTCCGTGAGGCGGTTCCCGTGCTGCGCGCTGCCGCCGACCGGGTCGCGAGGACGAGGAGCTAGTTCGGCGAGATGCGCCGGGCCGGCGCCAGGCGCTCCCTGAACGCCAAGCCCGCGGCGATCATCGCGATCGCCAATCCCCATGGGAGCAGGTCGTAGTACGGCATCTGGACGATCGCGACGAAGATGGCGACCTCTGCCCACAGCCGGACGCTTCGGTCGCCTGGATGGCCCTCCGGCAGCTTCTTGATCGCCTGTGCCAGCGCGAGCACCAGCCACCCGGCGAAGAAGAGGAGCCCCGGGATGCCCTGCGAAACGAGGACGGTCCATAGCTGTCCGTGCGTGCCCGCGGACAGGTTCCCCTCAACCAGCACGGGAGCGCCGTAGCCGAGGACCGGCGAGGCCCTTACGAGCTCGAGCGACTGGGCGTACAGGAGCTGGCGGTGCGCATCGCCGTACCCATTGTTCAACCTCGCCATCACGATCTCGCCGAGCGGAGACACGAACATCAGAGCCCCGAGCACCAGCCCACCCACCGCTATCGTCTTGAAGAGCTGGGCGTTCCGTCCCCGCGACATCCGCAGCATCGCGTACAGGACACCCGCGCCCGCGGAGAGCCAAGCGCCGCGGTTCAACGAGAACACCAGAGGGAAGACCGACACGGCCACGAGCAGGAGCAGCAGGTCGCGGTTCGCCCTGGTTCGGGCGAACGAAAGGGCGCACAGAGCGAACGGCAGAGCCATCGCGTACGCCGCGCCCCATTCGTTCGAGTAGATGAACGGCGCCTTGGGCCGGTAGACCGGATAGGCAGAGAACGCCCTACCCGAAGACGTGGAGGCCGAAACGAGGTCGGCCACGAACTGGTCCTTCATCAGTTGGCCGGGGAGCAGCACCTGGGCGGGCGTCGCGAACGATGTGTTCGGGATGAGCATCCCCAGGATGCCGCCAACCACCGCGATCGCGAAGAAACCCAGCAAGATGTGCACGACCGTCCTCGACGGGAGCCGGGCCGGGTCGGCGTTGAGGACCCAGAGGAAGAGGAGGCCGGCCCCGACGTACAGCGCCCCACGATAGGCGAGAGACCCGAGCTGCCTGGCCTCGTCCACTTGCCCGGCTGAGAAGACGCACCACAGCAGGAACAGCAGGTACAACCCGAAGCCCCTGGGGACGCTGATGCGCCTGCGGAGCGCGACGCCGGCGAGCATTGGAAGGACGAACGCGGGAAGGACGAATCCGCTCACCCCCAGGCCCCACCAGACGGGCAGCAGGAGGAACAGGCCGATGAGGGGCCACGCGGCCATCAGATGCCTGCCCGCCGGCCGGGCCTGTGGCAAGGGGAGGGGTATCGCGATCGGATCCATAGGAGCAGGCGGCGGGGTCGCCGTCGCGCGAGCGTAGCACCGGTGGGGGGTCCCAGCGACGGCCGGACGTACTCGGCCGTTAGGCCCGGGCGGCCACCCGGGCGAGTCTGCGAGCGAGGCGGCGGTGGATCCCCGTCCGGTCGGTGCGATCCGCCGTCCGTGAGGCCACGAGCGTGGCCGTCGCGAGCCATCCCTCGGCCTGCTCGAACCGGCCGGCCTCAACCGCCGCCGCGAACTCAGCAGCGATCAGGTCCAGGGTTCCGGCGCGCCGTCTCACCCGGTCCCTATCGGACGCCCGCCCACCCGGCTGGAGGGCCCGGCGGTTCGCTGTGCAGCGCAAGGGTCGAAATACGGCCATTCGGCCGGTTGCGCGGGCTAGCCCGTTCAGCCTAGTATCCGCATCCGTCACAGTGGGCTCGGTAGCACCGGAAGGAAAGGGTCCCCCCGAAGATGAAGCGAGCAACAGGCGTTCTAGCCTCGGCATACCTGCTCGTCCTGCTCAGTGCTGGTTCGGCGCTCGCACAGACCTATCCGCCGACCCCAAGCACGTCGGTGAAGGGCGGCGGCGGCACCAACACGGCTGGCGGCGGCGGTACGGCCTTCACGGGTGGTGACGTGTCGCTCGGCGCGGTGCTTACCATCGTGTTGCTTGGCCTGGGCCTGGCGGCGATGTTCGTGGCGCGCCGCCGCGCGGCGCGCCTCGCCGTCTGACGGCCTCAGAGCATCCTGATCGCGTTCCGCCACCACGCGAGCGGGACGGGCGCCCTGAACCGCACCTCAAGTTCGAAGGCGTCGTCCAGCGCGCCCTCCCACACAGCGGTTCCCCCGTCAACGGCCATGGGAACGCTCGTCCACTCGATATCGGTCCCCGGTGGGGCGTTGACGGTCACCCGCAGGCTCGTCGGCCGCAGCGTCGTCTGACCGGAGAAGACCAGCCTGTACGCCCCGCCGGACGAGTTGCCGTCCCACACCTCGCGGGTGAACCACCGGAGGCTCAGGGAACCCTCGCCTCCGGGGCCGACCGTTCGGAAGTCGCGGAACCACGGTACGCCGAGCTCCGTTCCCTGTTCGAGTGTGACGGGTTGGCCGTCGCGTGCTGCCCCCTGAAGCTCGCACGGGAGGTGGCAGGAGATCGTGACGAAGGAGATCTGGTCCCCCGGCTCGGCGCCGGTTGCATATGGACCGATCACGTATCGCGGCTGGCCGGAGCTTGGGGCAGAGTTGACCAGCGTAGTCGTCAGTGACGCGAATGCCTCTCCCTGGCCGCCGAGCGTGACCTCGTAGTCGAGGGTTCGGGAGGCGTAGTAGTCGATCTTGGCACCGGACGCGTTGTTGACGGAGACCGAGACGAAGTCGGTGGGGAGGGGGCTGGGGCCGTCGGCTCCGAAGGAGCCGGCGGCCCCAGCCAGCTCCAGCCCGCGCTGGAACGCAGGATCCTCGCTGTAGACCAGCAGGTGATCGCCGGCCGCCGCCTCGGCGATCGCCTTCATCCTGGCTACTCCCATCCCGTCGATCGCCAGGAACCGTGCGACGACGCCCTTCACGACATCCCCGAGGATCTCCTTGCGCTCGGAGGGACCGCGGAAGAGCGAGTAGGCCTCGTTCGTAGTGAAGTCCACGACGTTCTCCGGGCCGATGGTCCTGCCGGTGCCGGGGACCGGGACCGAGCCGGTCACCTCGAGCATGGCGCGCAGCGCGAAGGGGTCGGCGGCGATGACCCCGTCCAGATCCAGACCTGTGCCCTTCTCCACGTTGGCCAGCGCGGCCTGGGCCGCGGAGGGGAAGTCCGGAGTCATGTTCATGTTGTGCCACGAGGCGGCGCCACCGAACCCCTCGTAGTTGTCGGCGTAGTCCTCACTGGGAGCCGGCACGTCCTCCAGGTCGGGGAGCGACTGCGTCGGCGCGACCTTCCCGAAGGCCGGCTCGCCGTCGCGCATCGTGAGGATCGCGTAGGCGCCCCAGATGCCGCCCGTGCCTCGTAGCTCGGCCGGGTTCTGCGCCAGCACGAGGTAGGTCCTCTTCCCGTCCTGGCCCGCGAAGCCCGGCAGTCCATCGAGGAGCAGGACGCTGGCATCCAGGGTTCGCGAGAGCTCGCGCAGCTGGTTCTCCGCCTCCCATCGCGCCTCCAGCACCGGGCCGGTTAGGAACGACGATGGGGACGACGTCACGGCATCGAGGGCTTCACCGACGTCCGTGCGAGCCTCGGCGACCGCCTGCGACAGGGTCGCATACGCATCGAGCGGGAACCGGCCTCCCACCGGCACCAGCGAGCCGAACCCTTCCGGGAGACCCGAGATCGCCGAGGTGAGGTCGGAGCCGGCGCCGGACAGCAGGACTCCCGCGTCGGCCAGGCCCGCGGCGACGTCCACGTCGTTCCCGAGCAGGGGGAAGAGCCCGGCGACGGTCCCGAGCGGGCCGCCGACCTCCTTTGAAGCCTGCAGGAATCGCTCGCCGGCCCTCCGGAACCTGTCCGCTGCCTCGTCCAGGTTCCCCGAAGCGAGGGCCCTGCGCGCCTCCTGCAGCGCCTGGCGCCCGGCAGAGAGGTCGTCGTGCACCCTGAAGAGGGTCAGTCCGACGAGGGCAGCCCCGGATGCGACGAGGATGACGAACGCGAGCGCGAACCGCTTCACCCCGCGGGAACGCGCGGATGCCGCTAGCCGGCCGACCGGTCCCTGCGGAGCGCTTCCCACACGTTGGCCTTGCCGTTGGCAGACCCCGCGTCTGTGGGCCCGTACACGTATTGCCCGTAGTAGGCGTAGCCCGCTCCGGACGCCTCGACGTCGTTCAGGACCGCGCCGAGCAGCCGGGCTCCCACCTGGTCGAGTTGGGCCCTCGCCTGCAGCACACCGGCCCGGGGTGTGTCGTGGGCGTCGGCCACGAAGACGACACCATCGACCATCGGGGCGAGGACGAGGGAGTCGGCCACCGCCAGCACGGGCGGGCAGTCGATGATGATGAAGTCCACTACCTCTCGCTGCTCGGCGATCAGCTCTCGCATCGCCTCGGATTGCAGAAGCTCCGTCGGCTGCTCCGGGATCTTGCCGCTGGCCATGATCCAGAGGTTGTCCACCTTGCCGCTCCTCAACGACTCCCAAGCCCTGCGGGTTCCGCCGAGCACCTCCGCCAGGCCGTGCTCCGAAGATGGGAGCCCGAAGAACTCGTGGAGCCGTGGCCTGCGCAGGTCGGCCGAGATCAGGACCACGCGCTTGTCCGCCTGTGCCAGGACCACTGCGAGGTTGGCGGCGGTAGTCGTCTTGCCTTCGCCCGCTCCGGCAGACACCACCATCAGCGTCTTGAGCCCGCGCTCCGCGGCCGCGACGAGGATGCTCGTCCTCAGCGTCCGGTAGGCCTCGGCGGCGGGACTCCGTGGGCCTTCCAGTGCAACCAGATGCGCCTCGCTCCGCTCACGCCAGGAAGGGACCTGCGGGATCATCGTCATGACCGGAACGCCGATCGTCTCTTCGAGGTCGCCCCTTCCGCGCAGCCTATCGTCCAGGCGTTCGCGCACGAAGGCCGCGACGAGCCCGACGAACAGGCCGAGGAACAGGGCCAGCGCCAGGTTCAGGACGAGATCGGGGCTCGTCGGATCCCTCGGCGGCTCGGCCGGGACCAGGATGTCACCGGCGCTGACGGGTATGGCGCGCAGCTCGGCGATCTGCTGGTTCAAGGCGGCGATCGCAGCCTGCGTCCCGTTCTGGTCTCGAAGCGCGGCGATGTTGTCGGCGATCGCCTGGATGCGCCCGTCGATCATGTCTTGCGCTCTCTTGTTCGAGTAGTCGAGGTAGCCGGTGGCGAACCCCTGCGCTCCCTGGGCCGCGATGGCCGGGTCCGGGTGCGTGAAGCGCACCTGCAAGACGTCGGTGTCCTTGCGCGTGACAACCTCGAGTCTGTCCAGGAGTTGCCGGGGCGTCTCGCCGAGCTCGACCCTCTGCGCGGCGATCGCGGCCACCGGCAGGGAGTTCATGATCTCGCGCTCGTTCACGACGTTGAGCGGCTGTGCGGCGCCGAGGAGCGTGGAACCGCTGAGGGGCGGCCTCACGAGGACCTCCGCCACTCCCGTGTAGACGCGCGTCTGCACGCTGGTCCACAGCCCTGCAGCCGCCACGGCGATCGCCGCGGCGGCCACCACGAGCTTCCAGTGGCGCTTGACGACCTTCACGTAGTCGCCGAGGTCCAGGAAGCTGCCGTCGCTGGGGGCGGGAGCCCATCCGGGTGTCTGCATGAGGGATGTCCTTCAACGGCGCGCCGGCGCCCGTCTGGCGAAGCGTACCATCGGCCCTACAGGCTAAGGACACCGCCCGGGTTCCGCATCCGGCCATGGGGGACGGTCGGCGAGGCCTTCTGCCTAGGCCGTCCGCCGCGTCCGGCCGGTTCCTGGTCCACTGCTAGTCTCTCCCAGCGATGAAGGTTGCCTACCAGGGAGAGCCGGGGGCGTACAGCGAGAGAGCGGTTCGTGCCCTGTTCCCGGACGCCGAGCCGATGCCGTGCGACACGGTCAGGCTCGTCTTCTCGAGGGTCACGAGCTCCGAGGCCGACCTTGGTGTCGTTCCCATGGAGAACTCGCAGGCGGGTTCGGTCAACGAGACCTACGAGCTGCTCCAGCACACCGATCTGCTGAGGGTGGTCGGGGAGTCCCTGGTGCGCGTGGATCATGCGCTCCTGGGTGTCGCGGGGGCGCGACTCGAGCAGGTACGGCGCGCTCGTTCGCACTGGCAGGCCCTCGCGCAGTGCGAGGAGTTCCTGTCATCGATGCGGATAGAGCCCGTGCCGGTACACGACACGGCGGGAGCGGCGCGGCTGATCGCGGAGGCCGGCGACCCCCAGGACGCCGCGATCGCCAGCGTGGATGCAGCCCGGATCTTCGGGCTGGCCGTCCTGGCCGAGCGTATCCAGACGGAGAAGGAAAACTTCACGAAGTTCGCGGTGATCGGTAGGGAGCCGCAGGTCCTGGGTCAGGCCGACAAGACCTCGCTCGTCATGGTGGTGCTGGACGAGCCCGGGTCGCTGCTCGGGGCCCTTCAGCCTTTCGCCGAGCGCGGTATCAACCTCCACAAGCTGGAGTCCAGGCCCAGGCGCGGGAAGCCGTTCGAGTACCTCTTCTACGTGGACGTGATGGCGGGTGGCGACGATCCGGAGCTGGCCGCCGCCCTGAAGGAGGTCGAGCGGCACACGTCGCTGCTGAAGGTGCTGGGTTCGTACCGATCGGCCGGCGAACCGGTCTGACCCGAACTTCGCCGAGGGCGGGATACGATGCCGCGGATGATGCAAGGCCGGCACGCCGTCCCGCGGCGAGACCACATGCCGTTCTGGTCACTCGTGCTCGTGATGGGGACCTCCGTGCTGGCGGTCGGTCAGCTGGTCTGGGACCTGTGGTTCATGGTTCCAGAGCCGATCCTGTCCGATCCGCAGCCCCCTGCCGTGATCCCGCAGCCCGTGAACGGGGGGTTCGCGGGCATCACCACCTGGCGTGGGAACGAGACGCGCACCTACTACGGAGAGGGTCCGGTGCCGGTCGCTCCGGTGGTCAGGTGGCGGGCCCCGGTGGACGGGTCGAAGATGTGCAGCGAGTCGGCCGAGGGGCGCGACCCAGGTGCCCTGAAGGAATGGTGCGGCACGGGCTGGACGGGCCAGCCGAACGTGGTGCCCGCGTTCCGCCGCATGGAGGTGCGCGAAGGAGCGTACGACGGCGCGTACCACTTCCTCGATGCGGGCTCCGGTGCCCCTCTCCGGCCGGAACTCGCGACGGGAGACCTCGCGAAGGGCTCGGCAACGACCGACCCGGACGGCTACCCGCTGTACTACGCGGGCTCGCGTGACAACCTGCTCCGGATTGTGGCCATGGACAGGGCGGAGCCGACGGTGCTTTGGACCCTGGACGCCGTCTCCTCCGTGCCGCGCCCGCTCTGGAACGATGACTGGGACGGCGCGGCGCTGGTGGTAGATGGGCACCTGCTGGTGGGCGGGGAGAACGGATGGTTCTACGTGGTGCGCCTGAATCGCGGCTACGACCCCCGCGGCCAGGTCACGGTGTCACCCGAGGTCGTGACGGCGGTTCCCGGATTCGACGACGAGCTGCTGCAGCAGGCCGGTGACGAGGACGTCTCGATCGAGAGCTCGGTGGCTGTCCACGACGGGGTCGCGTACTTCGCGAACTCGGGAGGACTGGTTCAGGGGTGGGACGTGTCCGACGTGCTGACTGGCGGTGACCGCGTCGTGAAGGTGTTCGAGTTCTGGACCGGCGACGACACCGACGCGACGATCGTCATCGACGAGTACGGCATGCTCTACGTGGCCAGCGAGTTCCAGAGGTTCAACGAGCGAGCGCGGACGGTTGGCCAGTTGATGAAGCTGGATCCGTCGTCGGCGGATCCGCTCGTGTGGAGCCTGCCCGCGATGGAGATCGGTTTCGACGGCGCCGGCGGGAGCTGGTCCACTCCGGCGCTGTGGGGGGACTTCGTGTACTTCACGACGGCAGCCGGCCGCGTGCTGGGCGTCGATCGCCGCAGCGGCGACATCGCGTGGGAGATGCAGATCGGCTCGCCCGCCATCGGTTCGCCGGTGGTAGTGGACGGGACCCTGATCCAAGGGGACTGCACCGGCCGCCTGTACGCGTGGGACGTGTCTGACATGATCTCCACGCCTCAGCTCCGCTGGAGCCTCGACCTGGGCGACTGCATCGAATCGACCCCGGCCGTGTGGAGGGGGTGGATCTACGTCGGAACCCGCGAGGGATACCTCTACGGCGTGGCCGACGAGGGAACGCCGGCGCCCTGAGCCTCAGGCTCCGAGGATCTGGCGAAGCTCGGCGGTGCGCCAGGCCGTTAGGATGGCTGCCAGCCCGAGCAGGCCGGCCAGACCCGCGATGAAGGCCGCCTTCGTCGATCCCCCGCGGCCCCTCGCGGCGATGCCCGCCACCACACCCGCTGCGAGGCCCCCGAAGTGGGCCCTCCAGTCGATCGACGGCACGGTGAACGAGATGACCGCGTTGATGAGGACGAAGGTCAGCGCGCTGCTGACGCGCGCGGCGTGAAGTGCGATGTCGCGCCGGTGCCAGTTGTAGGCGATGTATGCCCCGACCAGCCCGAAGATCGCGCCGGAGGCGCCGACCCCGGCGGCGTTGTACGGGCCGAAGGCGTAGCTCGCGACCGACGAGCACAACCCGGTCACCAGGTAGGCGGCCAGGAAGCGGACACGGCCGAGCTCCTGTTCGACGATGGAGCCGAACACGTAAAGCACGTAGCCGTTCATCGCAAGGTGCAGGAGGCCGGCGTGGAGGAACATGGCTGTCAGGAGCCGCCACTGCTGGTCGAGTGCGATCCCGACCGCGCCCTCCCCCGGGATCCAAGCGGCTCCTATCCCGGCTCCCAGGCGGATGAGATCGAGGGTCGAGGGCCCGAGCATGAGAGTGGCGGGGCCGGCCGCCGCCACTTCGGCCGCGTAGATCACGGCCAGGAGGGCCAGCAGGGCCTTGGTGAACGAGAAGCCGGCGGCCGGCCCCGCCACGACGCTCCTTGCCGGTCTTCGGAACTCCTGGCGAGCTCCCTTGACGCAGTCGGGGCACTGGTGCCCGACGGGCGCGGGCATCATGCAGTCGGTGCAGATGGGCCGGCCGCAACGGGTGCAGTGGACGCCGGTGACCTGGTCGGGATGCCTGTAACAGCGGTCGTCGATGCTCGGAGGGGCGGGGAGTTGAGCCTCGTCCATGCCGGTAATGCTACGAGGGCGTGCCGTTTCCGATGTGGGAGTCGTGCTCGTGCGGATGGACGTGAACGGTCGCGTCGGCGAGGCGTGGGACATCGCGCAGGAGGGAATCCTGGACCCCGTTCGCGATATCGTGGCCCTGCTGCACCGTGAGGGCCGGGTCCACGGAGATCTTCAGGTCCGCCAGCAGTCGATGCCCGGACCAGCGCGCCCTCGCGTCCGTGACGTGTTCCACCCCGGTCACGGAGGCGGCCACGGTCTCGATCAAGGCGATCGTCGTTTCGTCGATCCCGTCGAGGGCCCGCCTGAGGACGACGCGAGCGGCCCTCACGAGCGTCACGCCGATCGCGAGGGTTATGGCGACGCCGACGAAGGGATCGGCGCGCTCGATGCCGCCCAGGACGGCCAGCGCCGACGCCATAACGCCCAGAGACGTGAGCCCGTCGGTCCGGGCGTGCATCCCGTCGGCGACCAAGGCCGCCGAGCCGATCTTCCGTCCGACACCGATCCTGTACCGGGCGACGACCTCGTTCCCGACGAACCCGATCGCTCCTGCCGCCAGCACCCAACCGGCCCGGGTCACCGCGACGGGGGAGATCAGCCGGCCGATGGCCTCGATCGCCGCCACGACCGCGGACGCCAGGATCAGCAGGACGATCGCGAGACCCGCGACGTCCTCGGCGCGGTGGTAGCCGTACGGGTAGCGCCGGTTGGGCGGGCGGGTTCCCAGCCGGAACGCGATCAACAGCGGGACGGCCGTCAGGGCATCGGTGAAGTTGTGGATCGTGTCTGCGAGCAGCGCGACGGAGCCGGATGAGGCGAAGACCGCGAGCTGGAGCGTGGCGGTGAAGCCCAGGCCCCCGAGCGAGATCCAGGTCGCGCGCACCCCCTCTCGGGTGGCGAGGGCGGCAGCGTCTGCGTGGTCCAGGTGGTCGTGTCCCGGTTCGCGCATCACGAAGGCACTGTAGCCGGGGCCGGCGGCTCGGCAGGGGAGCCGGGCGAGCGTTAGGCGGCCGGTGCCGAGTACAGGGCCGCGGCCACCTCGGCGGGGTCGAACAACGGTCCCCACCGGTCGATGATCATGCCGTCAGAGCCGATCAGGTAGAGCCAGGGCTCGGTCAGGTCGCCCTCACGCAGCAGCCATTCCGCGGCGGCCTCGTTCACCTTGCTGGACGCGTAGTCGCGCCAGATCTCGATGTGGATGTACGCAACGTCCTTGGGCCCGGTGGCGGCGAGCTCTGCTAGGGCGTCGGCCGTCGGACCGCAGAACTGACTCTGGCAGTAGACCGGGGTGGCGAACAGGACCAGGGCCGGGATCTCCTCCGCGATCGCTCGCTCGATGGTCCACTCATGGAGTTCCGGATCGGGCACGGCCGCGCCTCCGCGCGCCCGCGAGTCCAAGGCTTCGGCCGGCACGTCCGAGCCGTTCGTCAGATTGCGCGTGCGCAGGGCAGGTTGCCCGGGAGCAGGCATGAGGGGCTCGTCGGCGACCGGGAACGTGGATGTCAACCCGATGGGCTCCCCGCCAAGGACGAACGAGATGGCGGCTTCCCAGATCCCCGGCTCGTCGAGGGTGACGGAGTCGATCTGGTAGACGCCGCGCCCCACATCCGGCGAAGTGAGGACGGGAGGCCCCCCCGTGTCGGACGTGCCGGGAGCCGGGACGTAGCGGGCGGTGGACTCCACCGCGGTGCCGGTCCCGCCTTCGGCCGGCCTCAGCGTGACGTCTATCTCCCCGGCGGTCAGGAGGCGCACCCCCTCGCCGTCCGTGGACGAGAAGACCCCGATCTGCACGCGCTGTGGGAGGCCGGCGTACAGGTCCGTGGTCGCGACCTGAGCGGCGAAGGTCTCCGCAGCCGGAGGCGCCTGCGTGAGGGTGGGGGTGACGCCGTCCCCTGCCGTCGGTGCCGATGTGCACGCGGCGGTGACGAGGGCGGCGATCGCCAGGGAAGATGTCAAGGTGCGGCGCATCCATCCATGTTCTCGCATCTCGGCGGATCAGATGGCGCCCTCGAGCCGGAGCAGGAACGCGCGGCGGTCCTCGTCTCCGCCGTAGGAGCCCAGTCCAGGTCCGGCGGGAACGACGCGGTGGCAGGGAACGAACAGCTCGACGGGGCACCGGCGGAGGGCGCCGCCCGCTGCGCGGGCGGCGCCCGGACGGCCGGCCATCGCGGCCACGTCTCCGTACGTCCACATCTCCCCATAGGGGATCCGGTGGACGACCTCCAGGATCCGGCGCGACAGGGACGTGGGCGCCAGCCGCAGGTCCACCGGTGTCTCGAAGGCCCTGAGCCTGCCCGAGAAGTAGGAGTCCAGCTCCCGGCCGACTCGGGCTAGGCCACGCCCCTGCGGCTCGATCGCCGCGCGCAGGCGGGCCGCGAGATCGGCCAGGAGCGGCCCGGGGTCGTCGATTGTCGTGGCGAGCACGCCGT
>CAZHRY010000053.1:0-17372 GCA_964535065.1 uncultured Actinomycetes bacterium
GGCCTTGCTGGCCGCAGCCTTGGCGCCCGCGCGCGCCACCGCGGTTCAGGCTCCCCATACCCTGGTCGTGTCGGAAGATCCGGCCGACTTCACCCCCCACGTGCTGGACGGCCGCGTCAACGCGATCGCCTCCGTGGGAGGCACCATGGTGGCCGGCGGTTCCTTCGACGAGGTCCAGGAGCCCGGCGGTCCTATCCTCACCCGGCACAAGCTGTTCGCCTTCGACGCCGGAACCGGGGCGGTTTCGGCGGCCTTCGCCCCGACCGCTAACGGCAGGGTGTTCGCGCTGGCTTCCGACGGCACCTACGTCTACGCGGCCGGTGAGTTCTCCCGCGTCAGGCGGGTCAACGTCGGACGTATCGTCAAGCTCGACCTGGACGGCAACGTCGTCACGTCCTTCCAGGCGAACGTGACCGCCGGCTCGGCGATCCACGACCTGGCCATCGCGAACGGGCTCCTATACATGGGGGGCGCCTTCACGGAGGTCAACGGGCAGGCTCGCTCCGGCCTTGCCGCTGTGGATCTCGCCACCGGCGAGCTGGCGGCTGGGGTGAACGTTCCGTTCGAGGGGCTCCACAACGGGGGGACCTCGCGCGTCGCCAAACTGGACGTGACCCCGGACGGGTCGGTCCTGGTGGCGATCGGCAACTTCACTGCCGCCGGCGGGCAACCGCGGCACCAGGTGGCAACCCTCGACCTGGACGGCACGAACGCGGTCCTTTCGTCGTGGAGCACGGACCGATTCGTCCCGCAATGCACCGCCAAGTTCGACACCTACACACGGGACGTTGACATCTCCCCCGACGGCTCCTACTTCGTGATCGTCACGACAGGGGCGTTCCAGGGAGGCGCCAACCTTGGCAAGCTCTGTGACTCGGCATCCAGGTGGGAGATCGGGCCCACGGGTTCCGGGCAGCAGCCGAGCTGGATCGACTACGCGGGCGGCGACACGAGCTACAGCGTGGCCGTGACAGGCACGGCCGTCTACGTGGGCGGTCATTTCCGGTGGTGGAACAACGCCTTCGTCGGCGACAACGTCGGGCCCGGCACGGTCAAGCGGAGGGGCGTCGCGGCGCTGGACCCACTGAACGGCCTGCCGCTTTCCTGGAACCCCGGCCGCGAGCTGGGAGAGGGCGTCTTCTCGCTGGTCGGGACACCGGAGGGCCTGTGGGTCGGTTCCGACAGCGACGAGATCGGCGGCGAGTATCACGCGAAGCTGGCCTTCTTCCCCCTGGCAGGCGGCAGCGCGGTGCCCGAGCACGTGCCGGCAACCCTGCCGGGAGAGCTGTACTCGCTGCCGGCACATGGCTGCGCGTCCGTGGACCCGTCGATCCTGTACCGCGTGAACGCGGCCGGAGAGGCGCTGCCGTCACTCGACTGTGGGCCTGGCTGGGCGGCTGACACCACCGCCTCTCCCAGCCCATACCGCAACAGCGGAAGCAGCGCCGCTTCGTGGACATATGTCCCGTCGCTGGACGCGAGCGTTCCCGCCTCCGGACATCCGGGCGTCTTCGCCTCGGAGCGCTGGGACTCCTCCTCGCCTCCGGAGATGCAGTGGGACTTCCCCGTCGCCTCCGGCACGCCTGTGCGGGTGCGGCTGTACTTCGCCGACAGGTGCACGTGCACCACCAGCCCCGGACAGCGCAAGTTCGACGTCACGATCGAAGGCTCGACCGTCCTCAACGACTACGACATCGTCGCCGATGCGGGCTGGGGCGTCGGGACCACGAAGGGGTTCGACGTGGTCTCGGACGGAACCATCACGATCTCGTTCGGGCACGTCGTGCAGAACCCGCTGGTCAACGCGATCGAGCTGATCGACCTGGCCGCCACGCCCGTCGTACCGTCCCCTTCGGAATACCTGAACCACCGTGGGTTCGACGGCGTCACGCCGAGCGGCCTCCTAGCCCTGACGACCACCGCTGTCGATTGGTCACGAGCGCGAGGGGCGTTCGTCACGGGCGGGCGCATCTACTACGGCTGGTCCGACGGCAAGGTGTACTCGCGGTCGTTCAACGGGACCAAAGTGGGCAAGGCATCTCAGATCTACCTGCGCGG
The DNA here is from genome assembly GCA_964535065.1 of uncultured Actinomycetes bacterium. Classification (GTDB taxonomy): domain Bacteria; phylum Actinomycetota; class UBA4738; order UBA4738; family HRBIN12; genus AC-51. The sequence continues at coordinate 2,059 of CAZHRY010000053.1, forward strand.
GCTGACACCTCACCACTTCCCGACCGCGGGTGTCACGGGCATGTTCTTCGAGAACGGGCGCCTGTATTACACGGTCGCGGGGCAGGACAAGCTCTTCATGCGCTACTTCACGCCGGAGAGCGGCGTGATCGGAGCCGTGACGTTCACCGTCGCCGGGCCGGGCGACGGGCTCGATTGGCTCACGGTGCGAGGCATGACGCTGGCGAACGGGAAGGTCTACGTCGCCCGGCCCGGCGACGTCCTCGAGTCCATCGACTGGTCGGCCGGAGCGCCGGTGACCGGGACCCGCACCGTTGTCGACTCGGATGCGGGCCAGGCCTGGGCCTCACGCGGCATGTTCGTCTGGAACTAGCCTTCCCAGATCTCGCGCAACGATGGATTCGCCCTGTCCTTCGACGACACCTGGAGTCGCTCGTCGAGGATCGGCCACTCGATCGCGAGGTCCGGATCGTCGAACCTCACCGCCGGGTAGGCGACGCCGGGCTTCCAGTGTTCGTTGACGAGGTACGTGTAGACGGCGAGGTCGCTGGTCGCCTGGTAGGAGTTGCCCAGACCCCGCTCCACGAAGATCGCCCGCGTCCTGTCCAGTGTGCCGATCCATGTCTGTCCGGCCGTGGGTGAGCCGCGTCTGAGGTCGGCGACGGCGGCGAACACCTCACCGTAGGCGACGTGGACGAACTTCTCCCACGGCTCGGCGTGGATGCCGCGCAGCGTTCCCCGCCTGGACTCCGCCAGGTTCAACTGGACCGGGCGGAACGCCGGAAGGCCGAGCGCTCGCATCTTTTCGGCCTGGAAAGCCTCCCTGAAGGAGGCCCCTTCGCGCTCTCGATCCTCCAGCAGATCGAGCTCCACGATGAAGAGCCCTTGCAGAGGACCGGGCTCCACGCGCAGAGGGCTCACGGGCGACAAGATAACCTCCGTTGAGCATGTGGCACGCACTCGGGAAGCCGATCGCGGTGGCCGCCCTCGCGGCCCTCGCGCTTGGCCTGCCGCTCCCGCCCTACACGCCGCCCGCGAGCGGCGAACCGCTGCGCGCCCGCTCGGCCGAGCCGCCGAACATCGTCGTGATCCTTACCGACGACCAACGCTGGGACACGCTTGCCTGGATGCCGACGGTCACCGAGGAGGTCGTCGCGAAGGGCGTCAACTTCATCAACGCCTTCGCTCACGACCCCGCCTGCTGCCCCAGCCGCGCGACCTTCCTGACCGGCAACTACTCGCACACGACCGGGGTCTGGTCGAACGTGCCGCCATACGGAAGCTTCAGCGCGTTCACCTCCGAAGACGACACGATCGCCGTCTGGCTCGACGACGCCGGATACCGGACCGCCTTCATGGGCAAGTACCTGAACGAGTACGGTCCGGCGTCGCACGTCCCCCCGGGCTGGGACGTCTGGCGCGCGTTCGTGGAACCCGGCTACTTCCACTGCCCGCTCTCGGTCGACGGGAGGCTGGTTGAGAAGGGAACGGACCCGCGCGACTACTCGACCGATGCGTTCGCTCGGCAGGCGGATCGGTTCATCCGAGAGACGCCGGACGGGGACCCCCTTTTCCTCTTCTTCGCTCCCAAGGCGCCCCACGGCCCGGCGAGGCCCGCGCCGCGCCACCTGGACGATCTGAGGGGCATCGATCCGTACCGTTCGCCCGCCTTCAACGAGGCAGACGTTTCGGACAAGCCGGCCTACATCCAAGCCAGGTCGCAGCTCGGCGAACATGCCACGTCCAAGGTCGACCGCTTCAGGCGCAGGCAGCTCGAGACGCTCCAGGCGGTGGACCAGGCCGTGGCCCGCATCCTGGCCGCCCTCGACGAGACCGGACGCCTTCGCAACACGCTGATCGTCTTCACGTCCGACAACGGCTTCGCCTGGGGGAGCACCGTTGGCGAGCGAAGTTGGTCCCCTACGAGGAGGCCATCCGCATCCCGTTCGTCGTCCGCTGGGACAGGGTAGGTCTCCCCGTGGGCAAGAACCCCCGGCTGGTGGTGAACGTCGATCTGGCTCCGACGCTCCTGGAAGCCGCCGGGCTGCCCGCTCAGCCCACGGACGGAGAGAGCATCCTTCCGATGATGTCCGGCGTCCCTGTCACCTGGAGGAAGGCGTTCCCCCTCGAGCATGTGGACGAGGCCCACCCCTACGTGCCGACGTACTGCGGCGTCCGTACGCGAGACGAGAAGTTCGTTCACTACGCGACGGGCGAAGAGGAGTACTACCGCCTGGAAGACGACCCGCATGAGCTGAAGAACCTAGCGTCCGCCCCGCGCTTCTCGGAACGGGTGAGCCATCTGCGGGATCGCACCCTCGCGCTCTGCGACCCCCTCCCTCCGGAGATGCCACCCTTCTAGTCACTGAACGAAGGCCACGAAGACCCAGCGTCAGCTCGGTTCAAGACGTCGATCTACCCTCGTACAGGTGGCACGCCACATCGATGTCGCCGAGCCGGTGCAGGGCAGGCTCTTCCCCATCGGCGAACCTGACCGCCGCCCCACGATCGCCCTCTTCCACGGCGATCACGCCGGACCACATGGGCTCGTCCGGATCCGCCTCTCGCATCCGATCCAGGATGTCCAAGACGTCGCGGGACCGGCGACCGCGTGCCGCAGGAACCTGCGCGACCTGGGATGGGACCGCCAGGGCCTCGATGTCTCCGACCATCGCCCTCTCTGCCTCGTAGTCCTCTTCGGGAAGCGCGGCCCAGCGTTCCTCAAGCCGGTCCTTCAGGTCGCGGCTCTCCCAGCCGCACCTGTCGAAGGCCCGGGGGCACCGTGGGTGGAAGGAGCAGCCTAGCGGCGGAAGCGCGGCGTCGGGCACCTCCCCTCGGGGGAGTCTCTGCGGAACGCGCCGATCAGGATCCGGGTCGGGGATCGCCTCCAGCAGCGACACGGTGTAGGGGTGCATGGGGTTGTCGAAGATCGCGTCCGTCGGGCCGAACTCGACGATCTTCCCCAGGTACATGATCGCGATGCGATCGCAGAAGAACTTCGCCGTCGCGAGGTCGTGCGTGATGTAGAGGTAGGTCAGGTCCAGCTCTTCCTTCAGGGAGAGCATCAGCTCGAGGATCTTCGCGCGTACGCTCATGTCCAGCATCGACACCGGTTCGTCGGCCACGAGGAGTTCGGGGTTCGTGATCACCGCCCTGGCCAGCACGGCCCTCTGCTTCTGCCCGCCTGACAGATCGCTCGGTAACTTGCTCATGAACTGCTCGACCGGAACGAGCCCGACCAGGTCCAGCGCCCTCGCGACCATGGGGATAGCATCCTGGGCTCTCCGGGCCACACCCTGGACCACCAGCGGATGTCCCACCGCGGTCAAGAGGTCCATCGCGGGATTCAGCGAAGCGTGCGGGTCCTGGAAGACCATCTGCATCTTCTGCCGAAGGGGCCGGAACTCGCGTTCGCCCATCGACCCGACGTCGCGTCCGCGGAACCGGATGCTCCCCGAGGTCGGCTCCACGAGTCGAAGGATCGTTCGCCCGAGGGTGGTCTTCCCGCTCCCGGACTCGCCCACCAGGCCGAGGACCTCCCCCTCGTGAAGCGCGAACGACACGCCGTCCACCGCCTTGACCGATCCGGCTTCACGACCCAGCAGGCGCTGGATGAACGTGCCGCGCAGCGGGAAATGCGTCTTCAGGTCCTCGACTTCGAGGAGCACCTCCCCCTTCGCTGCTGCGCCCGTTTCAGGCTTCGTCGGCACTCGCGAACTCCCGTCGTTCGAGTGGCTCCCGTTCGGCGGGCTCCACCTCCGGCCCGTGCAGCCAGCAGAGCACGCGGTGGCCGAGCCCCGTCGCCGTCTCTCGAGGGTCCCTGGCCGGGCAGACCACCATGGCGTCCGGACACCTGGGGTGGAAGTGGCACCCGGAGGGCGGCTCTATGAGGTCCGGCGGAGCCCCGGGTATGTACTGCAGGCCGGTCGTGTGAAGCGATATGACCGACCGCAGGAGCTCCCTGGTGTATGGGTGGGCGGGGCTCTTGAACACGCTCCGAGCCACGCCCTCCTCCACGATCTGACCTGCGTACATCACCGCGACGCGGTCACACGACTCCGCGACGATCCCGAGGTTATGCGTGATCAGAAGCAGCGCCGTGTCGAAGTTGGCCTTCAGGTCCTGGAGGATCTTCAGTATCTGGGCCTCCACCAGCACGTCCAGAGCCGTCGTGGGTTCGTCGCAGATCACGACCTTGGGCCTGAGAACCAGCGCCAGCGCGATCATGATGCGCTGCCGCATCCCCCCGGAGAACTCGTGGGGGTACTGGCGGAACCGTGTGGGCGGGATGCCCATGCCTCCTAGCGCCTCCAGAGACCGCCTCTTCATCTGCTCGCTGCTCAGATCCGGCTCATGGGTCTTCAAGGTCTCGACGAAGTGGTCCTCTATCCGCATCAAGGGGTTGAGCCGGGTCATCGGCTCCTGGAAGATCATCCCGATCTCGGGGCCGCGCAGGTCCCGCAGCTCTCTGCGGGAGAGCTTCAGCAGGTTCCGGTCCCCGAACCTCACCTCGCCGTCGGCCGCGGCCCCCGGGGGAAGGAGCCCCATGAGGCCGCGGCCCAGTGTGGACTTCCCGCATCCAGACTCGCCGACAAGACCCAGCGTCTCTCCGGGGGACAGGTCGACCGACACTCGATCGACGGCGCGCACGGCCCCTCTGGCGGTCCCGTACCAGACGCGGAGGTCGCGCACGGAAAGGATGGGCTCAGCGCTCATCCGCTGCCTCGATCTGCGGGAACCTCACCGGTTTGATGCGCCTCCTGCGGATGATCGGGTTGATGACGTCGTTCAATCCTTCGCCCAGCAGGGTCAGGCCTGTGACCAACAGCACGATGGCGAGCCCCGGGAACAGCCCGGTCCACCAGATGCCGGCACCGGCGTCCGCGATAGCCCGCTGGATGTCGTAGCCCCATTCGGCCGCCTCGGTCGGCTGGATCCCATAGCCGAGGAATCCGAGTGCCGCCAGGGTGAGGATGGCGTCGGCGGCGTTCAGGGTCGCTATGACCGGCACGTTCTGGACGACGTTCTGGAACACGTAGCGCCAGATCACGGTTCTCGGCCTGGCGCCTATCGCGCGAGCGGCCTCCACGTAGGGCTCTTCGCGAACGCTGATCACGTGATTGCGGACGACCCTGAAGTACTGCGGCGTGTAAACGACCGAGATCGCGACGGCCGCGGTGACGACTCCCCTGCCCAGGCGATCGGCCAGGAGGAACGCGACCACGATGGCGAAGAGGAGGTAGGGGAACGCCATCAAGGCGTCCATGAGCAGAACGATCACCCGGTCTCGCTTGCCGCCGAAGTACCCGGACCAGAGCCCCAGCGGCAGGCCGGCGGCCATCCCGAAGAACAGCGACAGGACGACGACCTTCACGGCTGTTCGGGCCCCGAAAACGACCCGCGACATCACGTCGGTCGACATCACGTTGGTGCCGAACGGATGCTCAGCCGACGGAGCCTCCTGCTTCTCGAACCGAACGCCGTCGTCGGTGCGGTACTGGTCGAAGTCGTACGGCGCGATCGAGGGCGCGAACACGGCCATGATCACGAATGCGAGCGTGATCACCACTCCGGCCCACACGGTCCACCGCGGCAGTCCCCGCGCCTCGGCGAAGGGCGCGAGCGCCCTGCGGAGAGCAACGAACCGGCGCGGCCTGGCCATCAGTACCGCACCCTTGGGTCTATCCACGCGTTGATGAAGTCGATCAGCAGGCTCGCCACCACGACCACTATCCCCGTGAAGGTGATGATCCCCTGCACGGCTATGTAGTCGCGGTTATTCAGGTAGCGGACCAGCTCGGAGCCGATCCCGGGCCAGTTGAACGTCTGCTCGGTAAGGACCGCCCCTCCCAGGAGCAGCGCGAACTGCAGGCCCATCACCGTCACGACGGGCACGAGCGCGTTCTTGAAGGCATGCCGGACCACGACGCTGCGCTCCTTCACCCCGCGGGCGCGGGCGGCCTCGACGTAGTCGCCCTTGAGCGTTTGGATGACGTTCACCCTCACCAGCCGGATGAAGACGCCACCGATCACCAACCCAAGGACGGTGGCCGGCATGACCAGGTGCTTCAAGACGTCTTCGAGCGCCTTCCAGTCGCTCGCCAGGATCGCGTCCACCACGAACAGGTTCGTCGGTGTGTCCAGTTCGTAACTGACGATGGGGCTGGCGCGGCCGGAGGTGGGCAGCCAGCCCAGCCACTTGCCGAAGACGAGCTGAGCCAGGAAGCCGAGGAAGAAGACCGGGGCGGCGTAGATCACTATCCCGAACATCCGGGCGGCGAAGTCGATCCCGGTATCTCGGAAACGACCCGACAGCAGCCCGAGACCGACTCCTACGACGACGGCCACGATCATCGCCGCGAGGGTCAGCTCCAGCGTTGCTGCTCCGTTCTGGGCGATGACCTGGCTGACCGGCCTGTTGTCCAGGAGCGTCTCGCCGAAGTCGAAGCGGATCGCGTCTCCCAGATAGTCCAGGTACTGGACCACCATGGGCCGGTCGTAGCCCGCTTCCGCGCGCCGGCGGTCAAGCTCCTCTTGTGTCAGGCGGCCCCCCAGGGCGGCGCTGATGGGGTCTCCGGGAGCCACCCTCATGAGGAGGAAGACGAGTGTGAGCAGGATGAGGAGCATCGGGACGGCCAGAGCCAGACGCGTGAGGAGATAGGTTCGAAGTGACGTCGTCGGCTTGGCCATCCGCGGGTCAGAAGGCTAGCGGTTGGGCGCGCTGTGGGTGTGTGGGGGGCGCCGCCGCACCCGCGGCGGCGCCCCCCAAGGTCACGCAGTCTTCCCGATGAGCCAGTAACGGAACTGGTACGACGGGTCCAGCGTCTCCTGCGCGCCGGTCACTCCGTCCCGGACCACCGCCACCTGCGTGGCCTGCCAGATCGGGATGATCGGAACCTCCTGGGCGCCGATCCTCTGGATCTCCTCGAAGATCGCGGCCCGCTCGGCCGGATCCGTCGATGCCTTCTCCTGAGCGATCAGGTCATCCACCTTCGCGTTGTCGTAGTGGATGTTCAGGAACGAGCTTGAGTGGTAGAAGGACGCCACGTAGTTGTCGGCGTCCGTGTAGTCCGGGAACCAGCCCAGCTGGTAGATCGGATACTGGTCCGTGAACGCAGCTTCCGAGTACTGGTCCCACTCGGTTGACTCGAGCGTGACGTTGAACAGCCCGCTGTCCTCGAGCGACCTCTCGATCTCGGCATACTCGTCGGCCGAGGCATCGCCGTAGTGGGTCGGCGTCCACCAGATCTCCAGGTCGACCGGCGTCGAGATCCCCGCGTCGGCGAGAACCTTCGCCGCGCCGTCCAGATCCGGCGCAGTCCCGTACTCGTCGGCGAACGCATCGACCGCCCCTTCGAAACTCGACGGGACCATCGACCAGAGCGGCGCCACCGTGCCGTTGTAGACGTTGTCCACGATGGCCTGCCTGTCGATGGTCATGGCCACCGCCTGGCGGACCGCCAGCTCGCTTCCCGGGTCGAAGCTGAGGTTGAAGTTCAAGTAGCGGATCTCCGCTCCCGGTCCCTCGAGCACCTGCAAGCCCTCGGCGCTCCTCAGGTCCTCGACCTCGGTCGGTGTGAACGTTCTCCACGCAACGTCCACCTCCCCCTGCTCGACGGCGAGCTTCAAGGCCGACGAGCGATCGAAGTACTGAACTATGACCCTGTCGTTCAGCGGGGCGTCGCCCCAGAAGTTCTCGTTCGCCTCGAGGACCACCTGCTCACCGGGTCGGTACTCGGCGAGCTTGTAGCGACCGCTGCCGACCGCCTGGTCGTCGGCCTGCAGCTCCTCCATCGGATACTCGCTCGGAACGATGAACGCGGCGCCCGTTGTGAGCACGAACGGCCACGTGGCATCGGGAGCACGGAGGTTGAAGGTCACCGTCGTGTCGTCCGGCGTCTCTATCTCCTTCCCCGTCCACTTGCCACAGTCGGCGATCGCGCCCAGAAGGCTGCACGCGCCGTTCGGGTCGTCGATCAAGATGTTCCGCTCGAAGGACGTTGCGACGTCCTCGGATGTCAGATCGCTGCCGTCCGAGAACAGCAACCCGTCTCTCAGCGTGCAGGTGTAGGTGACGTTGTCCTCGTACTCGCAGGACTCGGCCAGCGCCGGAACCGGAACGCTGCCCCCTGCCTCGACCTCCAGCAGGCCGTTCATGATCTGGTAGATGATCTGCCACGAGTCCAGGTCATAGGACCCTGCGGGGTCGAGCGAGACGATAGTGCCTGTCGTCCCGTGGATGATCGTCCCCCCGCCCGACGGCGTCCCGGTCCCGGTCCCCGTGCCCGTGCCCGTCCCGGTGCCCGTCGGCGTCTCCTCGCCGCAGGATGCGGCTACCAGCGCCAGCGCTGCCATGACCGCTAGCGCGCGAGGCAGAAGCAGCTTCTTCCTCATATAGACCTCCCTCTCGTTTCCCTGCAGGACGTCCGGCGGCGCCCTCCACCCATGCTTACGGCAGAACGGCTGCTCCGGGACTCCGCTCAGGCGTATCCGACCGTAGCCAGTGCCACGGGAGCGGTCAAACCGAGCCTAGGGGAAGACTCCGGCAGGAGGCGTGGACTTGCCGTACCCGTTGGAGCCCCAGCACATGACGATGCCTTCTCCCGTCACGCCGCAGTTGTGATCCATCGCCGACGAGATGGACGTGTAGAACCCGGACGGCGGAGTGGCGCGACCAGAGCCGTTGTTGCCCCAGCACCTGAGGGTCTGAAACGTCGAGATCGCGCATGTGTGCGACATCCCGGCCGAGATGACTGCGTAGCCGCCGGTGGGTGGACTGGACTGTCCGTAGGAATCGCTCCCCCAGCAGGAGACGAACCCGTTGCCCGTTATCCCGCAGGTGTGGCCGTCTCCGGCAGAGACCGAGAGGTATGTTCCGGCGTATGGGGTGGCCTGGCCCGACGCGTTCGAGCCCCAGCAAGCGACCGAGCCGTTCGCCTTGATACCGCATCCGTGGCCCGCACCGGAAGACAGGGTCACGAACTGCCCCGCCGGCGGTGAAGACTGACCCCCGGTGTTAGATCCCCAACATGCCATCGTGCCGTCAGCCTTGATCCCGCAGGTGTTGCTATACCCGGCGGAGAGGGCGGTGAAGACCCCGGCGGGCGGGGAAGACTGACCCGAGGAATCGGAGCCCCAACACTCGACGGCCCCCTTGGCCGTGATCCCACATGTGTGCTCTATGCCGGCTGTGATGGCGCGGAAGAGCCCCGAGGGAGGGCTCGCTTGACCCCGGTTGTCGAAGCCCCAGCAGACCACGCGCCCGTTGGCTCGAAGCCCGCACGAGTGGTTCCACCCGGCAGCGACCGCGGCCGACCCGAATACTCCACCAGGGGTGTCGCCGACCTGGTTCTGGTTGTCGGCGCCCCAGCAGGCGATCTTGCCGTTGGCACGCACGCCGCAGGAATGCATGTCGCCGGCCGTCACAGCGATGAAGGCACCGGTCGGAGGCAACGACTTGCCGTACTGATCGTCGCCCCAGCATGCGAGACGCCCGTTCGCGCGCACCCCACACGTGTGCGTGCCTCCCGCCGAGACCTATGTGAAAGCGCCCGAGGGAGGCGACGCCTGGTTCTTCGAGTCATCGCCCCAGCAGATGACAGTGCCGTCGGTCTTCAGGCCGCACGTATGCGCATCCCCGGCGGAGACGGAGGCGAACTTCCCGCTCGGCGCGTCGGTCTGCCCGGCAGTGTTGTCTCCCCAGCATTCGACGTTGCCGAAGGGCCACACCGCGCACGTGTGCCTTCCGTCGGCCGAGAGAGCTGCGAAGCTTCCGACAGGTGGCGTCGCCTGACCGTCGGTGTCGTTCCCCCAGCACACGATCTCAAAGTTGTAGCGCAGTCCGCAGGCGTGCGTGTCGCCGACCGAGACGGACACGAGATTCGTCCCGGTTGGCGCGTCGATCACCTGGTCGAAGGAGTTGTCGCCCCAGCACATGGGGCTTGCTCCGATGCGGCGCAGCGCACACGTGAAGTAGGCGCCCGAGGACACCAAAGAGAAAGTGTCGACGGGAGGAGTCGCCTGACCGTCGGTGTCGTTCCCCCAGCAACGCAGCACGCCGCCGGCGCGCCGCGCGCAGGTGTGGTAGCCACCCGCCGAGATCGACGCCGCGAGCGCTCCCTCGGGCGCGGAAGCCAGAGACATCCCGTCGTTCTGACGGAGCGGCGTTGCGGCAGAGGCCTGCGGGGCAAGAACCATGAGGCCACCGACGACGAGTGCGAGGCAGGACAGAACGTGAGAGATGGACCTGCGAACCGAGGCGGTGGTCATGTGCGGGAGACTCCTGTGGTCGGCCAGGCGGAGCGGTCACGCAACGGTAGCCAACGTTGTGCTGGCCAGTCAACGTTCCAAAGTCCTCAGTCAGATGCCCGAGGCAACCACGAGGGCCTCCAGCACCGCCTCCTCGACCGTGCGTGGGGCCAGTGCATCGCCGATCCCACGAACCTCGCCGCCGTACCCGCTGAGCGCCTCGAGCAGCGCGGACTCCGGCTCGTGCCCCAGGGCGAGCACCGAGCCGCTCACGCCGGCGAGGACCACCGGGTCGTCGGTCAAGGTGTGCTGCATGTAGACGGAATCGGAGTCGGCGCCGTACAAGCGGACGTTCGGGATCATCTCGACGCCCGCCCGCACCGCCGAGGCGATCATCCGATCACGCACGTACTGCTGCAGCCGCTGACCAGGCATGTACCCATTCACTGCAAGGGTCACCCGATGGCCCGACCTGGCCAGCAGTTCGGCCACGCCCAGTCCCACCCAGTCGCACCTGAAGTCGGCCACGACCACGTGTCCGCTGGGTGGTCGCTCCCCGCGGATCACCTGCCAAGAGTCCAGAAGCACGGGTGCGCCCCGGATGTCCAGCGCCGGCCTGCGCGGGCGAGCGCCCGTGGCGACTATCACGGACTCAGGTCCTTCGCCTTCGATCAGCGCTCGATCGACCCGCGTCCCGGTGACTATCTTCGCGCCGGCTCTTTCGGCCTCGGCGAGCAGGTTGGTGATCGCTCCGCCGAACTCCGCCCGTCCGGGCAGCTCCTGCGCCAGCAGGACCTGACCACCCACTCGATCCGCTGCCTCGTACAGGGTCACCTCGTGGCCGCGCTCCGCCGCCACCGCCGCAGCCTTCAGGCCCCCGGGGCCTCCCCCGACCACGATCACGCGCTTGCGCACGGCTGCGGACGTGCGCACCCCGTACTGGAGCTCACGTCCCGTCTCCGGGTGCTGGATGCACGAGATCGGATATCCCGCATGGAAGTGACCGATACACGCCTGGTTGCAGCCGATGCAGGCACGGATCTCGTCCGCACGCCCCTGAAGCGCCTTCTCTGGGAGCGACGGGTCACAGATGAGCGCCCGCGTCATGGCGCACGCGTCCGCCTGCCCCGTCTCGATGATCCTTTCGGCTTCCTGCGGCTGGTTGATGCGACCTGCGACCATCACCGGCACGCTCACGACCCGCTTCACGGCGGCTGCCAGCGGCGCCGTGTAGGCGTTCGGCTCTGTCATCGGGGGAACGATGTGGTCGGAACCCGCGAGCGTTGCCGACGACCCGGCCACTACGCTTACGTAGTCGAGCTGCCCGTCACCATCGAGCGCCTCGAGCGCGGCGAGCACCTCCTGCGTCTCGAGCCCGTCGTGGCTCCTCTCGTCTCCCGAGATCCTCAGGCCGACGACCATGTTTCGCCCGACCCGTGTACGGATCGCTTCGATCGACTCCCTCAGGAACCGGAGCCGGTTCTCGAGGCTCCCCCCGTACCCGTCGTCGCGCAGGTTGACCCTCGGGTTCAGGAACTGAGCGGGCAGGTAACCGTGGCTGGCCACTATCTCCACACCATCGAGCCCCGCTTCGGCCATCCTGCGGGCGCCCTCGCCGAAACCCGCGACGATCTCCTGAAGGGTGTCCTTCGGAAGCGCCCTCGGAGTCACGTGGAACCGCTCGGTCGGCACGACGGAAGGCGCCAGGGCCACCGGAGCTGACCCGTCCTGCGACTCCATGATCTCCCGGCCGGGATGGAAGAGCTGCGCGAAGACCGCGCAGCCATGTGGCTTCAACGTGTCGGCCAGCCGCCGGTATCCGGGGATGCACGCGTCGTCGGTCGCCATCAGGACGTGCGAGGTGTAGCGAGCGGACTCGTGGATGCCGGCGACCTGGATCACGATCAGGCCCGCTCCCCCGGCGGCCCTTGCTTCGTGATAGGCGACGAGGTGGTCGGTGACCATGCCGTCGTGGGCCATAACCGTGTCGTGGCCCGAAGAAAGGATGCGATTCTTGAGGGTCAGCCCGCCCACCTGCAGCGGGCTGAACAGGTGAGGGAACCGAAGGTCGCCCGACATGGCGCCAAGGGTAGTGGACCTGGCCGGCGAGCCACCTTCTCAGTAGGTGATCACCCGGTCGCTGTCGAACGCCAGCATGACCAACGTGTTCGGTGTCGCCATCTCAACAGGAACGCCGCCGACGTCCTCGGGCGTGAGCGCGCGCGCCTTGCTCGACATGCCGGACGCGTAGAGCTTGGTGCCACCCTCTACAAGCGCATCGACGTGCTCCCGCAGGGAGCCTGTGCCCACCCCCTGGACGGCATCGGTGGTGGCCGGTCGGAGGAGCTGCACCGCGTCGCCGGCCAGGAACATCGTGACCTCGTGGCCGTCCTCGAGCGCCGCGCGAGCAACCAGGAATGCCAGCGCCGCGCGCGTGGGCGCCTCCGGGCCGAACGTCAGATGAACGAGCAGCCTCGCCATCGATCCCCCCCCTTCCTCGACAACGCGTCAGGAGCCTACCCGAGAAGATCGGGATGGGTTGACCGGGGGGCTCCGAAAGGGTCAGAGTCTCGCTAGGAGGGAACGGTGTCCCGGCTCACCCGCCGCCAGTTCCTGGTCAGGTCTGCCGGCGCCGCAGCCTCGTTCGGCGCCGCTTCCTTGCTCGCGTCCTGCACGGGCAAGCCGCCGAACGACCTTCGAACCGAGCCCTCGCTCGGTGGAGAGCCGATCTCCTCCGGCCTTCGGTCCGAGGCCGGGCCGCTCAGGATCCTCAACTGGGACCAGCACCTCTGGACCGGCGCACTGAAAGACTTCTCCGATACCCAGGGCTCCGGACTCGGATGGGAGTACACGGCCTTCGCGAACGCCGACGAGGAAGTCCAGCAGATGCGGGATGGCGGGTTCGACGTGGCCGTCGTTCCCATTGAGATGTTCAGTTGGCTCGTCGAGCAGGGCCTGATCCAGCCCCTCAATCCCGCGTACCTGGGCAACCTGGAGAACGTGTGGACCGAGGCCTCCGCGCGACTCGAGCTGGACACGAAGTACGGCGTGCCGTACACGGTGGCGAAGGCCGGGATCGGATGGTGGCCCGACCGCGCGGGCGCCGCGACGATCCGAACGCTCGCCGATCCCTACGACGCCTTCTGGAACGAGGACCTGAGGGGACTTGCTGCGCTTCCGGACGACCACAGGGTTGGGATCGGCCTCGGCCTCATTCGAACGGGCGTCACCGACCTGTCCTCCGCAGATCCGTCGCTCATCGAGGCCGCGAAAGCGGAACTCCTCTCGTCGGTGGCGACCATCGGCTTCGACGACCCCGCGGTCTGGCTGGCGTGGTCGGGAGACGTGGCAAGGGCCCCGCAACACGACCACGTGCAGCCACGCTTCATGTTCGGTCGCCGCCCGCTGATCGTGGCCGACGTCCTGGCTATACCGAGCTCAGCAGCCCATCCGGTTCTGGGGCACCGGTTCATCGAGCATATGCTCACGCCCTCGGTGGCCTACGGGAACTCCATGTGGCTCGGCTATCGGCAACCCGTGGTGTGGACCGAGCACGGTCCCTTCCCGGATGTGGAGTTCGTCGAGCGATCCGATCTGAAACGCGGATACCTGCTCGGCCCGCTGGACGCGGGGTCCGACGCGCTCTGGCGCGCGGCCTGGGACGAGGTTCGTCGGGCCCTCGCATAGCGCAGAGCCCCCCGCGCTCGATAGTGTTCTTCCATGAGCACCGACGTCGATCTTGAGCAGCGACTCAAGGGGACGATGTCGGCTGAGGGGTTCGGCCTGTATCGCCTGGCCGACCGCCGCTGCCTAGGAGAGCTCAGCCAGACGCCGGACAACGCTCTGTTGGCGGCTCGCTCCGCGTATCTGGGTGTGCTGTCCGGAAGGTTGACCGTGAGACAAGCAACCGAGCAACTCGACCGCGAGCCGGCCTCTCTCGACACCGTGCAGGCCACGTGGGCGAAGACCTGCATCATGTGGCTGGCGGGCGAAAGGAAAGCCGCGAGGGCTTTACTCGCGAAGGCCGAGGTAACCGACGAGGAGAGGCCTGCGCTCGACTGTCAGCTCGGAGCTTTCCTGGCCTGCTCCAAGGATCACAAGGGCGCGTGGGAGCGATTCGAACGCGCCTCCAGGCATCCTCAGCTGCCATGCCCGCCCCATCTGGTCCTGGCGTATCGATCCGGTGTCAAGGCAGTAGGGCGGAAGGAGGCACTGGCCCTCTTCAAGGGCCGCTCGCTCGGAGAAAGGATCGCCATGTGGATGGGCCGGACTCATGCCCGCTCTGTTGAGTTGCTGGCTCATCGCTCTGGGGTACGGGGCGACACGCGCGATCCAGGGACGCGGTCTCTCCGTGCTTGTCTTCGCCGTGCTCAGCGGGATCGCGCTCGTTCGGGGTTCATGGCCCCTACTCCACACGTGGCGCTGGCTTGCCTTGCTGGCCCTCGCGGGATCGACGATGCTCGGCGTGGCGGCTGCTAGCGCGGACACGAACCCCTTCGACGCCAACCAGCGCGTGGCGGCGTGGACCGAACCCGCCGGGTGGATCCTCCAAGCCGCCGGGCTCGTCGGCTTGGCGATCCTGGCTCTGACCGGGTGCAGGCGACGCAAGCCCGCATGAGGCTCCGCCGGTGAGAGCCAGGGCATCGCCCGGCAACCCGCGAACCCCTGGCGTGATAGAACCAACCAGCGAGCGATCGAGCGAGGAGGGTGCGATGTCGGACAGCATCTACCGCGTGACCGAGGTCATCGGCACCAGCACGGAGTCTTGGGAGGACGCGGCGCGGCACGCGGTGGAGACCGCCGCGAAGACGCTGCGGGACCTTCGCGTCGGCGAGGTCGTCAAGCTGGACGTGACGATCGAAGACGGCCGGGTCACCCACTACAGAGCGCGCGTCAACATCTCGTTCAAGTACGAGACCGATTGACCGCCGGCCCCCGTCAGGCGCCGCTCATCACGTCATGGAAGCTACCCGTTGGCGAGGGTGCACGCTGTCCCCGTCCTCGGGGGGCCGACGTGGCGACCGAACGGCGAACCCGCCTGGAGGTTGGGGCAAGGTGGGCGCTGAGGGGCTCGAACCCCCGACCTT
>CAZHRY010000054.1:0-17068 GCA_964535065.1 uncultured Actinomycetes bacterium
CTCGCCGCCTCCTTCCGGGTTGCCGTCGGCCGCCTCTCCTCCGAACAGGAGAGCCTCCGCGCGCTCCTGGAGGTCATCGGCCGGCGGCCAGAGGCGCTGATCATTCCGAGATATGAGCGCCGCGATGTCCGGGGGGAAGAACCTCTCAGGATCGCCGAACTCGTGGACGCCTATGAGATCCACGACTGCCAGTTGGTCGTCCACGGACCTGAGCGAGTACACGTCAAGGTCGGCCCGGTCGGCCCCGTGGCACAGGCCGTCCCCGATCTTCGTGTAGTTCCCGCAGATCAGAGCGACGTACGCCTTCCACGGCGTGCCGGCGGCGCTCTCGAACCCCAGCACCTTCACGTTGCACACGGAGACTGAGCGCTCGTCGTCTTGCTCCTTATTATCGAGCACCGCGGATCTGATCGCCTGGACCTCAGGGGACTCCTGGTCGGGGAATGGAGAGCGCGTAAGCAACACCCAGGCGGCCAAGGCCGCCGCCAGGACCATGCCTCCCACGACGATCCGGACCCGCTTCACGACGCCCTCCTCAACCAGGGAAGTACGACTTGGGATGGATGAGGAACCAATCCTGGATGTCGTAGCCTTGTGCTTCCGCCCGCTCCTTCACCGACTCCCCCGGATCGGTCAAGGTCGTCGGCCTCCACGGTCTGTCCTCGCGACTAGGGGAGTGGTAGGTCAGGAAGATGTTCCAGGGGGCCGTTCTCCTTACGCCGGTGACCACCATGACGTGGTCCACCGACGGGTCGTCTGGCGACTGGCTCCAGTCGACGAACAAGATGTCGCCCGGCTCCGCATCTCTTAGGCGCCACTTGACATCGACCCGGTAGTCGAGCCCGTAGTACGGCCCCATGGCCGTGAAGAGCCACTCTGACACGCCCCAAGTCAGTGTCCAGTCATCCCACCAGAACGAGTTGTGGTCGTACCACCATTGGTAGAGACTGTTCTTGCTTTCCCCAACCGTACCGAGATAGGGCCATCCGCCGTACTTCAGGGCTTGAGACACGAAGTTCGTGCAGTCCCTGCCCCCGCCATCGATAAATGCATAGTAGGAATTGTGGAGGTCTGGATCTGATTCAGACGTCCACCGTCTAGCGTACTCGACGATGCGGCTCCTGCTGACGCTGACGCGCGGCATGGGCTCGTCTGGATCGGGCGGCGAGAAGTCTGTCACCTCCTGTATCTCGGGGATCACGTCCGGCGGGTCCGGCTCCTCCTCAACGGGGAACCGTGCGTCGTGCGCCTCGAAGTCCCCGGCGTAGACCACTTCCGCCTCCGGCGAGGACACGGATAGGGCGGACCCGTTGGCGGTCCCGTGAACGACGGCAACCACGTCGTGGGAGGCGTCGTCCACGGGGACGAACACGGTCGAGTACCAAGGGCTGGACTGAGCGGTCGCCACCGTGACGCCGTCTATCTGGAACTCGACGGACGAGACGGCGTCGAAGCCTAGTGGGATGGCCTCCATCCAAAGGTCCTGACCGACGCGGCTCCCATCGACCGGATCCACGAGGGCGACCTGAGGACCGGGTGGGACGACCATCAGGTCCTCGATTGACGTTGGCAGCGCGAGGTCCGCGGCCGCGCTCCATGTGTAGCGCTCCCCCACCTGGAGGATGTTGGATGGGACGGACCAGGTGCTCACGCCTCCCGGCGCTACCGTCGAGCCGCTACCTGTCGCCACGACCGTGCCTTCAGGGACGGCGCGCACCTCGAACGTCGGGGTGACGGTCCCCGTTCCACCTTCCTCGACGAGGACCGAAAGGGTCGGCGTCGTGGAGCTAGTGGCCACGGGCGTGCTCGCGCCAATCTCGAGCTTCCTCAGCGTCTCGAACGTCACGCATGCGGTGAAGGGCGACAGATCCCCGCTCGGGTCGATGGTCCGCGCCTTCAGCCCGTATGTAGCTCCAAGCTCGAGCGCGGTCGAGGGTGTCCACGGGCTCAGCATCCCACCGCTCGTAGGAGTCCCCACCCCGACCAGGAGATCGCTGGTGCAGCCGGCATCCATGATGTGGTACTCGACCCTTCCCTGCCCCAGGTTCTGATCGTCGTAGAGCGCGACCGGCATGTTGTCGGCCTGCGTTCCGAAGTAACCCTCGATGGGGCCCGGATAGAGCGGCGGGACCGGGTCGTAGTCGAGATAGAACGAACCCCACGATGTGTAGGAGGACGCGTCGGTTCCGTCTGAGTTGCGGGTCCGATACTCGTAGCTCTCCCCGTCGGTCAGCAGGCCGAGCGGGATGGTCCAGGTGCTCGGATACCCGACGTTGGCCTGCGTTCCAGAGCCCTCGGCAACGATCACGCCTTGGAGCGTCCGTACCTTGAACTGGGCCTGGCCGCTCCCCCCGTCGGGATCCAGGAAGGTCGCGGAAAGGGTGGGATGGGGCGTAGTCGTGCCTGTAGCGCTGAGGCCGGTCGGCACATCCGGATACGAGTTGTAGGTGACCGATAGGTACGGGGCGTTGTTCGCCGAGTCCGAGGAGTTGAAGATCTTCCAGGAGTTGGTGGCGCCCTCATTCTCGGCGCGGATGGCTAAGCCGTAGTTCGCTATCCCTCCCGATGCCCAACCGTCGACCAGATCGATGAGCGTCTTGCCATCGTCCCCGCCGCCCGACAGGGCGACCCATGCGTTGGGGCAGCTCGAGTCGAACCCGTTCGCGAAGCTGGCCGACGCATAGACCCCACCGTAGCTGGGCTGGTCGTTCCACGTGGGCGTTTGGAACGCAGAGTTGAGGCGGACGACGTTGGCCCTCGAAGGATCGCAGGAGGCCGAGTAGGTCTCGTGGAGGCTCAGGGTCGCCGAGAGGACATGTGTGCCCGAGATCGGCTGGGTGTTGAACTTGACGAGCGCTCTCGCGGTACCGGTCCCCGAGTAGCCGGTCTTCAGCTTGGGATCGGAGTTGTAAGAGGTGTCGGGGAACGCCGAGTAGACGAAGGCGTCCTTGTTGACACTGAGATCGGGCGAGGGGTCGACCGTTACCGGGTAGGTGAGCTCCTGGGTGAAGAAGCCCGGGTCGGGCGCGATCTCCAGGGCGTACCCGTCTCCGGTCGCCACGATCCGCGTGTCGACGAGTGCCTCGTGAACCGGCTCGGAGGACACCGGGTCGACGGATGAGTCCCACATCCGGGCCGGGTCTGCCTGGACGATCTCCTTGCCCGAGGACGACTCGAGCGACAGGCTCCCGTCTTCTGAGATCGATGCGGTCAGGCCCTCGAGCTCGAGGGGGAAGCGGACAACGAGCGGCTCGGAGGGAGGCCCCTTCAGGACGAGGCTGTGCGAGAAGCCTGCGGGCCTCGCCTCAAGGACAAGGTCAGCGCCCGGCAGGACTCCTGGGTAGGTGGCGGCATCGCCCTCGATCTGTGACTCGGGGAGCTGACCGGGCCAATCGATCGTGAGCGAACGGCTCCCGGTGTCGAGGTCGGCCATGGGCTCTGAGCCGCCTTCGGAGAAAGTGACGTCTGCCACCGTCGCCTCGGGGACTATCCCCTCGGCCGTGACCTGAAGGGTCGTGTCGATCGGCGTCCAGCCGCTGGGGGCGGAAGGGTCCGGGACGCGTACGGGCCCCGAGGCGATCTCGATGGTGAAGGTGCCGTCGGGGTTGGCGAACACCTGGGTCGTGGTGGTGGTCTCGGTGTCTATGAGGACTGGTCACCCCGAGTCCGCAGCCTGGGCGATGGCGGTCGCGCGCGCTAACTGTCCTTCGGTGACCGCCTCGGAACCGCGCCCAAGAGTCTCGCCGGCCGGCTGCTCCTGGCCAGACGCTGGTTGCATGGCAATGATTCCAGGGGTCAGGAGAGGGATCACGAGGAGCATCCAGAGGCGAGGGTGCCTCGGTCGGGTTCTTCTTCGCATCGCGAGCCCTCCATGCGCCATAGGCGTAAGTCCGGGTACCGGCCCGAGGGGAACCATAAGAGGCGCCGATCCGGGGACTAGGGCCATTGGACCTCAGTGAAACGGGTCCGCGCTCGAGAAGAGGGCAGCCTCCAGCCATGGCACCACCCCGGACGCGCACCCTCGGGCCGATAGGCTAAGAGCCGATGCGCCGGATGGACTTCGAGACGCCCCCCGATCTAGGCCGCGCCTGGTGGCTGGTCGAGGCGCTCTCGCATCCCGAGTTCGCCGATCCACCGGCTCCGCCACTGGACAAGGACACGACGGCCGACGTCGTGATCCTGGGCGGTGGCTTCACCGGCATGTGGGCCGCCTGGTTCCTTAAGGAGCGAGACCCGGGCATCGACATCGTGCTGCTGGAGCAGGACATCTGCGGCGGCGGTCCGAGCGGGCGCAACGGAGGGTTCTGCGATGCCTGGCACGGGCACGTTGCGGACATGATCCCGACCTATGGGGCCTCGGCGGCCAAGGAGCTGCTGGACGCCTGCGCGCCGAGCCCACGTCAGATAGGCGAGTGGTGCGAGAAGAACGGGGTGGACGCCTGGCACCGGCAGGGAGGCGACCTGGCTGTGGCGTCCAGCCCGGCTCAGGAGGGCCGGTGGTCCGGGACGATCGAGGCCGCGAGGCGGCTCGGCGTCGAGGACGAGTACCAGGTGCTGGACGCCGAGGAAGTGGCGGCGCGGGTCCGCTCCCCGATGTTCGGCGGGGGCATGCTGATCCGCGAGGGCTCGAACGTGCACCCGGCCCGGCTCGCACGCGGATTGCGAAGGGTGCTCATAGAGAAGGGCGTGAGGGTCCACGAGTTCAGCCCGGTGCGGCGGTTCGGGTTCGGGTCGCCGGCGGTGGCAGAGACACCACGCGCCGCGGTCCGCGCCGGCGACGCGATCGTCGGCCTGGGGGCATGGGCCACCTGGTGGAAGGCGTTCTACCCGTACCTCACCGTTCGCGGTTCGTACATGGTCGTGACGGCGCCGGCGCCGGAGAAGCTCGAGGAGATCGGCTGGACCGGGGGAGAGTCGGTCCGCGACTTCCGCTCCTCGATCCACTACACGAGGACCACGCCCGACGGGCGGATCGCGTTCGGCCTGGGGGGCCTGCAGCCGGACCTCGCCCGAAGGATCGATCATCGCTATGCCTACGACGAGCGGATGGTGCGAAGGGTGGCGGCGGACCTCTACCGGATGTTCCCCTCGTTCGATGGGGTGCCACTCGATGCGGGCTGGGGCGGACCGATCAACGTGAGCGGGTTCACGATGCCGTTCTTCGGCACCACGGGTGCGGGGAACGTCCACTACGGACTGGGTTACACGGGCAACGGGGTCGGCCCTTCGCACTTGGGCGGCAAGATCCTGGCTTCGCTCGCGCTGCACGCCGACGACGCGTACGCACGGCTGGCCGTCGTGAGGCGAGAGCCGAAGCGGTTCCCGCCCGAGCCGATCCGCTCGCCCGGGATGCTGATCGCGAACGACTTCATAAGGCGGAAGGACGACCTGGAAGCCGACGGCCGCGAGCCCGATCGGGTCACCTCGTACGTGGCTTCGCTCCCCAGGCGGCTCGGCTTCAACCTGGGCCCCGGCCCCAAGAGGAAGGCGAAGTGACCGCGATACCGCCGGACCAAGGCCGGAGCTGGTGGCTGCTGGACGCGCTTGCCGACAAGGCTCTGGCCGGCGACCCCGCACCCGCCCTGCGGGGCGACACGACCGCCGACGTGCTGATCGTGGGCGGCGGCTACACGGGCCTTTGGACCGCGTGGTTCGTCAAGGAGCTGGACCCGGGGGCGGACGTGGTCCTGCTCGAGCAGGACATCTGCGGGGGCGGGCCGAGCGGGCGCAACGGCGGGTTCGTGAACTCGTTCTGGAGCGACCTGCCGTACCTGTGCGAAGCCTTCGGCGACGACGCCGCGATGCGGATGTGCGAGGAAGGCGAGAGGTCGGTCCGAGCCCTGGGAGAGTTCTGCGAGGAGCAAGGGATCGACGCCTGGTTCCGGCAGGACGGTGACCTGTGCGTGGCATCGTCGGACACGCAGGTGGGCGGATGGGCGGACCTGATCATGACGGCGGACCGGCTGGGGATCGGGAACCGCTTCCACGCCCTGTCGCGTGAAGAGGCCAGAGCGAAGGTCGACTCGCCGGTGATCCGCGGCGGGATCTTCACCGGTTTCGGGGCGACGGTGCAGCCCGCGCGGCTGGCTCGAGGGTTGCGGCGAGCGGTCATGGAGCGCGGGGTGCGCGTGTACGAGGACACACCCGTGTCGCGGTTCGGAGCGGGCGACCCGGTGATCGCGGAGACGCCCGGCGGGCGCGTCAAGGCGGGGTCGGCGGTGCTGGCGGTCAACGCTTGGGCGCAGCACTGGCGCCGGTTCCGTCGGGCCGTTCTGGTCCGTGGCTCCTACATCGTCCTGACGGAACCGGCGCCAGACAAGCTCGAGCAGCTCGGATGGACGAACGGCATGGGCTTGTGGGATCTGCGGGCTTCGCTCCACTACATCCGCAACACGCCCGACGGGCGGATCGCGCTGGGCATCAGCAGCGTGCAGCCGAACCTGGCCAGGCGGATCGACCCCCGGTTCGCGTACGACGCCGACGCGGCCCGGATCGCGGTCGCGAGCCTCCATCGGTGGTTCCCGGGGTTCCGAGACGTCGGCATCGCGGCGACTTGGGGCGGGCCGATCGACGTGACCTCGACGCACCTGCCCTTCTTCGGGACGCTGGACGGGGCGCCGGTGCATCACGGGTTCGGCTATACCGGGAACGGGGTCGGGCCGGCCCACCTGGGCGGGCAGATCCTGGCCCACCGGGCGCTCGGCCGGTTCGGCGACGTGCTCACGCTGCCGATCGTGGACATGGAGCCCAAGCGGTTCCCGCCCGAGCCGATCCGCTCGCCCGGGGCGTTCGTCGCCAACCACGCCATAAGGCGGAAGGAGGACGAAGAGGACGAAGGGCGAGACCCGAACCCGTTCGTCGACTTCGTGGCGAAGCTACCCCGCCGGCTCGGTTACAACCTGGGGCCCTGAGCCGGGTAGGCTAGCCGCCGTGCGAGGCAACCTTCCTCGGCAGGCCGAGATCTCTTGGTGGATGGAGGAGGCGCGGGCCGACCCGGCCCTGGCCGCCTCGGAGCCCTGCCCGCCGCTGGCCGGGTCGGCCCGCGCCGACGTCGTGATCCTCGGCGGCGGCTACACCGGCATGTGGACGGCGTGGCACCTCTTGGAGCGCGACCCCTCGCTCGACATCGCGCTCCTCGAACAGGAGACCTGCGGCAGCGGACCGAGCGGTCGCAACGGTGGCTTCTGCTACGGGATGTGGGAGGACCTGCCGGCTCTGGTTCGGTTCTTCGGGGACGAGGATGCCCTGCGCGTCGCACGCACGGCCCAGCGGTCCGTCGACGAGATCAAGGAGTGGTGCGACGCGCAAGGCGCCGATGTCTGGTTCACGCGCAAGGGCCATCTCACCATCTCGACGTCCGAGGCACAGGACGGGGCGTGGGACGGACTGGTGTCCGAGGCGCGCAGGCTCCACGTGGAGGAGGACCGCTTCGTCGTCCTTTCGCCTGAAGAGGTCCGCGAGCGGTGCGATTCGCCCGTCTTCCGCGCCGGGCTCCTGCAGCCCGACAACGCCACGCTCCAGCCGGCCCGGCTCTCGCTTGCGCTGAGGAAGGCCCTGCTCGAGAGGGGTGTTCGCATCTTCGAGCACAGTCCTGTCTCGCGGTTCACCCAAGGCCCGCCGGTGACAGCCGAGACTCCGGGCGGCGGCATCACGGCCGAGAAGGGCGTGCTCGGGCTGGGGGCTTGGTCGGCGTCGTTGAAGCGCTTCCATCGCGCGATCGTCCCGCGTGGCACGTACATCGCGGTCACCGAACCTGCTCCCGACAAGCTGGAGGAGATCGGCTGGACCGGCGGCGAGGGCCTCGCCGATTGGCGCACGGCGCTCCGCTACTTCCGAACCACCGCCGACGGAAGGATCGCCTTCGGCGCTGCGGCAGCCACGGCCGGGATCGGAACGGGGCTCGGCCCTCGCCTGAGGTACGACCCGAGGTCCGTCGCGGCGCTGGTGGATGACATAAAGAGGTTCTTCCCGAACTTCGAGAACGTTCGCATCGAAGCAGCCTGGGGCGGTCCCATGGACGTCACCGGACGACATCTGCCCTTCTTCGGCACCCTCCCCGGCGGAGCCCTGCATTACGGGGTCGGATACACGGGTGGCGGCGTCGGACCCTGCCACCTGGGCGGCAAGATCCTCTCGGCAATGGTGCTCGGCATCGAGGACGAGCACACGGCGCTGCCCCTGGTGGGGCTTGAGCCGATGCGCTTCCCCCCAGAGCCGTTCCTTTCGATCGGAGCGGCCATCACCCAGGGGGCGATCGTCCGCAAGGACGACGCCGAAGACCGCGGGCGCCGCGCCGACCCGCTCACGAACCTGATCGCCAAGATGCCTCGCCGTATGGGCTACGAGCTGGGGCCCTAAGTACCCCTTTGGCGCTCGCGTCCGGGCCGTACAAGATGTGGGCGTGACCCCGGTCATCGAGGCTGAGAGCCTCACCAAGTCGTACGGGACCAGCCGCGGGGTGATCGACCTGACCTTCCAGGTCGAGCCCGGGGAGGTCTTCGGTTTCCTCGGCCCCAACGGCGCCGGCAAGACCACGACCATCCGCACGATGCTCGACCTGATCCGGCCGACGTCAGGCCGCATCTCGGTCTTCGGGATGGAGCCGCGCACCCGGGGAGCCGAGATCCTCGAGCGGGTCGGCTACCTGCCCGGCGAATTCAACCTCTACGAGCGGATGACCGGCGAGCAGTACCTGAGGACGTTCGCTTCACTGCGCGGTGGCCGTGGATGGGACGAGGCCGAGCCGCTGGCGGGCCGGCTGAAGCTGGACCTGTCGGTCAAGATCAAGGAGCTTTCCCATGGCAACAAGCGGAAGGTGGGCCTGATCCAGGCCTTCATGCACCGGCCGGACCTGCTCGTGATGGACGAGCCCACGCAAGGCTTGGACCCGCTGATCCAGCAGGAGTTCTACGCGATGGTGGATGAGGCGCGCGGCCGGGGCGCGACGGTCTTCCTCAGCTCACACGTGATGCCCGAGGTCGAGCGCGTATGCGACAGGGTCGCGATCGTGCGGAAAGGCCGGCTCGTCACGGTCTCGGACATCGGTGAACTCAAAGCGGCTGCCCTTCGCCGGATCTCGTTCCACTTCGCATCACACGTGCCGGCCGAGTCGTTCGCGGCCTTGGAGTCCGTCGTCACCGCGAACGGCCATGGCGACGAGGTGCACCTGACCGTTCGAGGACCGCTGGACGAGGTCGTCAAGGAGGCTGCGCGTCACACGGTGGTCAATATCGAGTCCTCTGAGTCCAGCCTCGAGGACATCTTCCTGGACGTGTACAGGAACGGGGGCGAGCCGTGAGCGGGATCCTCGAGAAGTCCGTGCGCGACCAGAAGCGAGCCCTGATCGGATGGGGCATAGGGCTGCTCTCGGTGGTGCTCATGTACGCCGCGTTCTTCCCCAGCATCAAGGAGAGCGCGGCGGACCTGAACGCGTACATGGAGAAGTTGCCGGAGGCCATCCGCGAGCTGTTCGGGGGCGCCGACTACGCGTCGCCGATCGGCTACCTGCAGGGCGAGCTGTTCGGCTCCATGGGCCTGATCCTCATGCTCATCTTCTCGATAGGCGCCGGCGCACGGGCGATCGCCGGCGAAGAGGAGAACAGAACCCTGGACGTGTTGCTGTCCACGCCCGTGCGCCGGCGCCAGGTCTTGGCGGCGAAGGCGGCTTCCATGCTCGGAACCGTGGTCGCTCTCTGCGCGCTCCTGTTCGCGTCGGTTGCGCTCTTCGGTCCGCCGTTCGGCCTGGACGTGCCGCTCGTGAACCTGGCGATCGCATGCGGGATGCTCGCGCTGGTCGGCATCTCGTTCGGGGCTATCGCGCTGGCGATAGGGGCCGCCACGGGTCACCGCACCACGGCCATCGCGGCGACGACGGGCTTCGCGGTGTTCGCATACATCCTGAACGGCCTCGCGATGGCGGTGGACGAGATCGAGTTCCTCAGGCCCCTGTCGCCGTTCCGCTGGTACATGGAGCCCCAACTGCTCGAGTCGGGCGGGCGTGTCGTGAACCTGCTCGTGTTCGTGGGGATCACCGCGGCCGGCTACGCGGTGGCGCTCTGGGGGTTCGAGAGGCGCGACCTGGCCGCGTAGGTCAGGCTCGCCTGAGCGCGGGCAAGCCCCCGACCGCGATCCCGTCGGTCAGCAGGATCAGCGCCACGAGGGCCAGCGATTGCTGATACGTCGAATCCAGCAGCATGCCGGCCACGAACAGAAGCACCACCGCGGCCGTCCTCTGTGGCTTCTCGCGGAACCAGCCGGAGGCGGTGGCCACCGCGGCGACGACCGCCAGCCCGTAAACCCACACGGGCAGGTACAGGCGGAGCCCGGCCGTCCAGAGGACCAGGATGCCTACCAGGGAGCCGTTCGCCACATAGGCTGCGACGAGGACAACCCCGGCGACGGTGCCGGCCACCCACGGCTTCACGCGCGAAGCGTGCTCCGACCGAGCCCACGAGGCCGCCAGGGTGAAGGCCGCGAGCACGACCAGAACTTCGGCCGCCAGCTGGAGGTCCTCGACGCCCACCGTCCCCGTGAAGGCCGCAGCGGCAGCGTCCGCGGAGGCGCCGGCCGCCGTCGCCAGGCCCATGGCCAGCGCGACCGCGAGCACCGCGACGCGGTGCATCCGATCGTCGATCTCGCGGATCGCGGGCGCGACGACGGCCAGGGCCGCCAGTGCGAACGCGAGCCGGACCGCCAACCGGACGTCCGCCGAGTCCCCGGCCCAGATCGCCACGGCCATGCCTGCGAGGGCCGACGCCAGGGCGACGGCTACCTTGCGCCGCGCCGACGCCCAGGCGCGCACCGCGAACCAGCCCAGCACGACGACGGCCAGCAGGGACGAGACATTCAGCAGGAACGAACCCGACCGCGTCCCGATGCGGTGGATCGAGCCGAACACGCCCTCCTTGGGTATGTAGACGCCCACCCGGTAGAAGGTGCGAACCAGGAGCAGCTCGCCGACGGCAGCGATAGGCAGGAGGACGAGGGCCAGGCGCAAGCCTTCACCGGACTTCCCGCGAGACGCCGGAACCGTCCGCGCCCGGTCCCGCGCCGCGACGTTCATCTCTTCTCAGCGGGCGCGCTCGTGCGCTTGGGCCTGGGAAGGTCCGTGAGGATCATCAGTGCCAGGACGCCCCATATGCCCACGAGTACCACGGCCACCATCGTGAGTGAAGAGCCGGAGGCGGCTTCGAGCTGGTCGGGCAGGATCTCCATCGAGACGAAGTTGCCGACGGACTTCATGCCGTCGCGCTCCTCGGCCTCGCCGTCCCACACCGCGACGGCCACGTTGGTCCGGTCGATGGGACCGAAATCGGTGACCCCATCGGCGTTCACCTGCATGGGCCGGGCGAAGATCACCCGCCAGGTCCCGTCACGCCACGCACCCCAGCCCTGAACCTCGTGGCCATCGTCGGCCGTCAGCGTCCCGAAACCGTTCGCGATGAGGTTGTCCACGGGAGAGGTTCGGTCCAGCTTGGAGAAAGGGTTGCCGGCCGCGCGGCCGGGGTAGAACAGGTCCTCGTCGCTGAAGGGATACATGTCCACGTCGGCGTTGGGGTACTGCTGCTTCACGCTGCGGAAGCCGCTCTCCATGTCGGCCTGCCACGCGGCCCTCCACTGCCAGATGTTCACTCCGGCGTTCGGATCGCCCATGCAGAAGGCGGGGATCGTCTCGCCGGGCACCGACGGGAACTGGACGGCGACCGCGTCGGTGAAGTCCTGGGGAGCGCCGACCGAGGAGTCCACAGAAGGATCGCCCCACTCCACGGCCACGTAGAGGTTCTCGTCGTCGTGGACCGAACGCACGTTGGCGCTGAGGCTGCGGCCACCCGCAGGAGGCACGGCAGCCTGCGCGGAGAGCGGGATCTCGACCGCCGGAACTTCGTCCCAGAAGGGGTCCCACGGCTCCTTGACGGGAACGTCGCCGCTCGCAGCCAGCGCCGTGAGAGTGGTCTGTTGCGAAGAAGCCACGCGCGAGCCCGTTGCGGTCAGGACCAAGGCCGCCGCCGCGACCAGCCCCATCAGGGCGAAGGCGCGTCTCCGGCCGTCCAGGGCGATCACTCGCACAGGCCCGGCTCCTCCTCGTCACGAGCGATCGGCTCGAGGCCTTCCGGAACGAATCCGAGACGGTCACACTCGTCCCGCAGGAAGGCGCTCGCCAGCGCCGCCAGCTCACGGTAAGGGGTCGCCGCACGAACGTGCACCCTGTCCGACAGCCCCACGGACCAGCGCAGCAGATGGTCCCTCATGAAGGACTCGGCCGCCTCGTTGCAGACCCTCGCGTTGTCGGGGTCCTCCTGGGCGGTCGCCCACGCGGCCTTGTACGTGACCAGGTGCATGAACTCCAGCTCCGTGGCCACGTGGTCTTGGCGTTCGGTGTGCTCCTGCAGGCCGAAGGCCCGGTAGAAGCCGGCGAGGTCGGCCAGCTCGTTGCTCTGGCGCCAGACGTCTCTGGCCGTGTAGTCGGTCTCGTACTGAGGGCAGTCCACGGAGTGGATGTGCGAGAAGAGGTCGCGGTACGCGCTCTCCGTGGCCTCGGAGTCGAGGCCTTCGAGGGCGGCGCCGGCGGCCGCCAGGGCTTCGCGGACGGGCTCGGAGAGCGGGGCGGCCGCCGGCGCCGCCAGCTCCAGGTCCTCACCGCGCAGCTGCTCCAGCGACACCCGGGTCGGGTACGAGAACGCCTGGGCCAGGAACCGGTAGACCAGGCTGCGGGCCAGCAGCTCGTCCGCTTGCTCTCGCGTCTTCACGTCTGTGTCCGTCATGCCGGCCTCAGATGGAGTTCACGTACTTCTCGGGTCTTTCGTGGAAGGGCTCGATGACCGAGAGCCTTGCGATCTCGTTGCCCTCGCTGTCGTAACCGATGACGGTGTCGTCGTACATCTCCCACGGCTTGCCGTTGATCATCGCGTCGCGGACCTTCGGGCCTTCCTCGATCTCGAACCGGAAGATGATCCGTTGTGTCGCACGGAACAGCTGCAGCACGGCGAGCAACTCGCGTGGCGGCGCCACGTAGGTTTCGATCGCATGATCGACGCCGGGCCCGAACATCTGGTGCAGGTACTCACGCGGCACCCACCTCGGGGGGATGTAGTAGCCGTTGGGCTGGGTGCCGAACTGCGGGTACAGCGGCAAGGCGACCTTCGCGACCTTGACCATGTAGTAGAGCGGATTCTTCGGATCTTCTTTCCAGTCCCCTGTCTCCGGATCGATCTGAACGAGGCCTTGCATCCGGATCTTGCCCGGGCAGACGGCCATGCACCGCGTCTCCATGGGGAGGCCCTCGGTGAGCGGGTCCGTCCCCTCGACACGTGGATAGCAGCCGATGCACTTCTCCGAGACGCGGGTGGTTGCCCGATACATCGGCTTCTTGTAGGGGCACTGCTCCACGCACTTGCGGTAGCCCCTGCACCGGGACTGGTCGATCAAGACGATGCCGTCCTCGGGCCTCTTGTAGATAGCGTTGCGAGGGCAGGCGGACAGGCACGCCGGGTACGAGCAGTGGTTGCAGAGCCGCTGCAGGTAGAAGAACCAGGGGGTGTGCACGGGCAGCTCGGTGCCGGGTCCATAGACATCCTTCACGCCCTTGGGCCCCCGAGCGGTGTCCTCGTAGATGTTGGGCGCGGTCCACTCTCGGTCGGTGGGTATGTACCCGACGGCCTGCTCGGTCAACTGGGCAGCCTTGGCCGCCTCGAAGATGGTCATGCCCTTGTACTCGCCGTAGGGACCGCCCTTCGAAGAGGCGTCCCACTCCTGGCCGCCGGGGTTAGCCTGCTCGATCAGCTCCAGGGTCTTGACGTCCCAGCCCTGGGGATAACCGCCGTAGGGCTTGGTCTCCACGTTGTTCCACCACATGTACTCCTGGCCCTCGGAGAAGGTCCAGGTGGACTTGCAGGCCATGGTGCACGTCTGGCAGGCCAGGCACCGGTTGATGTTGAAGACGAAGGCGAACTGCCGCTTGGGGTACGAGGCGTCGAACCGGTACTCCATGTTGCGCCCGAGCTGCCAGTTGCGGACCTCAGCCATCGGAGCCCTCCATGGGTCCACACGTCTGCTCGATCAACTCCACTATCCGATCCTCCCCGAGCGCCTCATACGCGTCGTGCGCACCTGCGTAGAAAGGCCGGCGGAACATCGCCATGATCCGCGAGGGCTGCCAGCCCATCAGCGTGTACTCCTCGACGAACGTGCGCGCCATGTCGTCCAGCCCCTGCAGGTCCATCGGACGATCGAGGACCACTCCCACGATCTCCATGGGGTCGTCGGCGGCTACTTCCTTGGAAGGGGTCACTTCGAGATCCTCACGAACGAACCGTCCAGGTAGGCGAGCATCGAGTCGCTCTCGGTCGAAGGCGAGATGCCCTCGACGGCCGGCCTCCACAGCCCCTGACCCTCCGGGCCGCCCGCCTCGGCGAACGTGATCTTGACGAGGGTCTCCTTCGGCACCGTGTTCACCGCGTGGTTGTCGGGCTCGTAGCCGAAGACGAAGTGCATCGAGTCCTTCGACTTGTGGAACAGGTTGTCGGTCTGGTGCATCGGCATCGACCAGTCGCGCGTGATCGACTGCTGGGACCCGTAACGCAAGCTGGCCTGATACCCGGTGTCCTCGGAGCGCGCCAGCCCGTCGGGACGCGACTCGTGCGCCCGCACGGTCTTCTCGGTGGCGATGAACGCTGCGTGCTTGATCATCACCACGTCGTGCGGATAGGACGGATTGAACTTCACGCGGATCTTGAGGCGCGCCACCTTGTAGAACCAGTCGTCGGGCTTCCAGCCTCTGTAGGGACGGTCGGCCGGGTTGGCATCGACGTATACGTAGTCCCCTTCGTTGATCCCGAGCATCTTCGCGGCCTCGGGGTTGATGTGCAGCTGGTGCTCGGCCACACCGGCCTGTCGCTTGTCGGTCCTGTAGGGGTCCGAGAAGTTGCTGGACCAGATGAAGTGCCAGTCCGTCACAGCCCACTGGGAGTGCGTGCTGTGGCGCTGCTTCGGGGTCATCACGTAGAAGCTGTAGCCGTCCTCCCAGAGCGGGTTCTTCGTTCCCTTGACTTCGTCCCAGGCCATCTTCACGTTGCGCACCGAGCGCTCGTCCCAGCCCATGGCGTCCAGCGGTATGCCGTAGTCCTCGGGCCGGATCAGAGGGTTGGTGGAGACGATCACGTTCGGCAGGTACGGAGTGGCCTCGGGCCCTTCACGATGGACGACGAAGTTCTCGCCGTACTCGATCGCCTCGGGGATGTCGCAGTAGGCGTTCAAGCGGCCGGTGTCGGTGAAGAAGGGCTTGCTCTCCTTGATCTGCTCGTAGAACGGCACCCGAGGGTAGGTGCGGAACATCATCAGGGCCACGCCGGGCTCGCCGTACTCGCCTTCCATGAGCTTGTCGTAGTCGTAGTCCGCCGTCGTGGCCGACCCGCCGAGCAGACGGCGCAGATAGACCTCACGCTTGCCCTCGTACTCGAACTTCCAGTGGTTGGCGAACCGCTCGTCGCCGGTGGCGTCGGTGAGAGCCTTGGCCACACCCGCCATGATCGCCATATCGTCGCGTGTGTCGTAGACGGGCTGCATCCCGCCCTTCCAGACCTGCAGGAAGGGGTTGGAGCACGACGCAGTCGCCTCCACATCCGTGAACTCCATCCACGAGTTGGCCGCCAGGATGATGTCGGAGTACTCGCAGGTCGATGTCATCTCGATGTCCTGCGAGACGATCATGTCGATCTTCGGGTTCACATTGAACAACATGTCGTAGGCGTGCTTCGCGTTGTTCAGAAGGTTGACGTTGGTGAACCAGAGGGCCTTCGTTGGCGTGGGCATGTGCGTCTCGCCCGTGAACACCTTGCGTCCGTCCTTCGGCGTGTCCACCACGAGGGGCATGTCTCCGTGGTTCCAGTACGCCGGCTCCTCACCCTTGGCGTGCTTGAAGTACGTGATGTCCTTGGGCGAGGCGTTCTCGTCCAGGTTCTGCTGGAAGGGGCTCTCGTAGAACCAACCATTGATGCCGGGGCCGCTCCAATGGGTCTCCTGGAACAGCGCCGACTTGTAGTTCCCGGCCCACGTGTGCGAGCCGGCCCCGGGCTTGCCGATGTTGCCGGTCAGCATCAGGGGCAGGTATGTGGCCCGGTTGGCCTCGGTGGCGTGGAACCAGTGGTTGATCCCCTCGCCGACGTGGATCGCGACCGGCGAGATGTTGGCGATGTCCTCGGCCAGCCTCTCGATCAGCTCCTTGGGTGACCGGGTGATCTCGGCGACCGTGTCGAGGTCGTAGTCCTTCAGGTGGATCTTGTAGGCGTCGAACAGGGTCATGACCTCGACCGTTCCGCCCTTCACGAGGTCCAGCGTCCACGTTCCCTCCAGGGCCGGGTCCACCGGCATCTTGGCGCCGACCTGATCGCGCGTGATGGCGACCGGCTCGCTGCTGCCGGAGCGGATCACGACGAAGTCGTGCAGCCGGTCGTAGTCCTCCTGGGTGAGGCCTTGCTCGGCGAAGCTGGCTCCGTCGGACCGCAGGCCCTTGCGATACCCCGGGATGACGTCGGCGGGGTCAAGGCGCGTGAGCGTGTCGGTGCGAACCAGGATCGGGAAGTCGGTGAATCGCTTCACGAAGTCGGCGTCGTACCAGCCGCGGTCCATCATCACCTTGGTGATGCCAAGGAACAGCGCCGTGTCTGTCTGCGGGCGCACCGGGATCCAGTAGTCCGCCTTGGACGCCGGCGGGTTGTACTCGGGGGCGATGGCCACGATCTTGCCGCCGCGTTCCATCACCTCGTGGAAGAAGTGCGAGTCCGCCATCTTGTTCTCAACGAGGTTCTTGCCCACCTGGATGTGGAGCTTGGAGTAGCGAAGCTCGTTGAAGTCCACGTCGGACGCCTGGACGCCATGGACGAACGGATGGCCGGGCGCCTGGTCGCCGTGCCAGGTGTAGTTGGACCAGTTGCGGCCGCCGTAGGACTCCTCGGGCGCGACGTCGCGGATCTTCGCGTCGAGCAGCGCGAGCATGTTGTTGAAGCGGTACATGCCGTACTTGCCCATCACGCCCAGCAGGCCCATGCCGCCGCGCATCTTGATCGTGCGAGTT
>CAZHRY010000055.1:0-7732 GCA_964535065.1 uncultured Actinomycetes bacterium
GCGGCTGCGGTTCTTCTCGCGCACCAGCTCGATCACCTCGTCCAGGAGCTGCCAGAGCGGGAAATCCTCGAGCTGGAGCGGCGCTTCCCCGCGCTCGAGACGCGAGAAGTCGAGCAGGTTGTCGATCATCTCGACCAGACGGTCGATGTTGCGCAGCGCGACGGTGAGGCCCTTCTCCTGCTCCGGGGTCAGGGGTCCGATCTTCCGCTTGAGGATCATCTCGGTGTAGCCCTTGATCAGCACCAGCGGGGTCTGGAGCTCGTGCGAGACGTTGGCGAGAAGATTCGACTTCATCGCGTCGAGCGTGCGGAGCTCCTGGTTGAGCCGCTCGAGCTCCTCGTTCCGCGACGCGAGCGCCGCCCGCGACGTCTCCACCTCCTCCACGGCAGCCATCAGCTCCTCCACCTTCTCTTCTCCCCGACCCTTCTCGATCGACTCGGTGACGCAGTGCCGAACGTGGCCGTCAAGGAGGCCCACACCGACCGCACGCAGCGCGGCCACGGCGGAGTTCAGCTGGGTCAGGATGTCGATGCAGTACTTGTCCTCCTCGATCATCCGCTGCAGCCCTCTCACCTGTCCCTCGATCTTGCGCAGCCGCTGCCGGAGGTCGTCCTTGTTCATCGCGTATCCATACATGCCTCTACCCCCTGGGGGCATCGCTCACATGCTTCGCTCGGACGGGTCCAAGCCCAGGAAGTGCTCGGGATCTGCCTTGAACCGCTCGAGGCAGCCCACCGAGCAGAAGTAGTAGGTTTCTCCCTGGTACTCCCACGCCCCAGCGGCGGTGGCAGGTTCAACCGTCATCCCGCAGACCGGATCCATCATCTCCCTGCTCCTCTCATCGGACATCACCCAGAGATAGGGTACCCCCTGGGGGTATCATCGACAACCGCGGCATCCTGCGCGCCCGGGCGGCTGCCTCTCGCGTTGTAGACTCGCTTCACGGTGCGAGGAGGCACGGAGTGTCGGCCCAGGTGACACGGACGCCATACGAGGCGCTCGGGCTCACCGCCGATGACCTGCTTTCCATGTATCGGACCATGCTCACGGCGCGACTCATCGACGAGGCGGCGCTGCGGCAGAACCGTATGGGCCGCGCCCCCTTCGTCGTTCCGGTGAGCGGGCACGAAGGGTGCCAGGTGGGTACGGCCTGGGCGATGCGCCGTGGCCAGGACGTCTGGCTCCCGTACTACCGCGACCTCGGCGTCGTCCTATGCGCCGGCATGACGCCTCTCCAGATCTTCCTCGGGCTCTTCTCCAAGGCCAACGACCCCTCTTCGGGCGGGAGGCAGATGCCGAACCACTGGAGCTCGAGAGAGTTGGGGATCGTCAGCCACTCCTCCCCCATAGCCACACAGGTTCCGCACGCGGCGGGCATCGCCTACGCCGCCAAGCTCCTCGGCGAGGACACCGTCGTTGCGTGCTGGTTCGGAGAAGGAGCCACGAGCGAGGGCGACTGGCACGAGGGCATGAACTTCGCCGCGATCCACCGGCTACCCGTCGTGTTCGTATGTGAGAACAACGAGTACGCGATCAGCGTGCCCCAGTCCAAGCAGATGGCCGTACCCGACGTTGCCGATCGCGCCGCGGGCTACGGGATGCCCGGCGTGGTCGTGGACGGGAACGACGCCCTAGCCTGCTTCCAGGCGATGTCCGAAGCGCACCAGCGTGCGCGTCGTGCGGATGGCCCCACCCTGATCGAGTGCAAGACGTATAGGTTCCTGCCGCACACCTCGGACGACGACGACCGGACGTACCGGACCCGTCAGGAGGTGGAAGAGCACCGGCATCACGATCCCGTGGATCGATCCGCGGCCTTCCTCATCGCGCAGGGACTCGCGGATCACGAGTCGATCCGGCAGACCCGCGACGAGGTCAAGGCGCTCGTGGAGGCCGCCATCCAGGAGGCCTGGGCCGCTCCCGACCCATCACCCGACACGGCCTCACAGCACGTCTTCCAAGGATGACGGAGAAGAACCTCGTAACGGCGATACGCGATGCCCTCCATAGCGAGATGGAGGCCGATGAACGCGTCGTCCTTCTGGGCGAGGACGTAGGCACGCGCGGAGGTGTGTTCAAGGTCTCCGAGGGCTTCATGGAAGATTTCGGGGAAGGACGGGTGATCGATGCGCCTCTCGCCGAGTCCGGCATCGTCGGGGTCGCCATCGGCATGGCCCTCCACGGTCTCCTGCCGGTCGCCGAGATCGAGTTCGCCGACTTCATCCATCCCGCCTTCGACCAGATCGTTTCGGAGGCCGCTCGGATGAGGTATCGGACCAACGGCGACTGGGGCGTTCCTCTCGTGATCAGGACCCCTTGCGGCGGTGGGATCCACGGCGCCCTGTACCACTCGCAGTCGGTCGAAGCTTTCTACGCCCACGTACCCGGCCTGAAGGTCGTGATGCCGGCGACCCCAGCTGACGCGGCCGGGCTCCTGCGCAGTGCTATCCGCGATCCCGACCCCGTCCTGTTCCTAGAACACAAGAAGTGCTATCGCCTCGTGAAGGGCGAGGTGCCGGAGGAACCGGCCCTGGTGCCCATCGGAGCGGCTGAAGTGAAGAGGCCCGGCGAGCACCTTTCTGTGGTCACGTACGGATACGAGCTACACCGGTGCCTCGAGGCTGCCGAACGCCTCGAGGCCGACGAGGGGATCCGGGCCGAGGTCGTGGACCTGCGGAGCCTCGCGCCGCTCGACATGGACACGGTGCTCGCATCGGTGCGCAAGACATCGCGAGCGATGGTCGTGTACGAGGACAACCGCACCTACGGCGCCGGCGCGGAGATAGCCGCGCAGGTCGCAGAGCAGGCGTTCTTCGACCTGGACGCGCCGCCGGTGCGGATCGGAGGCCCCGACATACCGGCCATGCCTTACGCCGCAGCGCTGGAGCATCACTACATGGAGCCCTCGCCGGACCACATCTACGTGGCGATGCGCGACCTCGCGCACGCGTGAGGGGCAGACCAGTACTTAGTGACTAGCCAGAACCCCCAGCGCTCCCCCGGATAAGCCCCGAACGGGGAAGTCCAGGGGGTCTACGGCTGGTCCGATAATCGGGATGTCGTGCGCGAGCCCACTCCTGTCAAGCATGCCCCCGTAGGCCCGAAGGCCCCACTGGATCTGTTGATCGCAGGGGTCGCGGTGGCCGTGCTGTTCGCGCTCGCGCTCGCCACAGACGCCTTCGACCATCTCGAAGCCGCCCTCGGCTCGCGAACCTACCTGGACGAATCGCTCGGCCTCGTCGTCTTCGTGCTTGCCGCGGTCGCGGCCATCGCCGCGCGTCGAACGCGGCAGGCGACGGCAGAGAGACAGCGGCGGCTGGAGGCGGAGTCCAGGTTCCAGGCCCTCGTGGAGGGATCCCCGTCGGTCACCTACACCTGGGACACCAGAAGGAAGTACCTGCTGTACATCAGCCCTCAGATCGGAGGTCTCACCGGCTACCAGGCCGAAGCATGGATCGAAGATCAGGGGCTATGGGAACGAAGCATCCACCCGGCCGACCGTGAGCGCGTGATGAGGGCGTCGGACGCGGGAGATGACGGCGAGCCCTATGCCCAGGAGTACCGGCTCGTCGCGGCCGATGGGCGCATCGTGTGGGTGCACGACGAGTCGGCACGCGTGGAACTCGCGCCCGATGGGCGACCATCCATCGCGCACGGCGTCCTGTTCGACATCACCGCCCGGAAGGAGGCGGAGCTCCAGGCCGACGAGGCCGAGGCCAGGTTCCGAACGATCGTCGAGCGGGTTCCCGCGATCGCCTACGTCTGGGACTCCGCGGACGCGCCGGGCGATGCTCCCGCCTCCTACATCAGCCCGCAGATCGAGGTGATACTCGGATACACGGCCCAGGAGTGGATCGAGCAACCCGACGCTTGGAGCGATCGGGTCCACCCGGAGGATGTCGATCGCGTGATGACGAGCTGGCAGGAGGCCGTGGAGGCCGGAATCGCCTTCTCGGAGGAGTACAGGATCCGAAGGGCGGACGGCGAGTGGGTCTGGCTCCGGGACGAAGCGAACCCGGTCTCGGAGGGGGACCGGGGCTTCCCCATCTACCAGGGAGTCATCTTCGACATCACGTCACGCAAGGAAGCCGAGCAGGCGCTGCACGACGCGCAGGAGCGGTGGTTGACGCTGCTCGAGCATCTGCCGGTCACCGCCTACATGATCGAGTACGACGCGGCCGACCACGACATCGTGTACGACCGCTGGATCGCGCCGGGCATCACGGAACTGCTCGGCTACACCCCCGAGGAATGGCTCGCCGACCACGACTCCTGGGTCAAGCACGTGCACCCCGACGACCGCGATCGGGCCGCGGAGATCTGGCGGCACAACGCCGCAACCGGAGGGGCCGTCGACATCGAGTACCGGATGGTGCGTAAGGATGGGGCCGGCGTGTGGGTGCGCGAGGAGACCGTCACTTCGGTCGATGGCAGGCGCGTGAGATCCGAGGGGGTCTTCTTCAACATCACGGAGCGAAAGACCGCCGAGCTGGCTCTCGCTGAGGCGGAAGCCCGGTTCCGCGCCCTCGTGGAGCAGCTCCCTGCGATCACGTACATCGAGGAGGCCGAGGGCGGACGCAACCTCTACATCAGCCCTCAGATCGAAGCCGTCTACGGCTACACGGCAGAGGAATGGATGGCCGATCCCAAGTTCTGGGAGAAGCGCCTGCACCCGGATGACCGGGATTGGGTCGTGGCGGAGAACGAAGCCGACACCGGCGACTCGTGGAGCGTGGACTACCGCTCGCTCACGCGAGAGGGCAAGGTCGTCTGGGTTCACAACGAGGCGCGGCTGGTCCGCGACCAGGAGGGCCACGCGGCCTACTGGCAAGGCTTGGTGTTCGACATCACCGAGCGCAAGCACGCCGAGGAACGTCTCCGCGAAGCAGAGGAGCGGTACAGGGCACTGGTGGAGCAGCTGCCGGTGGCGGTCTACACGGACGCCGTCGATGAGGTGAGCACCGCTTTGTACGTCAGCCCGAGGTACGAAGAGATCACGGGATACTCCCCCGAGCAGCGGCTGCTCGATCCGTCGCTCTGGGTCAAGATGCTCCACCCTGATGACCGAGAGCGCGTGCTCGCCGAATCCGAACGAACGAACGAGACCGGGGAGCCCTTCGACATCGAATACCGGATCGTGGCTGGGGACGGCCGCACCGTCTGGCTGCACGACCACGCGATCCAGGTCCAGGATGCTGAGGGCAAGCACATATGGCAGGGCGTTCTGCAAGACGTGACGGAGCGCCGGATCGCGCAAGACGCCCTCTCCAGACGCGACGCCATCCTGCAGGCGACAGGGTTCGCCGCAGAGCAGTTCCTGAGATCGCCGTCCTGGAAGGATTGCATCGCAGACGTGCTGGCTCGCCTCGGTGCCGCAGGCGGTGCGCACCGAGCGAGCGTGTTCGCGAACGAAACCGAGGCGGGCGAACCGGCGACTTCTCTCGTGGCTTCCTGGCACGCTGACGAGCGGGGCGTCTATCACGACCAAGAGCGAGGCAACCGCTTCCCCTGGTCGCAGGCATTCGGACGCTGGGCGGAGATCCTGAGCGCCGGGCAACCCCTCCACGGCGCGGTGAGTCGGTTCCCGGAAGAAGAGAGGGGGGTGCTTCAACAGGGAGACAGGCCCATCTTGTCCCTTCTCGCGGTCCCAGTCTTCGTGCAGGACGAGTGGTGGGGCTACGTCGCCCTGGACGACTGCGAGCAGGAGCGCGAGTGGCACGAGGCGGAGATCGAGGCGCTTGTGGTCACGGCCAACACGCTCGGCGCTGCCATCACACGCGAACGGGCGGCGGCACGGTTGGCCGAGACCGAGGCCCGTTACCGCACCCTGATCGAGCAGATCCCCGCGATCACGTACATCGAGACCGCGGGCAGCGGCAACGCCGAGTACTTCAGCCCGCAGACCCGAGAGATCCTCGGGTACGGACCCGAGGAATGGGGTTCCTGGGACGAGTGGCTGCAAGCGATCCATCCCGAAGATCGCGAGCGCGTCGTCGAGGCGGACCGCGAGACGAACGAGAGCGGTGAGCCCTTCCGATGCGAGTACCGCTTGATCGCGAAGGACGGCCATGTGGTCTGGGTGCGTGACGAGGCGCGTCTCGTTCGAGGAGACGGCGGCGAGCCGCTGTACCGCCAGGGCGTCCGCTTCGACATAACGGCCGAGAAGGGGGCGGAAGAGCAGCTCCGAGCGGCCGAGGAGCGCTACCGGCTGATCGTCGAGAAGATGCCTGCCATCACGTACCTGGACGAGGTCGCCGGTGAGTGGGAGGGAACCCCTCCCACCTCGTACATCAGCCCTCAGGTCGAGACGATCCTGGGCTTCACGCCGGAGGAATGGATGGCGAACCCGAGCATCTGGCTCGAGCTGGTCGATCCCGAGGACCGGGAAAGGGCTCGCCAGGCCGACGCGCATCACTACGAGACCGGGGAACCTCTGGACATCGAGATACGAGTGCGAACGAAGGACGGACAGGCCAAGTGGCTGAAGGACCAGGCGATCGCCATCCGCGACGACCAGGGCACCATCCGCTGGAGTCAGGGGATCCTGCTCGACATCACCGAACGCAAGGTCGCGGAGCAGGCCCTCAACGAGGCCGAGCAGCGGTACCGGTCCTTGATCGAAACGATCCCCGCCGTCACATACATAGAAGAGATCGAGCGACCCTGGCTAACGACCTACGTGAGCCCCCAGATCGAGAGCATCTTCGGGTACACGGCGGACGCCTGGTGCAACGAGGCGAGCCTGTGGCGCGACAACGTCCACCCCGACGACGCCGAAGCCACGGTCGCGGCCGTAGACCGCCACAACGAGACGGGCGAGCCCTATGACGTGATCTACCGCTTCCGTCACGCCGACGGCCACTGGATGTGGGTGCGCGACCAAGCCGTCATGGTCCGTGACGAGCACGACAGAACCCTGTACTCCCAGGGGGTGCTCTTCGACATGACGGACGCGAAGGTCGCCGAGGAGCGCCTGCGGGATGCCGAGGAGCGCTACCGCGGCATCGTGGAGCACATCCCCGCCGCCATCTACCTGGATCGCATCGGCGGAACGACGGAGAGCATCTACGTGAGCCCGCAGATCGAAGCCATCACCGGCGTGACTCCGCAGGAGTGGATCGAGGATCCAGAGATATGGCTCAAGCTCACCGACATCGAGGACAAGGCATGGGTCAGGGAGAGCTACCAGGCCGCCGCAGAGGCGGGCGAGCCCTGGGCGGCCGAGTACAGGATGCACAGGCCCGACGGTCGCATGATCTGGGTGCACGACGAAACCACGTTCCTCCACAACGAGGACGGCCAACCGGTCCTCCTGCAGGGGGTCATCTTCGACATCACCGAGCGCAAGCTCGCGGAAGAAGCCCTGCGAGAGAGCGAGCAGCGGGAGCGCGAAGCCGCAGAGCGGCTCCGCTCTCTCGATGAGATGAAGAACACCTTCCTGGCGGCGGTGTCACATGAGCTGCGCAGCCCCCTGACCTCCATCCTGGGTCTGTCCCTGACCTTGGAGCGAACTCCCGACATGGCAGACACAGACAGGGGCGACCTGCTGGATCGGCTGGCGACCAACGCCCGCAAGCTCGATCACCTGCTGAAGGACCTCCTGGACATCGACAGGCTGAAGCGCGGCGTGGTCGAACCCCGGTACAGGGTCACCGACGTGGGGGCGCTCGTCCGAAGGACCGTCGAAGGGATCGACGCCCTGGCGGGGCGCGACGTCATCGCCGAGA
Organism: uncultured Actinomycetes bacterium; assembly: GCA_964535065.1. Taxonomy (GTDB): domain Bacteria; phylum Actinomycetota; class UBA4738; order UBA4738; family HRBIN12; genus AC-51. The sequence goes on from CAZHRY010000055.1 coordinate 7,728, forward strand.
CCGAC
>CAZHRY010000055.1:7742-17021 GCA_964535065.1 uncultured Actinomycetes bacterium
GTGGTCATCGCGGTCGACCCGGCGAAGGTCGAACGCATCGTCGAGAACCTGCTCATGAACGCCGCGCGCCATACCGCTCCGGACAGGAAGATCTGGCTCAGGGTGTCCGCGCACGAGGGAGGCGCACTGATCATCGTCGAGGACGACGGACCCGGCGTGCCCCTGGACCTCAAGGCAGAGGTCTTCGAGCCCTTCCGCCAGGGACCCACCGCATCGTCTCACTCCCCCGGTACGGGCATAGGGCTGTCTCTCGTCGCTCGATTCGCCGAGCTGCACGGGGGGCGGGCCTGGGTCGAGGACCGCGAGGGCGGGGGAGCCTCCTTCCGCGTATTCCTTCCCGCGGCCGACGTTGCCTCGGGGAACGGCCATCGCGAGCCGGACAACCGCCCGGCCGACGTCACCTCTTGAAACGCCGGAGGATCGAGCGCATCAAGGCTCCCCTCTCGTCGCGAGGCTCGTCCTCCGCCCGGCGCGTGAGCTCGGTCTCCACGACCTCGTGTCTGCTGACGTAGGCGGACACGACCGCCTGGACGATCGCGGCAGCTGGAAGGGCGAGGAAGGCGCCCACGAGACCCGCGATCGCCACGCCGGCGATGGCCGCTCCGAACGCTATGGCCGGATGCAGGTCCATGGTCCTGGCGGATATCCGCGGGGCAAGGACGTAGTTCTCGACCTGCTGATACACGACGAAGAAGACCAGCAGGATCAGGGCCTCCCAGGGGTCGTTGACGACCGCGACGAGCAAGGGCAGCGACATCGCGATGTACGTGCCGATCGTCGGGATGAACTGGGAGACGAGCCCCATCCATGCCGCCAGCGGAAGCGCGAACTCGACCCCCAGGACGGTGAGGACCACGAAGGTCGCCAAGCCCGAGGCGAGGGCCAGGATCAGGCGCGAGTAGATATACGCGCCGGTCTTGCTGATCGCGATCTCCCACGTGCGGAGCACCCGCTGCTGCTGGCGCCGCGGGAGCACCGAGCAGATCTGGCGCCTCACCTTGGGACCGTCGGCCACGAGGTAGTAGGTGAACAGCGCGATAGCCAGGACGCGGAACAGGGCGCCGACCAGCGCCGCTCCGACGCCGAGCACGTTCCCGACGACGTTCCTCGCGAACGTGGCGAGGGTCTGGCTGGCGTCGCGGAGGGCCTCCTCCAGCTTGTCCGGGCTCAGGTCGAGACCGAGCTTGTCCTGTGCCCACCCGGCAACCGCGTTGACGATATCCGGGGCCGCCGCCACCAGGGCCTGAAGCTGGTCCACGAACACCGGGACCATGAGAGCCAGCAGGAGGATGCCCAGGGCCCCCACTCCGGCCAGAAGCAGGAAGGTCGCGCTCCCCCTCCTGATCCCCTTGCGGGCGAGCCACGCGGCGGCAGGCTCCAGGGCGAAGGACAGGAAAAGGGCCGCAACCAGCATCCACAGCAGGTCCTGGAGCTGCTTGACGAGGTTGTAGCCCAGGAGGGAGGCGAACACCGCCGTGACGATCAGGGCGGCCAGCTTCCAGATCCACGGCCACGGCGGAAGGGCCGGCGCCCTTGCCCCGCCGGTGGGGTTCGAGTGGGTTCCCTGTTCGATCTGGCTCATCCGCCGGCAAGCGTAGACCGGGACCGGCCGGACTCCGTGGAGGCTGGCCGATCAGGGGCCGGCCGGGCGCCGGGCGCAGGCCAAGTCCTCGACCAGCGCCTGGTAGGCGGCGCCCAGGCGCCCGGCCGGCACCGCCACCTGGTACCGAACCTCCCTGAGCGAGGCGTCATCGCTGACCTCGCGGATGGCTCCCCAGTAAGCGGTGTGCGCCGCTTGCAGTACGCCCCTTTCCGCCGGAGGAAGGACAGAGGATCTGCCGAGAAGCTCGATCGTTGACACGAGCTTGTCCAGCCCGGATCGCAGGTCGCCCACGTTCATGTCCCATGACGGTGCAGTCACGAGCTCGACCGTTGACTCGAGGTTCAACAGGTCCGAGCACAATTCCGTGCGCTGTTCGGCTCGGCTCGGCTGGCTACAGGAGGGCAGCAGAGCGACGAGCGCCAACAGGACGGCGATGCGGCGGGCAGGCTCGATCACCATCCGAGCGTACACTCGGCGTCGATGACCCAGCGCGACCACAACCCCTCCGGGCGCCGGCTGCATCTGCCGCTCGTCGGTGTGACCAACAGCCCCGGGTCGGTGCATGGGGTCAACGTCCCCGGCGTTCGCAAACCCCCATGGCTCAAGGTCCGGATCGCGGCAGGCCCGAACTACACCCAGCTCCGGGGCCTGATGCAAGGTCTCTCGCTTCACACCGTCTGCGAGGAGGCGATGTGCCCGAACATCGGGGAATGCTGGGAGGAGCGCGAGGCCACCTTCCTGATCCTGGGAAACAGGTGCACGAGGCGGTGCGGCTTCTGCGACGTCATGACGGCCAGGCCTGTGCCCGTGGACGACGAGGAGCCGTCGCGGGTCGCCGAGGCCGTCCGTGAGATGGGGCTCCGGTACGTCGTGCTCACCGGAGTGGCGCGCGACGACCTGCCCGACGGCGGAGCCGGCATCTGGGCCACCGCCATCACGGAATGCAAGGGAGCGGTCCCGGGGATCGGCGTCGAGGTGCTGCCCAGCGACTTCAAGGGGGGGGAGCGCGACATCGCAACCGTTATCGCCGCCGGGCCCGACGTGTTCGCCCACAACCTGGAGACCTGCAGACGGTTGCACGACAGGATCCGGCCGGCGTTCGGCTACGACCGGTCGCTCGATGTGCTCCGGTTCGCGAAGCGGCAGTGTCCCGAGCAGATCACCAAGTCGAATCTGATCCTGGGCATGGGAGAGACGCCGGACGAGGTCACCGCCGCCATGCGTGACCTCGCCGACGCGGGTATCGACATCCTCACGATGGGTCAGTACCTTCAGCCGACCCCCGCGCACCTGCCCGTGGACCGCTGGGTCCACCCCGATGAGTTCGCTCGCCACAAGGCCGCGGGCGAGTCGATGGGCATCGCACATGTCGAGGCCGGTCCGCTGGTTCGGAGCTCCTACCATGCGGGGCGTCAGCTCCGACGTGCACTGGCCGGCGGCCTTCGGGCCGCGTCTTCGGGTTGATGGGGAGGAGCCAGCCTGTAAGCCGGATCCTGTGGCGGCCCGAAGGCCGCCGGCGGCCATCTCTCTCGGCGGGACGAACCCACCGGCGGTCCGTTCGCCGGACCGCTGCGGCTACCCGGAAGCTCGGGCGGGCCGCCCTCGATCGCTCCCTGCTCGCCTTGCTCCGGACGGGGGTTGCCTAGCCGCGGCGGTCGCCCGCCGCGCTGGTGGGCTCTTACCCCACCGTTTCACCCTGACCCGGGTCACCCCGGGCGGTCTGCTCTCTGTTGCCCCTTCGCGAGGTCGCCCCCGCCTGGCTCTCGCCAGCGTCCTGCCCTTCGGAGTCCGGACTTTCCTCGACCCCGGCCGGAGCCGGAGCCGCGGCCGCCCGGCCAGCTCCTCCGCGCCCAAGGTACCTCGGCCGGCTCCGGAAGTCAGCGGCCTTCCAGCCAGGCGTCCGCTCCCTCGTTCGCCAACCTGTCCGCTTCCCGGTTCTGCTCCCGGGGGACGTGCTCGAAGCTCACTCGGTCGAACTGGGAGGCCAGCTCCCTCACCCGCCTGTGCAGGGGCTGCAGGTGCGGGGTCCTAACGCGATAGCGCCCCGCCAACTGATTCACCAGGAGCAGGCTGTCCGTCTTCAGGATCACGACGCTCGCTCCCAGCTCCCGGGCCTTCTCCAGTCCTCGGATGGCTGCCGTGTACTCGGCGACGTTGTTCGTCGTCTCCCCGAGGCTCTCCGCCACCTCGGCCAGAACCTCGCCGTCCGGTGTGGCGATCTGTGCTCCGGCACCGGCGGGCCCCGGATTTCCCCGGGAGGCGCCGTCCGTGTGAACCACGAGCGTCGAGGGCTTCAAAGGACCAGGATCCTCCGGCAGTACTCGCACCGGGGGACGCCCTCCGTATGACGGACCCTATCAAGCTCCACCGCGGAGAGCGCCTCGTTGCAGCCCTTGCACACGCCGTCTACGAGGGCGGCCGCCCCGACGCCCTTCTTCTGGGAACGCAGGGACTCGTAGAGGTCGAGCACGTCGGGCGCGATCTCGGCCGCGATGCCCGCGCGCTCGGCCGTCTTGTCCGAAAGCTCCGACTCGATCCGGCTCAGCTCCGCCTGGGACTCACCGGCCACGTTCTCGGTACGCGCACGGAGCTCATCGGCCCGCGACCCGGCCTCCTCCGACGCGCGCTCGAGGCTCTCCCGGCGCTCCATCACGACGAGCAACTCGTCCTCGCGTTCGGACTTCCTCTTCTTGAGGTTCTCGACCTCGTGACGGATCGCATCCAGCTCTTTGGGATTGGCGACCGACCCGTCGTACATACGCCGCTCTTCCTCGGAGGCCTTCCTCGACAGAGAGTCGATCTCGTGCTCCAGCCTGGAGCCGTCGCGGTCGAGCTCATCAAGCTGGAGCTGCAGCTCTCCTAGCTGCTTCTCGGCGGCGTCGGACTCGGCACGAGCAGCCGCCAGATCCTCGCCGGACCTCAGCGACCTCGCGCGCGCGGACAGACGATCGATCGCCGTGTCGAGAGCTTGGAGGTCGAGCAGCCTGGCGGTCGCTTCCATCGGGCGCGAAGCGTAGCCGATGGGCGCCGCCCGTGGTCAGGGCAGCACGAAGCTCTCGAAGTTCTCGTTGGTTGCCTCGCCGACCAGCATGGCGCCGGCGATCACCGCCAGGAAGATGAGCGCCACGATCAACGCGTACTCGACCGCCGTGGCCCCCGCCTCGGATGACCAGCGCCCAGTCCACCAGGTTCGGACCCGAACCATCAACCCCCTCATCTATCCCCCTTCCGGCCGGGGGTGCCGCCCTGGGCGCCCCACCGGACCGTCCTACCACGAGGTATCGACCCCGCGCATCCCCACACTTGAACTGCCTGTAGGCTTGCCGCTCGTGGAAGGGGAAGCGAGGGGCCGGGTCGCACTGGTCACAGGCGCCGGGTCTCCGACCGGCATCGGCTTCGCGATAGCCAGGGTCTTGGGACGGGAGGGTGCCTCACTGGCCATCACGTCAACGTCCGACCGTATCCACGACCGTGCGGCCGAGCTGGAGGCGCTCGGCTTCGAGGCGGCGGGGCTCGTCGCCGACCTCACAGATCGCGAACAGGTCCGGGCGCTCGCGGATGCCGCCGTCGAGACCTTCGGGCGGGTGGACATCCTCGTCAACAACGCCGGCATGGTGAACGTCGGGATGTCCGCCCAGCCAGGCAGCGGATTCCTCGACATGAGCGACTCGGAGTGGGACCTGGACATCGCACTCAACCTCCACACCGCATACAACGTAACCCGTGCGATCCTGCCCGGCATGGCGGAGCGAGGCTGGGGCAGGGTGGTCATGGTCTCCTCCGTGACGGGCCCGCTCGTGACCAACGAGGGGTCGGCAGGCTACTCGGCCGCGAAGGCGGGCATGGACGGATTGATGAGAGGGCTGGCGATCGAGGTCGGCAAGCTGGGCGTCACCGTCAACTCCGTGGCCCCGGGTTGGATCGCCTCCGGCTCGCAGCTGCCGGAGGAGGCGACGGCCGGCCTGCACACGCCCCTGGGCCGCTCGGGAACCCCCGAGGAAGTCGCCGAGGTCGTCGCCTTCCTGGCGAGCGACCGTGCCAGCTACGTCACTGGCTCGGTCTTCGTGGTGGACGGCGGCAACACGATCCAGGAGATGAAGGTCTCCTAACGAGGATGGCGCGGGGCAACGCCGGACGCATCGCTCTGCTGGTGGTAACGCTGGGCGTCGCGGCGACGTGCGTGCGTCTGGGCTTCTGGCAGCTCGACCGTCTCCAGCAGCGAAGGGACCTGAACTCGACCATCTCCTCCCGGCTCGCGCTACCTCCACAGCCGCTCACCGCCGTGCTGGAGGGGTCTTCGTCGCCTTCAGAGCTGGCCTACCGCCGCGTCTGGGTCGAGGGGGCCTACGACACCGGCCGGGAGATCACGCTCTACGGCAGGCCGCTGGAGGGTCGTCCGGGCGACCATCTGCTGACGCCCCTGATCCTCGCCGACGACACAGCCATCATCGTCGATCGTGGATGGGTTCCGACCGCGCCGGGCCGCGGAGCGGGTGAGACACCTCCCGAAGGCCTGGTTACCGTCCGCGGGTTCCTGGTCGAGCCCGAGTCATCGACCACGGCGAGCGCGGAAGTCCCGTCCACCGTCGCGAAGCTCGACCTTACCCTCATCGGGCAGGATCTCCCATATGAGGTAGCGCCCGTTGCCCTGAGGCTCCAGGAGCAGTCCCCTCCTCAGGTGTCCGGGCTACCTGCCCCCGACACGCCGCCGGAACTCGACGAGGGACCCCACCTCTCATATGCCGTCCAGTGGTTCTCGTTCGCCGGCGTCGCGATCATCGGCTACCTTGCCCTGGAACGACGCGAGCGAACAAGGAGCTGACCCTTGGGATGTCTGCTGGCGCTCTTCTCCCTGATCACCCCGAGGCTGGTCCTCGCCGTCATGTGGCTGACCGGCTACCTCAGCGCCGCGTTCGGCTCATGGTTCTGGCCGACCGTGGGATTCTTCGCCATGCCGACCACCACCATCGCCTACGCGGTCGCACGCCGAGACCTCTCCACGGATGCCGGTGCTATCACGGCGGCGGGCACACTGGTCATCGTGATCGGCGTACTCATCGACCTAGGTCTCGTTGGTGGCGGCGCAAGGGCTCGCAGGCGCAGGCGGCGCCAGACCCGGCGCGACCACACCTGAGTCCCCCGTCCGCCAGCGGGCCGGTCCCTATCCGCGAGCCTCGTACACGATCCGCCCACCCGTGACGGTGACGGCTACCCGGGTGTCCAGGATCTCGAGAGGGTCCTCGAGTGCGAACAGGTCCCTATCCAACACGACGAGATCCGCGTACTTGCCGGGCGTGAGCGACCCGCGATCGCTCTCCGTGAAGTTCGCGAACGCGGACCCGAGCGTGGACGCACGCACCGCCTGGGTCAGATCGATCGCCTCGTCTGGGTTCCACGCACCCTCTCCCTTGGGATCCGCCCTGGTGACCGCGGTGTAGAGCCAATACATCGGATCCATCTCGGCGACGTTCCAGTCCGAAGAGAAGGCCAGCGTCCCACCTGCCCTCAGGATCGAACGGAAGGGCCACGCGTATCGCTCGCGCTCGGGGCCGACGTTCTCCCTCCACTCGGCGACGATATCGGGTGCACAGTGCCTGGGCTGCATGCAGGCAACGACTCCCAGCCGGCCGAAGCGCTGAAGGTCGTCGGGGTGCACGCATTCGACGTGCACGATCTGGTGCCTGGCGTCGCGCGGGCCATTCTCCTCACGGCATCGCTGCACGGCGTCAAGCACGGTGCGTATCCCCCGGTCGCCGGTCGCATGCGTGAAGGCCTGGAAGTCCCTGCGCTCCAACTCGAGCAGGAACGAGGCGAACTCATCCGGATCCCAGAACGTCTGCCCCCTCCCCGGATGGTTCGCGTAGGGCTCGAGCATCGCCGCCGTGTGCGGCTCGATCACGTCGTCGATGTACAGCTTGATCGGCGCGACGCGCAGCCAGTCGTCGTCGTAGGAACGCCGGGCCTCTTCCAACAGATCCAGCCTCTCGCCGGTGGTACCCGGAAGGCACAGCATCGCTGCGATCAGGCGCGCGCGCAGTGCTCTCTCGTCGCGCGCCCGCGCGAACAGCTCTAGATCGTCCAAGCCGTTCTGAGGCTCGACTATGGTCGTGATCCCGTAGCCGGCAGCCATGTCCAGGCTCTGCAAGAGCCGCTCGTACTGCGAAGAGCGCGAATAACCCGGGATGACCGTCTCGAGCGCCCTCTGGCCCTCCTCGCTTATCCCCAGCACGGCGAAGTCGTGGATGTATCCGGTCGGCTCCCCCGACGCATCCTTCTCGACCGTCCCCCATGGCAGGCGGTCGACATCCCGGGTCACGCCGAGCCTATCCATCGCCTCCCTGTTCAGCCAGACCGTGTGGACGTCGTAGGAGAACAGGAACGCGGGGAGCCCCCGCGTCCGGCCTTCGAGCATCTGGGCTGTAGGAGAGCCCCCCGGCACGGCCGCGTAGTTCCACCCCTCGCCTTCGACCCAAGTAGCGTCCCGATGCTGGTCCAGGAACGCGTCGATCCGCGCCGATATCTGGTCCAGATCCTCTGCTCCGGCCAGTTGAACGGCCGACGGGTTCGAGCCAAGCCTCACGTGGTTGTGGGCATCCACGAAGCCCGGCAGCAGCGTCGCACCCTGCGCGTCGATGACCCGCGTCCTCGGGCCAACCGAGCCGGCGGGGTCGTCGCCGACCCACGATATCCGGTCTCCGGTCACCGCCACCGCGGAGGCCCACGGCGCGCGGGCATCCATCGTGAACGCTCGCGCGTTCACGACGACCAGGTCGGTCATTCCGCCTCCTCGATCAAGATCTCACGTTCACGCGTATGCGCTCCCCACGAACCCGACGGGCACGGTCGCGCCCGGAGCACCGGCTTGCCCTCGGGCGGCGGGGCCCGGCGGAGTCGAAGAGGTCCGAGAGGTTATCCGGTTTCGGCTGAAGGGGCACCGGGCCCCGCCGCCCGCACCAGTTCAGAGACAGCCGCCTCTCTCAGCTCTGCCGATCCCGCCTCGACCGCGAACACCCAGGAGCATCCCGGTACGGACCAAGCAGCCACGAAAGTCCCATCCGGCCTGCTGCCTATGAGGAAGGGGGGCACTCCCTCAGGCTGTGGGTCCGCCGCGACCGTCTCGGTGACGACCTCCCCGTCGAGAGCCGCCCGGACCAGGTCCACCCCCAGCAGCCCCGGGCACTCCGCCGCCCCCATGTCCTCGGCCCACAGCTCGACGGCTCCCCCGCCGTACGACGTGGACAGCGGAGGACCGTCGTCCCGGGGCATACCTCTCAGCTCGCCGGGCAGCCGGTCGAACACCTCCTGAGCGGCCGTCGCGTTAGTGGGCCACGAGACCGATCCGATCCCGAAGGGGGGCACTTCGGTGGCCGGAGTCCCGCAGGCCGTCGAAGCGATCAGCAGCAGAAGCGCCAACGGGCGAGTCATGGGAGATCCCACGGGAGGAAGCATGCCCCGGCGCGGTGGCCGGCTCACGCCCCGTGGGGCCCGCTTTCGGGGTGCCCAGCGGCCTACCCCTCGGCGGCTACCTGGAAGTCGGTCCCGGTCGTTTCCTGTCTGTCGGGCCGGATGGCCGAGGCGGAGGAGCGGGTCGTTTCCGTATCGTGCACGTCATGGAGAGCGCCCTGAGGGTGGTGGCGCGCGCGGGCGCCGTGGCGGCCTTGCTGGCCGCGGCCTTG
>CAZHRY010000056.1:0-12529 GCA_964535065.1 uncultured Actinomycetes bacterium
TGCAATATTCCCCACTGCTGCCTCCCGTAGGAGTCTGGACCGTGTCTCAGTTCCAATGTGGGGGGTCGTCCTCTCAGACCCCCTACCCGTCGTCGCCTTGGTGAGCCGTTACCTCACCAACAAGCTGATAGGCCGCGGGCCCATCCCTCACCGGCGGACCTTTCCCGACCGAAGCATGCGGATCGGTCGGAGTATCCGGTATTAGCCCCGGTTTCCCGGAGTTATCCCAGAGTGAGGGGCAGGTTGCCCACGTGTTACGCACCCGTTCGCCACTGATCCACGGGCCGAAGCCCGCTTCACCGTTCGACTTGCATGTGTTAGGCGCGCCGCCAGCGTTCGTCCTGAGCCAGGATCAAACTCTCCGTAGAGATCGCTTCGCCGCGAGCCACGTGTGGCTCGAGGTTCGGCTGGTCTTTCTGGAGTCGGCCGGCTGGAGAGGCACCTCCGATCCGGCCTCCTGACCCGCCCCGAAGGGCGGTTCTTGATTCGTACGGTCGTCGTTCCGAGGGCGTGGCGAACCACGCCTCGGTCTGACGAGGCACTGGCATTCACACGCTGTTCAGTTCTCAAGGTGCGAGGGCGCACTACTCCACCCGCGGGCGTGGTGATTGACCTCGCGCAGGGGTGGACGCGCCGACCGAGTATCGTAGCAGCCCCCTCACAACCGTCAACTTGATGGGGTTGCGTCGAACCGCTGTTCGTTTCGCCTGTCAGTCTACGACGCCGGCGATCCGGGCGTACCGCCGCTTCCCTACCTGCAGGGTCGCCCCGACGAGCATCCCCAGATCCAGCTCGGCATCCGGATCGTTCAGCGGCTCACCGTCCAGCCGTACGCCGCCCTGCTCGACCGCCCTTCGCGCCTCGCTATTCGTTGCGGCCAAGCCCACGGCAACCAGAACCCTCGGAAGCCACGCCTTGCCGTCACGGATCACGTCCGCGGGCAACCATACCTCGGCGACGTCTTCAGGCTGCTCGTGGCGTTTGAAGACCCGGTCGAACGACGCTTCCGCAGCCTCCCCCGCTCCGGGCCCGTGGTAGAGATCGACGATCGTCCGGGCCATCCGGCGTTTCTCTTCGTTCGGATGGATGGTTCCGTCGGCCAGCCCCGCCACGACCCGGGCATGGTCTTCGGGGCCCAGGTCCGTGCAAAGCAGCTCGTACTTAGCGATCAGTTCGTCCGGGATGGACATCAGCTTCCCGAACTGCTCGCCCGGCGGTTCGGTCAGCCCGACCCAGTTGTCCAGCGACTTCGACATCTTTCGAACGCCGTCCAGTCCCTCTATCAAGGGCATGGTCAGGACGACCTGGGGTTCCAGCCCGTAGGCGCGCTGGACCTCACGGCCCATCAGGAGGTTGAAGGTCTGGTCGGTCCCCCCCATCTCGATGTCCGCTTCGACGGCGACCGAGTCGTACCCCTGCAACAGCGGATAGAGGAGCTCCACCACGCTCAAGGGGTGACCCGCTCGATACCGGTCGCGGAAGTCCTCCCGCTCTAGCATCTGCGCGACCGTCGCGACCGACGCCAGGCGGATCAGCCCGTCGCTGCCCAGCGCGCCGAGCCATTCGGAGTTGCGACGTACCTCGGCACGCTCCAGGTCGATGACGAGTCCGGCCTGCTCCAGGTACGTCCGTGCGTTCGCATCGGCCTCTTCCTCGGTGAGCATCGGGCGCGTCTCGGAGACGCCAGAAGGGTCGCCCACGCGCCCTGTGAAGTCCCCGACTATGAGCACCGCCACGTGGCCCGCATCCTGGAACTGGCGGAGCTTCCGTAGCACGACGGTGTGGCCGAGGGTCAGATCGGGCCGGCTGGGGTCTATCCCCAGCTTCACCCGCAGGGGGCGGCCCAGGACCAGCCTCTGGTCGAGCCCGGCCTCGGGGATGATCTCGACGGTCCCGGCCCGCAAGGTCTCCAGGGCGTCTGTCATGCCCGGAGGCTACCAAGCTAGCCCCCCCTCCCGGGGTACGCTCTGCACATGCGGAAGGTCCGGGGACCGGTCGCCTCGTTCGTGCTGTTCGCGATCGTGGCCACGGGCTGTTCGCTGCCCAACATCGACGACTACGAAGAGAAGGACCTGGCCCAGACCTCTTTCCTATATGCCGCCGACGGCTCCCTGATCACGGCACTCCACGCCACGGAGGACCGCGTGGTCCTGCGTCATGACCAGATGGCTCAGGATCTGCGCGACGCCACCGTGGCGATCGAGGACCGCCGCTTCTACGAACATCACGGCGTCGATCCCGAGGCGGTAGCCAGGGCTGCGTACGTGAACCTCACGACGGGCGAGATAGTCGAGGGCGGATCGACCATCACGCAGCAGCTCGTGAAGAACATCTACGTGGGCGACGAAGAGACCTTCCGCAGGAAGTTCGAAGAGGCCGTGCTGGCATGGCAGCTGGAAGAGCGCCTTACGAAGGACCAGATACTGACCCGCTACCTCAACACGGTGTACTTCGGAGAGGGCGCCTACGGGGCTCAGGCGGCCGCCCGCACCTACTTCGGGGTGGACGCCTCGGCCCTCACGCTCTCCCAGGCGGCGGCGCTGGCCGGCCTGATCACTGCGCCGAACCACTTCGATCCCTACATCAGGATGGATTCGGCCATCGGGAGACGCGACGTCGTTCTCCGCCTCATGCGGCAGCAGGGTTACATCACGCGGGCCGAGCAGCAGGCGGCCATGCGCGAGCCGTTGGTGCTGCGCCGCGACGAGGTGGTGCAGCGCTACCCCTACCCCTACTTCGTCGACTACTTCAAGCGCTGGTTCATGGCGAACCCCGCCTTCGGCGACACGCGCGGCGACCGCTACCAGCTCCTCTTCACCGGAGGCCTGCGTATCACGACGACGCTGGACCCCGACGTCCAGTCGGCAGCGGAAGAGGCCGTGACGTCGGTCCTTTCGTATCCGAAGGATCCGGACGCGGCGATCACGGTCCTGGACCCGCGTAACGGCTACGTCCGCGCGATGGTTGGAGGCAAGGACGAGGACTACTGGACGAACGACGAGGCAGGGCGCGTCAACTTGGCCACCGGGGCAGGCGGCTCGGGCCGGCAGACCGGGTCTGCGTTCAAGATGTTCGCACTGGTCGCAGCCCTGGAGAACGGCATCTCGCCGGACACGACGTTCCCCGCGCCCTCCTCGATCGACATCCCGTTGGGAACCGGGGAGTACTGGCACGTGACCAATGCCGAGGGAAGCGGATACGGCTCGATGAGCCTGCGCTCCGCGACGATGAACTCCGTCAACACGGTCTACGCGCAACTCGCGCAGCGCCTGACCCCCGAGACACTGACAGAGACCGCCGAGCGGATGGGCATGCGCTGCTGCTCGAGAGTGGCAAACCCGAAGGGCCCGCTGCAGCCGAACCTCGCGGCCGTGCTGGGCTCGAACGAAGCCAACACCCTCGAGATGGCGGCGGCGTACGGGACCCTGGCCAACGGGGGACGCCGCGTGAACCCGGTGCCGGCGATCAGCGTGACGGACGCGCACGGCGAGGTGCTCTGGCAGGCGAACCCCGAGCCGCGCCAGGTGATCACCCCCCAGGTGGCAGCCGCAGCGACCGACATCCTTCAGGACACGGTCCTCTACGGCACCGGGACGGCCGCGAACATCGGGCGTCCCCAGCTCGGCAAGACGGGGACCGACAACGACCACCATGACGCGTGGTTCGTTGGCGCGGTTCCCCAACTGTCGGCGGCGGTGTGGGTCGGGTACCACGAAGGCCAGATATCGATGGAACCGCCGCGGACCCGCTCGACGGTGTTCGGTGGCACGTGGCCGGCGCAGATTTGGCGGCTGATGATGCTGCACGCCACGAGCGACCTTCCAGAGATCCACTTCCCGACGCCGGAGGTCGGGTACACCGACCTGGCCGTAGACGTGACGCAGGACCCGATGTGCCTGCCCAACGACTACACCCTCCCGAACGCCATCGAAACCCTGACGTTCATCGTCGGGACCGAGCCGACGTCGGTATGTACGACCCCGACCGAGGTCCAGGAGGTGATCGTCCCCTCGATGGTCGGCTTCGAGCAGACAGAAGCCATGACGTTGCTCGAGGACGCCGGGTTCTTCGTGAGGGTCGAGGCCGAGGAGTCGCCGCAGACCCCCGGCACGGTGCTCTACCAGTCGCCGCCCGGAGGGGTACCGGCACTCCAGACCGAGACCGTGACGATCACCGTCGCCCAGGCCCCGGAGCTCAAGGAGCCGGCCTAGAGAGCCACGAGCTGCCCGCTTCCACGAATCGCCACAGATCACCGGCTCCCCTCGTAACCCCTACACGCGGCGTGCGTGCGACGGCTCCCGGAGGGATCCCGGGCCCGTCCTCGATCCACACTTCCTCGCCGCTCACCACGTCAGCGCCGTCCCTGGACAGGTCTACCCCCAGGGCCTGCGCGAGCCTGCCCGGCCCGCGGCACAGGTCGCGATCCGCCGCGCCGCCCCGCCGAAGCCTCATCTCGTCGAGGCCGTCGAGGGGCTCGGCAGCCCTGAGCAGCACCGCGCTTCCCTCTCCCTCCGGGCCGGTCACGAGGTTCATGCAGTGGTGCACCCCGTACGACAGATACACGTACAGGTGACCCGGCGGCCCGAACATCGACGCGTTGCGCCTGGTCTTCCCCCCGAACGAGTGACTGGCCGGGTCGGCGGGACCGTACGCCTCGACCTCCACCAGCCGGGCGCGCAGCACGCCGGTGGGCACCCTTGCGGCGATGATGCGGCCGAGCAGGTCGGGCGCGACCTGCTCGGCCGCACGCGAGTAGAACTCCCGTGGCAGCCTTCGGGACACGGCCCCGTCAAGCCGCCCCGAGCAGGAAGAGCAGCAGCGCCTTCTGCGTGTGCAGCCGGTTCTCGGCCTGATCCCACACCCTCGAGTGCGGACCGTCGATGACCTCGTCGGTGATCTCCTGGCCCCGGTGCGCGGGCAGGCAGTGCAGCACGATCGCCTCGGGCGAGGCGGCATCGACCAGCTGCTGGTTGACCTGGAACGCCGGGAACACGAGAGCTCGATCCTCGGCCTCGGCTTCCTGCCCCATACTCGCCCAGACGTCCGTGTACAGGACGTCGGCCCCCGTGGCCGCGGCCCGCGGGTCGGCCATGACCTCGACCGATCCGCCCGTGCCCGCCGCGATCTCAGCCGCCCGGTGCACGACCTGGGGTATGGGCTCGAAGCCGGGAGGGGTCGCTACGCGCACGCCCATGCCCGCCTTCGCACCGGCCAGAAGCAGGGAGTGGGCCACGTTGTTCCCGTCGCCGAGGTAGGACAGCATCCGCCCTTCCAGCGAACCGAACCGCTCCCTGACCGTGAGGAGGTCGGCGAGCGCTTGGCAGGGATGTTCGAAATCCGAAAGCGAGTTCACGACGGGAACGCTCGCGGACCCCGCCAGCACCTCCAACCTCTCCTGTTCGAAGGTCCGTAGCACGATCGCGTCGACGTACCGGGACAGCACGCGCCCCGTGTCCTCGATGGTCTCTCCCCTGCCGAGCTGCAGGTCGGATGTGGAAAGGACCAGCGGGTGACCCCCCATCTGGAAGACCCCAACCTCGAACGAGACCCGCGTGCGCGTCGAGGCCTTCTCGAAGACGAGGGCGATCGAGCGGCCTTCGAGGGCCCCGGCGTAAGACGCCGGATCGGCCTTCACCTTCTCGGACAGGTCCAGGATCTGCCCCAGCTCCTCAGGGCTGAGGTCGTCGACGGAGAGGTAGTCGCGTTCCATGCCGGCCGAGTCTAGTCGCTATCCCGCGCGCAGCTCGGCCCCGAAGTCGGCGCGTAGCCGGGAAACGATGCGGTCCACGGTCTCCTGCGCCTCCTCGTCGGTGAGGGTGCGATCGGGCGCTCTGAGGTCCACGGCGAACGCCAGGCTCTTCGAGCCCTGCGGGATGGATCCTCCGCGGAAGACGTCGAAGAGGATGCACCGTGCGAGCAGGTCGCCGCCTGCCTCCTCCAGCGCCGCCTGCACCGCTCCCGCCGGCGTGTCCTCGCCGACCACGAACGCCAGGTCCCGGCGGATGGGCGGGAACCGCGGAACGTCTCTGACGGAGAAGCTCCGCCCAGCCGCCGCGGCTGCGGCTGCGGCAGCGCTCAGGCCTATCACGCCGACGGCGACCCTTCCGGTGATGCCGAGAGCCGCCGCCGCCTTCGGATGTATCTCACCCAGGACGCCCGCTGCGCGGCCTCCGATGAGGACCTGTGCCGCCCGGCCCGGATGGAACGGGCCGGGCGGCACCTCGCCCAGTTCCCAGTCCGGCACGGCGAGGTCGTGCATCAGCGACTCCAGCACACCCTTCGCGTCCAGAACGTCCAACTCACGCCTTTCGGCGGCCCAGCCGCTCCCTGCCGGCCCGCAGAGCGCGAACCCTGCCTTGCGCACCTCTTCGAAGGGATCAGCGAGCCTGAACGTGACGCCCACCTCGAAGATCGCGACACGCTCGCTCCCCAGATCCTGGTTCCGCGCGACGGTCCGGAGCAGCCCCGGTGTCAGGCGTGTGCGCATGAACCCCTCTTCCGCTCGCAGGGGATTGGCCACCCTGACGGCCGCGTCGTCGCCGAAGAGCGCGAGGTCTTCCTCCGACGAGAACGGCAGAGGCCTGACCTCGCGGAGCCCCGAGGAGGCGAGGGACCGCTTCGCCCTCGAGGCGAACGCGTAAGCATCGGGGAGTCCGCCCGCATGGGGAGCCCTGGGAAGGGCCGACCCGACACGGTCGTACCCCTGAACGCGGACGACCTCTTCTATCAGGTCCACCTCACCTTCGATGTCGGTTCGGTAGCCGGGCACCTCGACCTCTAGCGTGTCCTCGCCGCCCCGGCTCTCCATCCCGAGCGTGTCGAAGACGGCGGCGGCGTCGGCCGGCGGCACGGGATACCCGAGCAGCGCCGAGGCTCGCGACGGACGCATCGAGATCCACCGGCGAGCCGGCGCCTCCCCGACCGAGACCGACCCCGCCAGCACCTCACCACCCGCCCACTCGGAGATCAATCCGGCACAGCGGTCGGCCGCCCTGCGGACGCCCTCAGGATCCGTTCCCCTCTCGAAGCGGTGCGAAGCTTCGGAGTGAAGCTCCAGGCGCCGGGCGGACAAGAGGATCCCGCCGCGCGTGAAATACGCCGACTCGAGCAGGACGTTCCGCGTCGAGGCAGACACCTCGGACGTCTGGCCGCCCATGATCCCCGCGATGGCGACCGGCTCCTGGACGTCGCAGATCAGTAGGTCCTCCGCCGTCAGCTCGCGTTCCACGTCATCGAGCGTCGTCAGCCTTTCGCCGTCCGAAGCCCTCCTGACCACGATCCCGGGCCCGGCGAGGCGGTCCATGTCGAACCCGTGCAGGGGCTGGCCCATCTCGAGCATCGTGTAGTTCGTCGCATCGACCACCGCGTCGATGGGGCGCATGCCCGCCGCCGTCAGCCGCGCCTGAGCGACCAGCGGCGAGGGCCGGTGCGTCACCCCGCGGATCACGCGCGCCAGGTACATCGGGCACCTGTCGAGGTCGAGCACCTCCACTGTGGCCGCCTCCGATGTCACCTCCGAGACCTCCTGCACCGAGGGGTCGGGAAGCCGCAGAAGCACCCCGGTCGCCGCCGCTACCTCTCGTGCCACTCCGATCACGGAGAGGAAGTCCGGCCGGTTGGGCTCAACCTCGATGTCCAGGACGGGGTCGTCCAGCCCAAGGGCCGATCCGAAGTCCGCCCCGACCTCGAAGGAACCGTCCAGAACCAGGATCCCCTCGTGCTCCTGCGAGATGGCCAGCTCGCGTGGTGAACACAGCATCCCGTCCGAAACCACCCCTCGGATGCTGCGAGCAGCGAGAGGCTCTGGCAGCGCCGGAACCCGCGAGCCGGGCGCGGCCCACGGAACCAGGTCTCCGGCCGTCATGTTGCGAACGCCCACGACCAGTTCGGTCTCTCCGGCGCCGTGCTGGATGCGCGCCAGACAGAGCTTCTCCGAGTTCGGGTGGTCGCGAACCTCCAACACCCTGACGACGACGACACCCTGCAGGCCTGCCCAGGGGCGGACGATCTCCTCCACCTTGACACCGCGGTGCGTGATCAACTCGGCGAGGTCCTCGGCCCCCATGTCCGTCGGCGCGTACTCGCGCAGCCACTGGAGCGGGATCCTCATCAGGCCGCCCCGAACTGCTCGAGGAAGCGGACATCGCCTTCGATCAGCATCCGCATGTCCGGGATCGAGTAGCGGAGCAGCGCGACGCGTTCGATGCCAAGTCCGAAGGCGAACCCCGTATACCGCTCGGGGTCGTAGCCGCAGTTCTCGAGGACCCGCGGATGCACCATCCCCGCGCCGAGCAGCTCTATCCAGCCGTTGCCGCACACGCGGCACCCTGCGCCGTCGCAACGGAAGCACGAGACGCCGACCTCGGCGCCGGGTTCCACGAACGGGAAGTAGGCCGGGCCCAAGCGGATCCTGCGCTCCTCGCCGAACAGCCCCTTCGCCACGGCCTCCAGCGTTCCCTTCAGGTGCGCGAAGGTGATGCCTTCGTCCACGACCAGGCACTCGACCTGATGGAACACCGACAGGTGCGTGGCGTCCGCGTTCTCGCGCCTGTACACGCGCCCCGGCGCGATGATGTAGACGGGCGGCGGCTGCGACTGCATCGTTCGGATCTGCACGGCGCTGGTCTCGGTGCGCAGCAGCAGCTCGGGATGGCCCGGGATCGCCACGTAGAGCGAGTCCTTCATCGTCCTGGCGGGGTGGTCCGGCGGGATGTTCAAGGCCTGGAAGTTGTGCCAATCGTCCTCGATCTCGGGGCCCTCCGCCACCCGGAAGCCCAGCCGCAGGAACACGTCGACGATCTGCTCCTCCACCAGGGTCAGGGGGTGAAGGGATCCCTGAAGCGCCCTCCGGCCGGGCAGCGTCATGTCGATCCGATCGGCGTCCAGCAGGGCGCTTTCCGCCTGTGTCGCCAGGGCTTCCCTCCGCTGATCGAAAGCAGCCAGAAGTTGCTCTCGAACCGCGTTCGCGAGGCGCCCGAGCTCGCGTCGGTCCTCCTCACCGAGGCCCCCCAGGGCGCGTTGGGCCTCCGCGAGCGCCGTCTTGCGACCGAGGACGGACGTCTGTGCGGCCTCCAGCTCGTCGAGGGTCTGCGCGGCCGCCGCGAGTGCGAGCCCGCGGTCTCGTTCCTCCTGGAACGTCAGGCGCATCTCACCGGCATCCATGGTCGGCGAGTCTAATGGCTGCGAAGCGCCCGGCTCAGGGAGCCAGCGGCAGCTCGAGGTGGAAGGTCAGGCGCCCCCCATCGGCCTCGGCCCATGCTCGCCCACCTCTGGCCTCCGCGACGCCCCTCGCGACGTACAGGCCGATCTTGCTGCCTGCGCCCGTGCCCGGCTTTCGGGGTGTGAACAGGGCCTCGGCGGCCTCATCGTCCACCTGCGTGCACGCTCGGGAGGCCCACACGTGGAGGAGATCCGCTCGTCTCTCGGCGCTCACCGAGATCGGTCCATCGTCGCCCCACCACACCAGCGACTCCATGAAGGCCAGAAGCGTCGTCTTCAGGCGTGTGGGATCGACGAAGTAGGGGCCGGGGTCGCCCTCCCAGACGATCTCGGGGTGTTCGGGGTCACGCGCCTGGGCCTCTGCGATCGAGTGGACGGTGTCGGCCAGGTCGGTCTGCTCGGGGAACAGCTCCAGCGCTCCGGCAGCCACGCGCGCCGCGTCCACGAGTTGGCGGAGGATCTGGTCCATCCTGTCGGCGTCGTGAACGATCCCGGCGAGCATCAGACCTCGCTGCTCGTCATCGAGCGAAGCCCAGTTCCGCTCCAGGGCATAGCCGAACCCCTTCATGGCGGTCAGCGGAGACCTGATGTCATGCGCGGCCGCGACGATGATCGTCTCGAGTGCCTGGCCGTGCCCTATCTGTCGCCGGGCCCATTCGAAGAGGCAGACCGTCGCGGCCGCCGCCAGGTTGAGCGACTCCGCCTTCCCCGCGTGCGGGACGCGCACGGTCGCGTCGGAAAGCGCGACCACCTCTTGGGGGAGGCCGTGCGCCTCGTTGCCGAACACGAAGGCCACTGGCCCGGCCAGGTCCGCCGCATAGAGGTTCTGAGTCCCGCGTGCATCCATCGCTAGGATCCGATGGCCCGTAGCCCGGGCCCGGGCGATCGCGTCCGTGGTCTCGACGTCTCTGGTCACCGGCACGTGGAACAAGGACCCGGCAGAAGCCCTGACGGTCTTGGGGTTGTAGACGTCCACCGACGAGCGCGTGAACACCACGCCTGCGCAGCCGGCGGCATCGGCCGACCTGAGCACGGTTCCGGCGTTCCCCGGATCTCGAACCTCGTGGAGGATCGTCACGCAACCGGGGGGGATCTCATCGAGACCGACATCGATGAACGGTGCGATGCCGAGAACGCCCTGCGGAGTCACGGTAGACGTCAGCTTTCGGATCAGTTCTTCGCCCACGTGGATCACGTCGGCGCCGGCCTGCGAGGCCGCCACCGCCAGCTCGCTCATCGGATCGGTGACGAACAGCGTGTTCAGAGATCCGGCCGCCACCGCTTCCGCCGTGCCCTGCGCGCCCTCGACCAGGAACCGGCGGTCCTCCTCGCGGAACGCCCTCTTCTTCAGACGCGCCGCTGCAGCGACCTTGGGGTTCTTCGAGCTCGTGAGCACGCTAACCGGCCTCCAAGATGACCGAGTGTACGCGTGTCCGTGATCGCGGTGGGAGACCGACCTCAGGCGGCCTTGGCGGTCTCCACGAGTTGCGCGAACGCCTTAGGGTCGCTGACCGCCAGGTCGGCGAGGATCTTCCTGTCGATCTCCACGCCTGCCGCCTTCAAGCCGTTGATGAACCGCGAGTAGGAGATGTCGTTGGTCCGACAGGCGGCATTGATCCGCGTGATCCAGAGCCTGCGGAACTGCGCCTTGCGGTCACGACGGTCACGGTACGCATAGACGCCCGAGTGCTGGACCTGCTCCTTCGCGATGCGGTACCGCACGCGGCGCGAGCCCGTGTATCCCTTCGCGCCCTTGAGGATCTCGCGGCGTTTCTTCTTGGCATGTACGGAACGCTTCACCCTTGCCATCTAGGTCACCTCGCGAGCAGCCGCTTGATCTTGCGGCGTTCTTTGGTCGCCGCGACCTCGGCCACGCCTTCGACGCGCCGCCGGCGGCTGCCGGACTTCTTCGTGAGCATGTGGTTGCCGGTCGCCTTCGCGTGCAGGACCTTCCCCTTGCGCGTGACACGGAACCGTTTGGCTGTGGCGCTGTGGGTCTTCATCTTCGGCATAGCACTACCCCTCTTCGGCTGCGGGTGTCGGCTCAGGTTCTGGCAGCTTGTCCAGCAATGGCTCGGGCTCGGCTGCGGGCTCGGGCTCGGCTGCGGGCCCGGCTGCGGCCCGGGCGGCCAGTTCGCCGGCGGCCATCGCGAGTTCGCGCTGGCGCTGCTTGGCCATCTCCTCCAGATACCGCTTACTGGGGCTGATCACCATGATCATGTTCCGCCCCTCCTGCTTCGGCATCGACTCAACGACGACCATCTCGCCGAGGTCCGCGACGAGCCTGTCCAGGATCCTGCGCCCCAGTTCCGTGTGCGCCATCTCGCGCCCCCGGAACATGATGGTGATCTTGACCTTGTGACCCCCCTTGAGGAACCGCTCGACGTGGCCCTTCTTGGTGCCGTAGTCATGCGGGTCGATCTTGGGGCGGAACTTGATCTCTTTGAGCTCGGTCCTGGCTTGCTTCTTGCGGGCTTCTTTCTGCTTGATGCCCCGCTCGTACTTGAACTTGCCGTAGTCCATGATCCTGCACACGGGCGGATCGGCCAACGGCGCGACCTCTACGAGATCCAGATCCAGGTCCCGGGCCTGGTCGAGCGCCTCCCGGGTGTCGACGACCCCGATCTGCTGGCCGTCGGCTCCCACCAGGCGAACCCGTGGAGCTCGGATCCGATCGTTGACACGCGGATCGGTGGAGACCCCGCATCACCTCCTATGACGAACGAGCACCGGCAGAGCCGGTGCGTGACTGACCGAAAGTGCAGCTTCGCAGCAGCGAGTATAGGGGGCGCCGGTGACACGCGTCGACAGGCTCACCAGTCGGGCTCCAGGGGCCGCCCGTACGGGTCCTCCAGGCGCATCGAGTCGTCCTCGCTCGTGTAGCCGTACGCGATCTCGAGGATGCGCCCGGGCCCTGAACCAGTGCAGCGGATGCGATGGGTCTGCTCGGCGGGGATGACGAACTCCTCCCCCGGCCCCGGCTGCATGACCCTTCCTCCTACCTCGATCGTGAGGCCCGGGTCCAGGACCACCCAGGTCTCGTCGCGCATGCGGTGGAAGTGGATGCTGGTCTCACGCCCGGGCTCCACCGTGATGATCCGCACGGAGGACGGCTGGTTGAGCGCATAGGTAGCGACCTTGCCCCAAGGCTTGTCAACGATCATCGGCCTCTCCCTTCCCGATCGCGTCCAAGACCGAGGCCATCTCCAGGGCCGCCTCCGCGGCGTCCCAGCCTCTGTTGCCGTGCGAGCCCCCCGCCCTAGCCTCCGCCTGAGCGAGATCCTCCGTCGCGAGGACCTCGCAGATGCAG
>CAZHRY010000056.1:12539-16625 GCA_964535065.1 uncultured Actinomycetes bacterium
TGGGAGCGCTGTGCGGCCGACTGCTTCCCCTGCCACGCGGCCGACGTCGGCGATGCCGCGAGCGGCCTCTCGCGAGACCAGATCGGCATGGGACGTCTGCCCGCGGATAACGGCGCCCAGGCAGATGACCGCATCGTAGAGGCCACTCTCGGCAACCTCCTGCGCGGCCAGCGGGATCTCGAACGCCCCCGGTACCAGGACGACCGTGATGTCGTCGTCCGACACGCCCTTGGAGACCAGGCAGGAGTGCGCGCCATCGACGAGCTTCTCGGTCACCGCGCTGTTGAACCGGGACGCCACTATGGCGAACCGCCTCCCGGTGCCGTCCGACGCGTCGCCGCGCAGGACCCTCACGGATCCGCCTCTCGGGCACCAACCTCCAGCAGGTGACCCAGCTTCTCGGCCTTGGCCCGCAGGTAGCCGATGTTGTGCTCTGTCGGCTCTGTCTGGAGGGGGATGCGTTCGTCGATGGCCAGGCCATATCCCTCCAGCCCTGCGCGCTTCTGCGGGTTGTTCGTGAGCAGGCGCATCGTCCTGACGCCGAGGTCAACCAGGATCTGGGCGCCGATCCCGTACTCGCGCTGGTCCGCCCCAAACCCAAGCTCGAGGTTGGCCTCGACGGTATCCCGCCCGCGATCTTGCAGCTCGTACGCCCGCAGCTTGTGCGTGAGCCCGATGGCCCGCCCTTCGTGGCCACGCACGTACAGGACCACTCCGCGTCCCTCCTGGCCGATCAGTTCCATGGCGCGGTCGAGCTGCCGGCCGCAGTCGCATCTGAGGGATCCGAAGACGTCGCCAGTCAGGCATTCGGAGTGGACGCGCGTCAGCACCTTCTCTCCATCGGAGATGTCACCGAGGACCAGGGCGACGTGGGTCCGGCCGTCCACCAGGCTCTCGTAGGCCACCGCCCGGAACTCGCCCATCTCGGTGGGAAGCGTGGCCTCCGCGACGCGCTTGACGAGGACCTCCGCCTTGCGTCTGTGCTCGATCAGGTCGGCTATCGAGATCAGCTTGAGCCCGTGCTCCCTGGCCACCTCCACGAGCTGAGGCATGCGCGCCATCGTCCCGTCGCCGTTCATCACCTCGCAGATGACCCCCGCCGGGAACAGGCCGGCCAGCGTGGCTAGATCCACCGCGGCTTCCGTGTGGCCGGCGCGCTGGAGCACACCCCCATCCTTGGCCCTCAGTGGGAAGACGTGCCCCGGCTTCTGGAAGTCCTGCGGTTTCACGCTGGGATCGGCGATGGCGCGAGCTGTGAACGCCCGGTCGTGCGCGCTGGTCCCCGTGCTGATCGCCGGCTTGAAGTCGATGGAAACCGTGAACGCCGTCTCGTCGGTTCCGTTGGAGCTGACCATCTGGGGGATCTGCAGCTCGTCCAGCCTCCACCCCGCCACGGGCAGGCATACGATGCCGCGCCCATGCGTGACCATGAAGTTCACGGCTTCCGGGGTGCACTTCTCCGCGGCGATGATGAAGTCACCTTCGTTCTCGCGGTCGGCGTCGTCCACGACCAAGATGATCTTCCCCTGTCGAAGGTCCGCGAGAGCCTCGTCTATGGTCGAGAAGACGGACCGGTCTACCCACTGCTCGGACCGTTCGGCTCGCTCGGCTGGCTCGTTCATGGTCATCGCCTTTCCATCAGTCGTTCTACGTACTTCGCGATCACGTCCACTTCCAGGTTCACGGGGTCGCCGGGCTTCGCCGGCCCTAGGGTCGTCACTTCGAGGGTGTGCGGGATCAGGGCTATCTCGATCTCGGTGTCCCGGAGAGCCGCCACCGTGAGGCTAACGCCGTCAACGGTGATCGAGCCTTTCTCGACCACGTAGCGCATCAGGCCGGCAGGCACACGGACGCGCATCCGGGCCCCGCCCTCGGGCTCCGGATCGGTCCCGAGCACCTCGCCGACGCCGTCCACGTGCCCCTGGACGATGTGTCCCCCCAGGCGGGCCGCAAGCGACACCGGCCGCTCGAGGTTGACCGGATCGCCGGGCTTCAGCCGCCCAAGGCTGGTCCTGGCGAAGGTCTCGGGCGAGACGTCGAAGCCCAGGCTCCCTTCGGCGACGGCGACGACCGTCAGGCACGTGCCGTTGACGGCCACCGACGCGCCGATACCGCTGCCGGCCGTGACGACTTCGCAGCCGATCGTCAGGCGGTCGCCGTCCAGGGACTCGACCCGGCCTCGCTCCTCAACGATCCCTGTGAACATCGGCCTCCAATCTCAGGTCCGGACCGACCCTCTCGACCCGCTCGAACACCAGCGGCAGGGCCGCCTCCACCGGAACGAAGCCGCCGCCCATGACCACTCCCTGAGCGGAGGCCCCGCCGAGGATCTTGGGAGCCACGTAGGCGACCACGCGATCCACGAGCCGGTCGC
Organism: uncultured Actinomycetes bacterium; assembly: GCA_964535065.1. Taxonomy (GTDB): domain Bacteria; phylum Actinomycetota; class UBA4738; order UBA4738; family HRBIN12; genus AC-51. Next base: position 14,914 of record CAZHRY010000056.1, read on the forward strand.
GCAAGAAGCTCCAGGCCAGGGTCGCCCCGCCTTCGACCAGGAGACCTTGGACGTCGCGCTTGCCGAGGGCGTCCACAAGCTCCGTCAGGGATACCCCGCCGGCCTGGTCGCGCTCGAGGACGAGAACCTCAGCGCCGGCGGACTGCCAGCTCCGGATGCGCTCGTCGGGCGCGAGATCGGTAGTGGCGACGAGCGTCGGCGCCGCGTCGTCGAACACCTGCGCGTCGGCGGTCACGCGCCCGGCCGAGTCGATAACGACGCGCAGCGGCCGCCGCGCGCCTGCGAGGGCCGGGTCGCGCACGGTCAAGGCCGGGTCGTCTTCCACGATGGTGCGCGACCCGGCGGAAACCGCATCGGCCCACGCGCGCAGCCGCTGCGCGTCGGCGCGGGCCTCTTCGGATGTGATCCATTTCGAGGAGCCGTCGGCGGCGGCCGTCTTACCGTCCAGCGAAGCCGCGGTCTTGAGGATCACGAAGGGCCTTCCCGTCGTGACGTGCCGCTCGAACGCGGCATTGAGCCTGCGTGCCTCCTGCTCCAGCAGGCCAGTCTCGACCTCGATCCCGGCCTCTCGCAGCCGCCGGAAGCCACGTCCGTTCACCACGGGGTTCGGGTCTCCGGCCGCGACCACCACCCGGCCGATCCCGGCTTCGATCAAAGCTTCCGTGCAGGGAGGGGTGGAGCCGTGGTGGTCGCACGGCTCGAGCGTACAGACGAGGGTTGCGCCCCTCGCACGCGAGCCGGCGGTGGCCAATGCATGGATCTCGGCGTGAGGACGCCCCCTGGGCCCCTCGTACCAGCCCTCTCCCAGGATCTCGCCGTCGGCGGACACGACGATAGCGCCCACCATCGGGTTGGGAGAGACGTTGCCCCAGCCTCGTTCCGCCAGCTCGAGGGCCCGCCGCATGTGCTTCCCGTTCCGTTCCATGTTCCCCCTTGGCCGGGGCACGGAACGACACGACGGGCGCGGCCGGCACGCGGCAGCGCTCGAAGCGCCCTGTTCCCTCTCATCCCGACTCTGACGGTCGGTCCCGGAGTTTCACCGGGTCCACCCCTGCGTGGCTCGAAGGGGGTCGCGGACTCTAACCGCCGGTGGGGACTTCCACCCCGCCCCGGAAACAGGCTTGCCACCAGTATAGAGGCGGCCCGTCACTCGGCGGTACGGCGGTCCACCGCGTAGCTCGACCCGGAGTCGCGCTTGGCGAACGACTTCATCTCGGTGGCGACGGCCACCGCCTCGCCGTAGTGCTCGAACCGCCTCTTGGCCGAACTGGCTATCCCGATCGACACCGCCACCAGAGGGATGTCCTGAAGCACACCTTTGCGGTCTTCCATCCGCACGTGGCCGCGCTCCAGATCCTCTGGGTCGTAGAAGTCCGCTCGCGCCTCGTCGAACCGCTCGCAGATACGTTTGGCGGCCTGTTCGGCCTCCTCGGTTCCGACGACTGCGACGAAGTCGTCGCCGCCGACATGTCCCACGAACCCGTCCGTGCCCGACTGTTCGGCAACCACGTCCTGGATGATGCGCGCGGTCGCCTGGATCATCCGGTCGCCCGCGACGAAGCCCTTCTGGTCGTTGTAGGTCTTGAAGTTGTCCATGTCGCAATACAGGACGGCGAAGTCGTGACCCTCACGGACCTGGCGCTCGATCTCTTCCTGAATCCGGATGTTCCCCGGCAGACCGGTCAGGGGCGAGAGGTTGCGCATCTCCTTCG
>CAZHRY010000057.1:0-16481 GCA_964535065.1 uncultured Actinomycetes bacterium
CCAAACCGGGGGGGCCGACCCCCGTAGGCGTTGCGCAAGCAACGCTTGGCCCTCTAGGCTTCGCGACCGTGCCGTCGTTCGACGCCTCCGAAGCCTCGATCCACTACGACCAGTTCGGTTCGGGGAAGGATGTCGTGTTCGTTTCGGGCGGCGGCGACACCGGCGCCAGATGGCATCGATATCAGATCCCGCACTTCTCGCGCCGTTGGCGGTGCACGACGTTCGACAACCGGGGCGTCGGGGCCACCCGCTGCTCCGCGCCTCTCCCGTGGTCCGCGAGCGACTTCGCTCGCGACACGGCCGAGCTGATCGAAGGGGTCTGCCAGCCGCCAGTTGCACTGGTCGGGCTGTCGATGGGTTCGATCATCGTCCAGCAGGTGACGATAGACCGCCCCGACCTCGTTTCGTGTGCCGTGGTCATGGGGACCGGGGCGAACAGCGAGGGCTGGTGCTGGGACTACCAGGAGGCTGAGATCGAGTTCAGGCGTGCCGGGGGGAGACTGGACGGGATGATGGGTGTAGTGCACTACGCCTCGATGCTCTATCCGGCCCGGGCTCTGGGCGACCCCGAGCTCTGGGGGCGTATCAAGGAGGACCTGCTGGGCTGGATGGAGTCCGGCGACAACGAGGAGAGCCTGGAGCCCCACTGGGACATGAGCCTCCGGTTCGACCAGACCGCCGAGCTGCCAGGATGCCGGATCCCGCTCCACGTGATCGCGGGGCAGGAGGACATCCAGGCTCCCCCACAGGATGCGAAGGTGGTCGCAGACCTCGTTCCCGGGGCCGAGCTGCACGTGTTCGAAGGCATGGGGCACTGCTCGATCTACGGGCACATGCACGGGTCCCTCAACCCGTTCATCGAATCCTTGATCAGCCGCCACGCCTGAGGAGCGCGAGCGCGGCTACATGTGGGCGATCAGCTGCTCCACGCGTTCGTCCACGCTGCGGAACGGGTCCTTGCACAGCACGGTGCGCTGCGCCTGGTCGTTCAGCTTCAGATGGACCCAATCCACCGTGTAGTCGCGCCTCTTGGCTTTCGCGTTCCTGATGAAGTCCCCGCGCAGCTTGGCCCGGGTGTTCTGCGGGGGCTCGCGCATGGCGGTCGAGATGACCTCGTCGTCCACGACGCGCTCCACCTTGCCGGCACGCTGCAGCAGGTAGAACAGCCCGCGCTCCCGATCGACGTCGTGATACGCCAGATCCAGCAGGGCTATGCGAGGCGAGCCTAGCGGCAGGTCGTGCTTGGCCGAGTACCTCTCGATCATGACCCACTTGGTGACCCAATCGACCTTGCGGACCAGTCGTTCCGGCTCTTGGGCCTCGAGGGCGTCCAGAGCATCCCCCCACTCGCGGATCAGCAGGGCCGAGGTCTCGTCCGCTCCACGCCGTTCCATGAAGCGGGCGGTCTTCTCGAAGTACTCGCGCTGAACCTGGAGGGCTGACAGCTCACGGCCATTCGTCAGCTTGACCTTGCGTGTGCAGGTGGTGTCGTGGCTGATCTCACGGATCGCTCTGATCGGGTTCTCGAGGGTGAGGTCCCGCATGACCGTGTTCGCCTCCAGCATCCGCAGCAGCAGGTCGGTGATCCCGATCTTCAGGAACGTCGTCCATTCGCTCATATTCGAGTCGCCGACTATCACATGGAGACGCCTGAAGCGCTCGGCGTCGGCGTGCGGCTCGTCGCGGGTGTTGATGATGGGCCGGCTGCGCGTGGTCGCGCTTGAAACCCCTTCCCAGATGTGCTCGGCGCGCTGCGTGATGCAGTACTGGGCGCCTCGGGGCCCGTGGAGAACCTTGCCTGCGCCACACCAGATCTGCCTGGTTACGAAGAACGGGATGAGGATGTCCGCCATCCTGGCGAACTCGCCATGACGGGCAACGAGGTAGTTCTCGTGACATCCGTACGAGTTCCCTGCCGAGTCGGTGTTGTTCTTGAACAGGTAGACGTCGCCGCTGATGCCCTCTTCGTGCAGGCGCATCTCGGCTGCGTTGAGGAGGTGCTCCAAGATCCGCTCCCCGGCCTTGTCGTGTGCGACCAGCTCACGGACGTCGTCACACTCGGGTGTCGCGTACTCGGGATGGGAGCCGACGTCGAGGTAGAGCCTGGCGCCGTTCTCCAGGAAGACGTTGGACGAGCGGCCCCAGTGGACCACGCGGCGGAACAGGTAGCGCGCAACCTCGTCGGGGGAGAGGCGTCGCTGTCCCCTGAAGGTGCAGGTCACCCCGTATTCGTTCTCGAGTCCGTAGATACGCCTGTCCACGGGCCAAGCGTAAGACGACTCGGAGGGTTCTGCGGGACTCAGCCTCCGGAGATCTCGGACAGCTCCTGCGCGCTGAGGCGACGGAACTTCCGGCGTTGCGGCCGCGTACGGTCCAGCACTCCGGCTTCGATCTGGTCCACGGAGAGCTCGCGCGGCTCTGGCGCAGAGGCCAGCACGTCCACGGCCGTACGCACCGCCGTGGCGAGGTCCCATCCGGGCTCGTATCGCTCGCGGAGGGTCTCGGTGAGGTCGTCGGCCTGGCCGCCCATGGCGACGCAGCCCTGCTCGTCGGTGACCGAGCCGTCGAAGAGGATGTGGTACATGGACGTCGCGCCCGCCTCACCGTCTACCTCCCCGACGAGGATCTCGACCTCGTACGGCTTCATCTGCTGCGTGAAGATGGTGGATAGGGCCTGTGAGTAGGCGTTCGCCAGGTCGCGTGCCTTCACGTCCTCGCGACCGTACTGGTACCCACGCAGATCGGCGAGGCGGATCCCGGCGATGCGCAGCTCCTCGAACTCCGAGTACTTCCCGACCCCTGCGAAAGCCACCGAGTCGTAGATCTCCGAGATCTTGTGGAGCGTGGCGCTCGGGTTCTCGGCGATGAACAGCAGGCCATGCTCGTACTCGAGGCCGATCACGGAACGACCCCTCGAGATCCCCTTGTGGGCGTAGTCGGAGCGGTCCTTCATGAGCTGCTCCGGCGCCACGTAAGGCATGAAGCTCATGAGGACCTCTCTCCCAGCACCGCCTGGACGGCGGCCGCCACCTCGTCGTCGGGCACGTCATGGGCCCCCTCCGCAGTCACCGTGAGAACCACCGGCCAGATGCCCCGGGCGGCGTCCGGGCCGCCTGTCGCAGAGTCGTCTTCCGCGGCGTCGATGAGGGCTTCGACCGCGACACGGATAGCCTCCTCCCTGGATAGGCCGGGCCTCCACCGCTTCTTGAGGGAGCTCTTCGCAGGGAGGCTGCCCGATCCCGTGGAGTGGTAGTCGTCCTCCTCCCACCTTCCACCCGTAGCGTCGTAGTAGAAGATGCGCCCCTCTTGGCGGCGCTCGTCGAAGCCGCCGAACAGCGGCACGACGACGAGGCCCTGCAGTGCCATGGGGAAGTTGGAGCGGATCATCTGCGCGAGACGATTCGCCTTGCCTTCCAGCGAGAGGCGATCTCCTGTGATCTTCTCGTAGTGCTCCAGCTCGAGCTGGAAGATCCTGACTATCTCGAGAGACTGGCCCGCGGCGCCCGCGATGCCTATGGCGGAGTACTCGTCGGCGGCGAACACCTTGCGGATCTTGGGATCCGCGATCAGATTGCCGGAGGTCGCTCTGCGATCACCGGCCATCAGGGTACCGTCGGCGTACTTGAGACCGAGCACCGTCGTGGCGTGCGGGATCGAGATACCAGCATCCTTCACGGCGCCCGGGACGGTGCCGGAAGTCTGCGTCTGCAGAAGGTCCATGAAACTCGGGCTCGATCCGAACACGGAGCCCGTCGTCGGCAGGTGGACCTGCTCGGTCACTGGCCGCCCTTCTGGACGTAGGACTTGACGAACTCCTCAGCGTTCTCCTCGAGAACGGAGTCGATCTCATCCAGGATCTCGTCCATCTCGTCCTTCAGCTCGCTGGCTCTGGACGAAGCCGCGACCTGACCCGCGTCGTCCCCGCCTTCGCCGCCGCTCTTCTTCTGGATGCGCTTCTGTTCCTGCTCGGGCACGGACCGCTCCTTTCCGGAGACGTATCGTACCGTGCCCCACCGACAGGCTCAGACCTGGAGCCGGTCAACGAGCGCGGCGGCATCTTCGCAGGCCTCCAACAACTCCTCGACGTGCGCCCTGGTTCCCTTGAGGGGCTCGCGCATCGGGATGCGCTGCAACGCATCTTGACCGGTATCGAGGATCACGGAATCCCAGGAAGCGGCCGCTATGGCGTCGGGATACCGCGATATGCAGCGGCCGCGGAAGTAGGCGCGTGTGCCCTCGGGCGGTTCCATGATCGCGCGCTCGACCTCGTCGTCGGTGGTGACCCGATCTACCTTCCCGGCGCTCTCCAGGCGATGGTAGAGGCCCTTGTCGCGACGGACATCGTGGTACTGAAGGTCGATCGCGCGGAGCTTCGGATCGCCCCAGTCCAGGCCGCCCCGGTCTCGGTAGCCCTCGAGGAGCCGGAGCTTCGCCACCCAGTCGAGTCGCCTGGCCTGGGACATGGGGTCCTCACCGAGCCCCTGGAGGACCGACTCCCAGAGGTCAACGACCTGTCTGTTGTCCGGTGTGTCGTCTTCGCGGTCCACATACTTCCGGGCAAGTTCCAGGTACTCCCCCTGCAGCTGCAGCGCGGTCATCCGGCGCCCGTCCGCCAGCAGCACTTGCGCTTCGAGGGACGGGTCGCGAGAGATCTCGTGCAGGGCCGCCACGGGATTGACAAGCGTGAAGTCCGGGAGGAAGGAGTCCTCGATCATCTTCAGGATCAGTGCGGTCGTACCCAGCTTCAGGAGAGTGGCCGGTTCGCACATGTTCGCGTCGCCGACGATCACGTGGAGCCGCCTGTACTTCTCGGGGTCCGCGTGCGGCTCGTCACGGGTGTTGACTATCGGACGCTTGAGCGTTGTCTCGAGCCCGACCTCCGTTTCGAAGAAGTCTGCGCGCTGCGTGAGCTGGAACGAATGACGGGTGCGGTCATCCCAGTGCCCCTCGTAACCTAGCTTGCCCGCGCCCGTGAACACCTGGCGGGTGACGAAGAACGGGGTGAGGTCTCGCACCAGATCACCGAACGGCACGTGCCGGTCCACGAGGTAGTTCTCGTGGGTCCCATACGAGTTGCCCTTCCCGTCGGAGTTGTTCTTGTAGATGCCCAAGCCGGGAGCCATGGGCATCTCGCGCGCGACGACTCCGAGCGAGAGCTCCAGGATCCTCTCTCCCGCTTTGTCGTGTACCACCAGCTCGCGTGCGTTCAGGCATTCGGGGGTGGAGTACTCGGGGTGGGCGTGGTCCACGTAGTAACGGGCGCCGTTGGGGAGGATCACGTTGGCGAGTCCCAGGTCCTCGTCGGATATCTCGCGGACCGGGGCGGGCTCGAACCCTCGCGCGTCGCGAAGGGGCGACTCGTCTTCGTAGTCCCACCTGATCTTGCGAAGGGAGCCCGCGTACGCCGAGATCAGCAGCGATGACGACAGGACGGGGTTGAAGTCGGCTTGCCCCATGGAGGATATGCCGTACTCCGTTTCGGTCCCAAGGACCTTGGGGATCGCCATGCCTCAAACCCTACAGGTACTGCCCCGCGCTCACGCGTTCGACCTGACGCCCCTCGCCGTCCTGGCCGAGCAGGGTACGGACGTAGACGATCCTCTCGCCCTTCTTGCCCGAGATCCTGGCCCAGTCGTCGGGATTGGTCGTGTTCGGCAGGTCCTCGTTCTCCTTGAACTCGTCGCGGATCGCCCGGAGCATGTCGTCGCCCTTGATCCCCTTCTCTCCCGTGGAGAGGAAACGTTTGATCGCGTCCTTCTTGGCCCGGCGCACGATGTTCTCGATCATGGCTCCCGAGTTGAAGTCCTTGAAGTACAGGATCTCCTTGTCGCCCGAGGCGTAGGTGACCTCCAAGAAGCGGTTCTCTTCGCTGGCGGCGTACATGCGCTCCACGGTCTTCTCGATCATCCGCCGGCACGCGGTCTGGACATCGCCGCCGTAGCGCTCGATCTCGTCCGGATGGATGGGAACGACGGGGTGAAGGTACTTGGACATGATGTCTGCGGCCTGCTGGGCGTCGGGTCGCTCGATCTTGATCTTCACGTCGAGGCGGCCGGGCCGGAGGATGGCAGGGTCGATCAGATCCTCGCGGTTGGAGGCACCGATCACGATGACGTTCTTCAGCGTCTCCACGCCGTCCAGCTCGCTCAGGAGCTGCGGAACGATCGTCGACTCGACGTCGGACGAGATACCGGTTCCGCGGGTCCGGAAGATGGAATCCATCTCGTCGAAGAAGACGATGACGGGGAGGCCCTCCTCGCTCCGCTCCTTGGCGCGCTGAAAGATCTCACGGATCTGGCGCTCGGTTTCGCCCACGTACTTGTTGAGCAGCTCAGGACCCTTCACGTTGAGGAAGTAGGAGCGAGCGTCCTCCCGGCCCGTACGCTCCCTGACCTTGTCGGCGAGCGACTTGGCGACGGCCTTGGCGATCAGCGTCTTGCCGCACCCGGGAGGTCCGTAGAGAAGAACGCCTTTGGGGGGCTCGAGTTCGTGCTCGTGGAACAGCTCCGCGTAGAGGTACGGCAGCTCGACGGCGTCGCGGATGTGCTCTATCTGCCCCTCGAGGCCCCCGATGTCGTCGTACGTGACATCCGGGACCTCTTCGAGGACCAGCTCCTCGACCTCTTCCTTCGGGAGAAGCTCGGACACGACCAGGGAGCGAGGGTCGAAGAGGACGTGGTCGCCCGCGCGCAGGCCCGTTTGAAGCAGTATCCCGGCGATGTAGGCCACGTGCTCCTCGTCACCATGACCGAACACCACGACCCGGTCCTCTCCGAGCCGGTCCTTGACCTTCACGACTTCGCCGGCCGGATCGTGCTCGAGCACCTGGGTTACGTTGAGGGACTCGTTGAGGATCACCTGCGCGCCCGGTGTGACCTTCTGGATCTCGATGTCGGGGATCGGCACGACGCGCATCTTGCGCCCAGCGGTGACGACGTCCATCGAGCCGTCGTCGTTGGAGCGGAGGAAGACGCCGAACGTGGCCGGAGGCTGGCCGAGCTTCTCCACCTCGGCGGCGAGCTGCTGGATCTTCTCCCGCTCGGTCCGAAGAGCATCGGCCAGTTTCTGGTTCTGTCCCATCGCCCTGGCGAGTTGCTCGCGCGTCTCGACGAGCTTCTCTTCGAGGACCGTGACTTGGCGAGGGGCGTTGGTCAGGCGACGGCGGAGCAGGCCCACCTCTTCCTCGAGGAACTTGACCTGCGACAACAGCTCGTGGACCTGCTGCTCGTAGCGTTCGGTCTCCGATCCACCGGCCATCCGCTTCACCTCCCCGCGGCTATCGAGTCTATACCCGGGGTCCGACGTGGTAGTCCAACGACCCTTCGGGTCATGTGGCCCGGTCCTGTAGCGCCTGGCCCAGTAGTACCTAGATACGAGCAGAACCGCTCGGTGGGTTGCAGCGGAGCGCTCAGGCCAGGCGCCGAGCCACCGTCAGGAACCCGGTGTGCCCGATCATCCGATGGTCGGGACGCACGCTCCGCTCGGTCACGTGCCAGCCTCGGCGTAGCGTCTCGAAGGTCTGGATGTGGAGGAACCCGCTGTGGGGAAGTTCCAGCACCAGCTGTTGAACCTGGATCGTCGTCGGCAGGTAAGCGCAGAGCACACCGCCCGGCTCCAGCGCCCCGTGGATCGCTTCCAGCGGCCCCCATGGCTCCGGCAGGTCGAGCACGCAGCGCTCGAAGCGCTCGCCAGTCGCGGCCACCTCTGCGACATCCCCGTCTCGGAGCTGGAGCTGATCGGGGATCTTGCCGAAGAACCCCTCCAGGTTCTTGCGGGCCTGCTCCATGTGCTCTTCACGGGCCTCGTAGGACACGACCTTCCCCGACTCCCCCACGGTCCGGCAAAGAGCGATCGTCAGCGCCGCCGAACCCGTGCCCGCCTCGAGAACCCGCGCCCCCGGGTGGATGTCCGCGAACATCAGGATCGGCCCCAGATCCTTCGGGTACACGACCTGCGCTCCCCTCTTCATCTTCAGGACGTGGTCGGAGAGCAGGGGCCGGAAGGCGGTGAGCACCATGCCGTTGGCCGTCTCGAGGCGTGTGCCCTCCGGCCGGCCCAGGATCTCGTCGTGCGCAAGGGTTCCTGAATGCGAGTGGAAGGTGCCTCCGGCCTGCAACAGGACCAGGTACGTCCGTCCGCGCTGGTCCAGGAGCAGAGCGTGCTCTCCGGGCTCGAAGGGTGCGCTCACGGGACCGCCTGTCCGTACAGCTCCGCCGGGAGGACCTCGTCGGCCAGCTCACCCCTCCCGACCCTGTCAGACGGCTCCGCGCCCAGCCGCTCGCCGAGGACCTGGGCCCTGGCGCGGCAGAACGCACAGAACTCCCCGGTGGTCGGCTGGCCGCAGTTGTGGCACGCGGAGACCTCAGCCCTGTCCTCCCTCTCGAAGAGCGGCATCCCTCGGTCCAGGTAGCCGAGGAAGAACTGGGCCTTCGTGCCCGGCGAGCGCGCCTCGATCGCGTTCATGGCCTCCTTGTAGCGCAGCTGGGTGTTGCCGGCCACGAGCGGACATTCCTCCACCACGTAGTCGATGCGCCTGAGGAACGCGTACGCGGCGGTCTCGAGCTCTGAGATCCTGTGGAGGGGCTTGACCTTCTTGACCATCCCTTCCTTGGCGGGCAGGACCGGGGACTGGCGCGAGATGTACTCGGTGTTCCATCGGAGGGTGTTGCCGAGCAGGGTCCCCGCCTCGTCGTCGAGGTTGTGGCCGGTCGCGACCACGTTGAACCCCCCCTGTAGGGCCGCCCTGTTGAAGACGTAGCGCTTGGAAAGGCCGCAGACGGCACACGCGGACCGTGGGCCCCTGAGCTGGGCCATCGGCACGTCGAAGCCGTGCTCGTCGCGCAGGTCCACTTCGAGGAGCGGGGCCGACCGCTCTTCGGCGAAGGCCGCAACGGTCGTGCGCGAGCGATCCGAATAGCTTCCGATCCCGAGACCGAGGTAGAGGCCCGTGGCGTCCAGCCCCAGGTGCAGGAGGACGTCCCAGAGGGCGAGCGAGTCCTTGCCGCCGGAGACCGCGACGAGGACGCGGTCTCCGGCGGCGAACATCTCCCACCGCTCGATGGTTCGCTCGACCTGCCGGCGGAAGACGGCCAAGAAGCAGTCCTTGCAGTAGGCGGCGTTGTGGCGCCTGACCTCGATCACGGCCGCAGCACGGCACCTGGTGCACTTCACCGGGCACCCCCGGAGATGACCGGCCGAAGCTCCAGGATGTCTTCGTCGTCCACGCGGACCTCTCGCGTGATGAGTTCTCCTTCTCGGATCACGAGGACGGTGTCGGGATCTATGCCCAGCTCGGCCAGCACCTCTCGGACGAGGCGGCCTCCGGCGACGTCGATGTCCTTGTCCGGGTTGCGCAGTCTGACCCTCATCAGGGCCCCAGGCTAGCGCACGCCGGAGGCCGCCTCGTCACGGTAGTTCGACGGGAAGGGGCCGAGTGCCCAGCACGACCTGGATCGACCTGAGGTCGCCGGACGGGCCCATGACGTCGACGGTCACTTCCTGCCCCGGCGCGAGCGACTCCAGCACATCGGAGAGGCTCCCGGACGAGCTGACCTCTTGCCCTTGGATCGACACGATCACGTCGCCCGCCCTGATCCCTGCCCCGGCGGCCGGCCCGTCCTTCAGGGTGGCAACGACGTACGCGCCGGTCTCGGTGCGCAACCCGAGCTGGAATGCGAGATCGGGGGTCACCCCCTGCGTCGTCACGCCAAGGTAGGGCGTGGGAGCCAGGGGATCGTCGATCGCCTTCTGGATAGCGTCGCGAACCGAGTCGATCGCGATCGCGAACCCGATGTTCTCGGCGTCGTCGGCCCCCGCGGAGTTGATCCCGACCACGAGCCCGGACATGTCCACGAGAGGGCCACCGGAGTTGCCATGGTTGATCGCCGCGTCGGTCTGGATGACGTTCTCGTAGACGCGGATCCCATTCTGGCAAACCTCGCACCGAGGGTCCCTCGTACGGATCGTCCGATCGATGGACGACACGATCCCGGTCGTGACGGTGGGACCTCCTTCCAGTGCCAGCGCGTACCCGAGGGCTATGACCCCCTGCCCGAGCTGGAGAGAGCCGGAGTTCCCGAAGCGGACCGTCGGCAGACCCTCCGCGTCCACCTTCAAGACGGCGAGGTCATGCAGGCAGTCACCGCCGATCACGCGCGCCTCGAACCTCTGCGGATCGTGCTCGGACGTGAACACGGTGATCCGCGAGGCGCCCTCGACGACATGGCAGTTCGTGACGATGACGCCGTCGGACCGGATCACGAATCCGGTGCCCACCCCCTGCGAGGTTCCTGCCGCATCCGGGCGGAACGCGTCCGTGGTCACGTTGACCACGGCAGGAAGGACCCTCTCGACGACCGAGGCGACGGGCTCGGCCGGTGGCTGCGGAGCCCGGGTGACCGGATCCGTGGAACCGGCGGAACGGTTGCCGGACAGGTTCACGGAACACGAGGCCGTCATCACCGCGATCGCCAGGGCACCGACACCGATCAGCGGTCTGCGCATGATCCCTTAACCACCTCCCCGGATATAGCTCCCGGCCACATACGTTTCCGTCGCTCACGCGGCGACGGTTCGATGCTACGGCACGGAAGCTCGGAAGGCGGGTCTGGGGGCCAGGCCGAGCTCCTCGGCGGTTCGAACGATCGCGTGGTCCCCCTTGATCGACATCAGGTGCACGCCCGCGACTCCGGGCATGGACCGGATCTCCTCACAGATCTCCACGGCCATCCGGACCCCTTCTTCCTCCTGGCGCTCCGCAGGGACGCCGGCGAGGCGGGCAACCACCCCCTCGGGGACGTCTATGCCGGGCACGACGTCACGCAGGTACTGCGCGGCACGCGCCGACCGCGGCACGTACACGCCCGCGATGATCCAGCACCTCTCGGTGAGCCCCCTGTCCACGGCCTCCTTCATGAACGACCGCAGGCGCTCGACGTTGAAGCAGATCTGGGTCTGCGCGAACTCGGCTCCGGCTTCGATCTTCTTGGCGAGGCGCGTCACCCTGTAGTCCTGGGGGGGCGCGAAGGGGTTCTCGACGGCGCCGATCAGGAACGTGGGGGGCGAGGAGAGCTTACGCCCCGAAAGGTACGTACCCTCGTCGCGCATGATCCTGGCGATCCGGATCGCGTGCATCGAGTCGATGTCGAACAGGGGCTTGGCCTCCGGGTGATCGCCCGCGGTCACGTCGTCGCCGGTCATGAGGACCACGTTGCGGACACCGAGGGCCTGAGCTCCGAGGAGGTCGGCCTGCAAGGCCAGCCGATTGCGATCGCGACAGCCGAACTGCGCGATGGGCTCGATCCCGGCGTCGAGCAGCAGCCTCGAGGCTGCGAGCTGCGACAGGTGCGGGTGGGCGGCGGAATTGTCCGTGCAGTTGACCGCGTCCACGTTCCCGAGTAGGGGGCGTGCCAGTTCGTGGACCTCAGCCGGGTCTCCCCCGTCGCTCGTCTGAAGCTCGGCCGTTACCACGAATTCCCCCCTGAGAAGGAGGTCGTGCAGATGGCTCCTGGGCTCGGTCACAGCACCCGGTGCTCCTCGTAGCTCTTCCAGGCCGCGGGCGCGTGGCGGTCACGCCGCGTGAAGAGGTTCTCCCAGGAGCCCGTCTCCTGCAGGCGCCAGTCCACCGGCTTGTTCAGGTGTTCCATGTGGTCACGCCAGAAGGGGAGGACCCGGGATCCCTTCCAAGCCTGGACCCACACGCAGGGAAGGTCGGGCTGGACCTCGCAGCGGCCGTCGATCAGGACGCCGCCGCATGGGCCGTTCCGCAGGTTCTTCGGACAGCGCATCGGGCACGACATCCCGGTCGAGTGAAGGATGCACTGGCCGCACATCCGGCAGTCCCAGATCACCTCCTTGGCCTTCTTCTCGACGAGCAATAGGGCTTTGTGCGCCCCTCGCGGCGCCGGCGCGGTGGCCGGCGGTCGCCGATCGAGTCTGCCCTTCCTGCCCAAGACTTCTCCTTCTGCCCGGCTACGCCGGGGCCGCGCGGGGCGCCGCCGGCCTCTCCTTCTTCGGATCGACGAACGGGATCGCCGCGGTGACGCCGGTGATGCGCTCTCCCTGTTCGGTAACGACGTCGAGCCGATTCCCTGGCTCGGCCAGCCCGACGGGAACCCACACGTACCCGATGTTCCGTTGCAGTCCAGGGGACCAGATCGCGTCCGTCACGTACCCGACCTTCGCACCATCCTTGAAGACGTCCCAGTACCAGGACAGTTCGGCACGGAGAGCCTCTCCCTCGAGCTCGATGCCGACGAGTTTCCGATCGACCCCCCGGGCACGCAGGTCCTCCAGCGCTGCCTTGCCGATGTAGTCCTGGGCTTGCTCCTCGACGAGCCTCTCCAGGCCCATGACGTGCAGCGGCGTGTCGTTCAAGGTGATGTCTGAGCCGTAGTTGAAGATCCCGGCCTCTATCCGGCGAGCCTCTGATGGCGCGACCGGGCGGATCCCGAACTCCTCTCCCGCCTCCAAGATAGCGTTCCAGAGCTCGTCTCCCCTTGAGCCGTCAAGCAGGTCCACCTCGAATCCGGGCACGGCGCTCCACCCTGTCCGGCTGATCACGACAGGTATGTCCCCGATCATGAACTCGTCGCACCAGTAGTACCGGATGTCGTAGATAGCCCGGTCGACGAGCTTCTCCAGCGTCCGCGCCGAGGAGGGCCCTTGGACCTGCACCGGATGAACGTCGGGATAGGTCACCTCTGCGTCGAGCCCGAGTCCGGTAGCCACTCCGAGGGCGTAAAGGCCCGCATCCGAATCCGCCAGCTGCATCCACCAGCGGTTATGGCCGACGTGCAGCAGGACGGGGTCGTTCACGATCCCGCCGTCGGGGGCGAGCACCAGCATGTACTTGCCCTGCTTGACCGCGCACCTGGTGAGGTCGCGGCAGGTCAGCATGTCCACGAGGCGGTCCGCATCCGGACCGCTGATCTCGACGGTCCTTTCCACCCCCACATCCCAGAGGGTGACCGCGTCGTTCAGCAAACGATACTCGACGTCCGGGTCGTCATAGTAACCGGGCAGAAGCATGTGGTTGTACACGTCGTAGGCCGTGCACCCGGCGCGCCGGGTGGCTTCGAAGAACGGCGACCGCCTGTACCACGGGCCGAAGTAGATCGTCGCGCTCTGCTCGAGCATCTCCTCGCGTTCGTTCACCGTGATCCCCCTAAACCGGTCATGGCCGGGTCCCCCCTTCGAACCTGTGGCCCCTGCTGAATCATGATTCAGCAGGCGGTGTGAGTGCAAGTTCCCATCTGCCTTCGACCTGTAGCTATCGTATTGAAGCGCGGTTCAGGACTTGGGTATCTCCTTCGCCGGATCCACGAACGGCATCGGCGTGACGAATCCCGTTCGGGTCCCCCACTCCGATAGCGCGGTGAGGGTTTGACCCTCGTGGCTGAGGTCGGCAGGCAACCAGCAGTAACCGATGTTCTGCTTCAGCCGCGGAGAGTAGATCGCCGACGTGACCTTGCCCTGCACGGCCCCGTCGATCGACACCGGCCACTTGACGTTGTTGAGCTCAGGGAACGGGTCACCATCGAAGACGACGCCGTTGATCTTCCTCGTGACCCCTTCGGACGCGATCCGCCGGTAAGCCCGTATCGAGATCGAGGCATCGTCGGGCAGCGAGTCGAGGTCCACGAGCCGCTCCAGGCCCATCTCGAACGCGTTGTTCTCATAGGTCATGTCCGCACCCCAGTTGAAGATCGCCCCCTCGATCCGGCGTATGTCGCTCGGCCCGGTGGCCGCGATCCCGAACTCACGGCCCGCCTCCATGATCGCCTCGTAGACATCCACGCCTCTGGTCGTCTCGGTCGTGTAGACCTCGTAACCGACCTCGGACGTCCATCCCGTTCGGGTGACCACCACGGGTACGCCCGCGATCTCAGCCCAGGTCCAGAAGTAGTACCGGAGGTCCAGGATCTCCGGACCGAGCAGCTTGACCATGAGATCCTTCGAGCGCGGCCCCTGCACCTGCAGCGGTGCCACGTCTGCCTCGCGGATCGTCACATCGAGGTCCGGATACGCATTCTTCAGGCCCCGAGCGAACAGTAGGGCGTCGCTGGACGCGAGCGCGAACCAGAACGTGTTCTGGTCCATCCTCGTGAGTACGGGGTCGTTCACGATGCCGCCATCGGCATCGCAGATCAGGACATACTTGGCCTGGCCGACCGCGCACTTGGATAGGTCGCGCGGGGTGAGCAGCTGGGCGAAGCGGAACCCGTCGGGCCCGGAGACCTCCAGGCATCGCTCGACCGATACGTCCCACAGCGTGACCCGGTTCAGCAAAGCGTCGAATTCCGCCTCGAACGAGTCGAAGCGGATCGGGAAGTACATGTGGTTGTAGACCGTGAAACCCTTCGGCCCGTAACGCTGGGTGGCCTCGTAGTAGGGCGTGCGCCTGTTGCGGGCTCCGCGCTGGACCAGGCTCATGTCGAACGGCTGCGGCATCCTTGCGCCCCCTTCGGTAGTACAGGCGGCCATCGTGCGGGTGCGTCCTCGGGCAGGCAACGCGACCCCTTGACTACTGGTCAGGAGCCTCCGGGAAGCGGCCGGACGGCCCCGGACGCAGGGACTTTCGCACCTGGGCGACAAGGGATGCCGGCGGGAGGCTGTGGGTGGAGGCTAACTATGAGCCGATGGGACGGGTTCGACAAGTGCCCCGGTTGTGGGTACGACATCCTCACCGGGGAGGGGTCTCGCGGATGTCACTATGGGGACTGCCCCTATCTCCCCGAGGAGTTGAAGGTGCAGTGCGACTACTGCATGTTCAACTTCTTCACGATGGAGGGCAACCCCTCTTGTGAGGATCCCATGACGTGCGAGCACGGCGCGGAACCGCGCTCTCACATCGAGAACCTGCGCCGCTGGGCCCAGGAGCACGGCCGCCTGACGGCGACCTGATCCGGCGCCGGCCGTCAGGCACCGGGCGAGGCGTAAACGAGTTCGCCCTGCACGAACGTCATGTCGCACGCGGCCGACGATATCTCCTCGGCCGGGTGCTCGAAGATGTTCCTGTCGATGACCGTCAGGTCGGCGAACTTCCCTGGCTCGATGGAGCCGGTCGTGTCATCCATGTGGTTGACGTAGGCCGAGCCGATCGTGAATGCGGCCACGGATGTCGACAGATCCAGCTTCTCCTCCGGCAGGAACACATCGCGGTTCTCGACCCTGTACGGGTAGTCCGGCGGCATCTGACGATTGACGGCGACGTGGATCTCTTCGAGGGGGTTCGGCGTGGACACGGGCCAGTCGCTCCCCATCGCCATCATCGACCCGTTCCGTATCAGGCTGGCGAACGGGTACTGCCAGGTCCACCGCGGCTCCCCCAGGAAGGGGATCGTCAGCTCGTCCATCTGTGCCTCGTGCGCGGCCCACAGTGGCTGAGCGTTGGCGATGGCGCCGAGCGCCTGGAACCTCGGCAGGTCATCGGGGTGGACCACCTGGATGTGAGCGAGGTGGTGCCGGCCATCCGAAGGGCCGTTGGTCCGCAGCGCCGCTTCGATCGCGTCGAGCGCCTCACGGACGGCCCTGTCCGCGAGCGAGTGGAAGTGGACCTGGAAGCCGAGAGCGTCTAGGCGGGTGACGGCTTCCTTGAGCAGCTCGGGGTCCACGAACGAGATGCCCCGGTTCTCCGTGGCGTGCCCGTCTCGGTCGAGGTACGGATCGATCACGGCAGCCGTGAAGTTCTCGCACACACCGTCCTGCATGATCTTGACGCTCGTGTTGGAGAACCGGCCAACCGTGCGGCGCCGCCCTTCAAGATCCTCGATCTGTTCAAGGCCCTGGCTCCGCTCCCACCACATGGCACCGATGACCCGGGCGGTCAGCGCACCGTTCTCCGCGGCCTTGATGTACGCGGGCTCGTTGGCGAAAGCGCCCGACACGGCCACGATCGCGTCTTGCCAAGCGGTGATCCCCAGGGAGTGCATGTACTCCTGCCCCTTCAGCAGCCCTTCGTAGACCATGTCCGGCGAGGGATCGGGTATCAGATGGCTCACCAAGCTCTCAGCGCCCTCGTGCAGGGTCCCCTGGGGCTCTCCGTTCTCCAGGCGTTCGATCCTGCCGTCCGAAGGGTCGGGCGTCGCAGACGTCACTCCAGCCATCTCGAGCGCCTTCGAGTTGACCCAGACGCTGTGGCCATCGCGGTTCGGCAGGAAGGCCGGCCTGTCAGGCAGGATCTCGTCCAGGTCGTCCTTGGATGGGCAGCCGCGGGGGAACACGTCCTGAGACCAGCCCCCTCCCAGGATCCACGGCTCGTCGGGATGCGACGCGGCGTAGTCCGCGATCGCTCGGAGGTACTCGTCCTTCGTCCCCAGGTCGTGCAGGTCGCACTGGAGCATGTCCAGACCACCCGAAACGGGATGAGCGTGGGCGTCCTGGAAGCCGGGGAGAAGCAGGCGTCCTCGCAGGTCGATGACTCGCGTCCCGGGTCCTCTCAGCTCCGCTATGTCATCGTCGGACCCAACGGCCGTGATCCG
>CAZHRY010000058.1:0-14468 GCA_964535065.1 uncultured Actinomycetes bacterium
AGCCGTCGGAGCCCGGCGGAGGGCCCGAGGCCGTGGTGCTGGAGGAGCCCGAACCGGCGACCGCGAAGCGGACCGACGAGGCGGCGGGGGAGGACGGCTCCTTGAGGGAGCTGTTCTGGGGCGAGGAGAACTGATCCGCGCCCGGCCGCTTGGACCGCTCAGGCCTTGCGCAGGCTGATCGTGGCCTGCACCCCTTCGATCGACGCCTGCTCGCTGTAGGTGGCTCCCTCGACCGAGCCGCGCACCAGTTCCACCGCGAGCGTCTCTCCGGCAACGTAGGACTCGTGCACATCCAGCGCGGCGGCCAGCTCGCCCTCGGTCGCGAACCCAAGGACGATGCGGTCGCTCACATCGAGCCCAGCCGCCTTCCTCGCGTCCTGCGCAACGCGCACCAGCTCCCGCGCTAGCCCTTCGAGCCGGAGCTCTGGCGTCAGGGCGAGCTCGAGCGCTATCGTCACCCCGCCCTCCGATGCGACGCCCCATCCCTCGAGGACCTCCTGCGCCAGTTCGACGTCGTCGGGGTGAAGCGTCACCGGCGGCCCATCCGCGAGGGGCAGCGTCGCTTCCTCCCCGCGGGCCAGGGCCCCCGCTACAGAACCGTCGTCCGCGGCGAGGGCGGCAGCGACCATCTTCACGCGGGGTCCCAGGCGAGGCCCCAGCACGCGGAAGTCGGGCTTGGCCCGCCAGGTGCCGAAGGCTTCCGCCGAATCCGCGAATCGCACACCCTTGACGTTCAGCTCGTCGGCGACGACGTCCAGCAACTCGTCCAGCTGGCCTCGCCGTCCAGGCAGGTGAACCACGGCCTCTGAGAGAGGTTGACGGGTCCGGGTCCTGGTGTCCGCGCGCACGCGCCTGCCCAGCTCCACGATCCTGCGGGCCAGGCTCCCGGCTTCGTCCAGTCCCGGGTCGATCGCCGCCTCGTGGACGGCGGGGAAGTCCGACAGGTGGACCGAATCCGGCGCCCCGGAACGCCCGGCTGCCAGGTTCCGCCAGATCTCCTCCGCGACGAACGGCGTGAATGGCGCCAACAACTGCGAGAGGGTCACGAGGCACTCGTGCAAGGTGTGGAACGCGGCATCGGCGTCGGCGCCACCCTCGCCCCCCGGGTTCCAGAAGCGCCGCCGGCACCTGCGCACGTACCAGTTCGACAGGTCGTCGACGAACGCCTCGAGGCGCCGGCCCGCGGCGGTGGCGTCGTAGTTCTCGAGCCTCTCGGCCACCTCGCGCACCGCCCCGGCGAGCTGAGACGAGATCCAGCGGTCCATCAGTGGCCGCTCGGCCAGCGGGGGCGCGGCCGTGGTCTCCGGGTCGAAGCCCGCGGCGTTCGCGTACGTGACGAAGAACGAGTAGACGTTCCAGAGCGTGAGGAAGAAGCGGCGCACGACCTCGTCCAGCACCTCGTGTCCGATGCGCCTGGGTTCCCAGGGCGAGCCGCTCGTAAGCATGAACCAGCGCAACGCATCGGCGCCCTGGCGGTCGAGCGCGGCGAAAGGATCGAAGATGTTGCCGAGCGACTTCGACATCTTGCGGCCGTCGGCCGCGACGATGTGTCCGAGGCAGACGACGTTCCGGTAGGTGGTCGAGTCGAAGTGCAGGACCCCCTCGGCCATGAGGGTGTAGAACCACCCTCGCGTCTGGTCGATGGCTTCCGAGATGAAGTCCGCGGGGAACGATCTCTCGAACTCCTCGATCCCCCTGCCGAGCTCAGGGTGGTAGCCCCACTGCGCGAAGGGCATGGCGCCGGAGTCGTACCAGGCGTCGATCACCTCTGGAACGCGCGTGGCCTCGCCGCTGCACTCGGGGCAGGAGATGGCGACCTCGTCGATTGCGGGTCTGTGGGGATCGACTTCGCGGACATCGTGGCCTGCGAGGTCGCTCAGCTCGGACAGCGAGCCCACCGCGGTCGCGTGTCCGGCGGCGCACCGCCAGATCGGCAGCGGCGTCCCCCAGTAGCGTTCCCTCGACAGCGCCCAGTCCACGTTGTTCTCGAGCCAGTTGCCGTAGCGGCCCTTCTTGATGTGGTCGGGGTACCAGTTGACGGAGTCGTTGATCTCCAGCAGGCGCTCGCGCACCGCCGTCGTGCGCACGTACCAGGAGCTGCGCGCGTAGTAGAGGAGCGGGGTCTTGCACCGCCAGCAGAAGGGATAGGCGTGCTCGTAGAGGCCCTCGGCGAGCAGCACGCCGCGGTCGCGCAGGTCCTCGACGATGACCGGGTCCGCGTCCTTGACGAACATCCCACGCACGAATGCAGGAGCCTCGTCGCCGAAGGTGCCGTCGTCGCCGACCGGCTTGAACACCGGCCAGCCCTGGGCGCGACCCACCGCCAGGTCGTCGGCTCCGAAGGCCGGAGCGAGGTGGACGATCCCCGAACCGTCGTCCGTGGAGACGAAGGGCGCCGCAACCACGGTGTGAGCCCCTTCGACGTTGGCGTAGGGGGGCGTGTAGGCCGACCCGACGAGTTCGCTGCCGGAGAAGGATCGGACGACGTGGCCTGACTCGCCCAGCACCTTCTCCTTGAGGGCTTCGGCCAAGATGAGGCCTTCACCGTCCGTTTCGACCAGGACGTATGTGGCGTCCGGAGCGACGGCGGCCCCGGTGTTCGAAGGCAGGGTCCAGGGCGTCGTGGTCCACACGACCAGGCTCGCTCCTTCGAAGGCGCCTTCGGGTGAGGCGACGATAGGGAACCGGACGAAGAGGCTGGGATCGCGGACCGTCTCGTAACCCATCGCCACCTCGGCGTCGGAGAGGGCCGTGCCGCAGCGGGGGCAGTACGCGGTCACCTTGTCGTCCTCGACGAGCAAGCCACGCTTGTGGAGCTGCTTCAAGGACCACCAAACAGACTCGATGTACTCGGTGTCCATCGTCCTGTACGCGTCGGATGTGTCGATCCAGAAGCCGATGCGCTCGGTCAGCTCCTCGAAGTCCCCCACGTACTGCAGGACCGACTCGCGGCAGAGCGCGTTGAACCGCTCGATGCCGAACTCCTCGATGTCGCGCTTGCCCTTGGTGCCGATGCGTTTCTCGATCTCCAGCTCGACCGGCAGGCCGTGGCAGTCCCACCCTCCCTTCCTGTGCACGAGGTGCCCGGTCATGGTCTTGAAGCGCGGGTACACGTCTTTGAAGGTGCGAGGCTCGACGTGGTGCACGCCGGGCTTGCCGTTCGCGGTCGGCGGCCCCTCGTAGAAGATCCACTCCGGTGAGCCCGCCCGCATCGCGAGGGAGCGGTGGAAGACGTCGGCCTCCTTCCACCAACGGATGATGCGCTCTTCGAGCTGCGGGAAGCTCTGTTTCGGATCCACCGCCTCGAACGCCGTCACCTGTCACCTCCATACGAACGCAGGGGCCTCGTCCTCTTGCGAGGACGAGGCCCCTGCCCCGCGATACCACCTCGCTTGCCCGGACCTCGCGGCCCGGACCGCTCTGCGGCCGCCATCACGGCCTCCCGCTCTGACGGGCGGGTCCCGCCTGCGCCTACTTCGGCCCGGGAGGGTACCGCGCCGGTTGGGGCAGGGGCTCGGGGAGGATGGCGAACGGGGGCCGAGGCGCCGGCTCCCACCGTTCCGGCTCGCTCTTGCCCGGCTGATCCCGGCGCCGTGTTCCCGTCGTCGCCGATAACCGGCATGCTACACCGAGTGGCGACGGTGACGGTGCGTGTCGTGCCCCGGTCGGCCTCCGTCCGCGTGGAACAGGGAGCCGGCGGGACGCTGGTGATCCGGGTGACGGCCCCTCCCGAAGGGGGCAAGGCGACGGAGCAGGCCGCGCGAGCGCTGGCCGGCCACCTCGGCGTGAGGCGGTCGGACGTGAGACTGAAGGCTGGCCAGCGCTCGCGCATGAAGGTCTTCGAGGTCCCATGATCGGGTGCCTAGAGGGGTGCCATGGGGCGCGATACCCACTTCTACCTGGGGTTTCGCGCCGCTGATGCCCGACTCTGCTACCCTTCGCCAGCCATGGCTACGGCCAAACTAACCAAGAAAGAGATCGATGACCTGCGTGCTCGCCTGCTGGAAGAGCAGATGGAGCTCCAGACGCAGCTCACGACCATAGAGGACAACTCGTTCGCCCAGACGCAGTCCGACCTGACGGGAGACGTCGGCCTGGATGACGAGTCCGCGGACGCCGGAACCGCAACCTTCGAGCGTGAGAAGGACCTGTCGATCGAGCAGAACGTCCGTGACCTGTTGAACAAGATCGACCGGGCTCTCAGGCGTATCGAAGAAGGCTCGTACGGGATCTGCGACAGATGCGGCAAGCCCATCGAGAAAGCCAGGGTCAAGGCGCTTCCGTACGTGGACCTCTGCATCAAGGACGCCCGGGCGCAGTCGCGCCGGTAGCAGCCGTGGACGCCGTGATTCGGCGCGGCACGACGGCGCTGTACACGATCGGTCTCGTCGTCTACGGGCTCGATCGGCTCACGAAGGCCCTCGCAGAAGACCGGCTATCCGACGGGCCCGTCGACGTCGTTCCGGGGTTGCTGACGTTGAGGCTCGCCACCAACTCGGGCGGAGCCTTCAGCGTGGGCCGCTCGGCGCCGTGGTTCTTCGCGGCCGCAACGATCGTGGTCTCGCTCTTGATAGTCGCCACCTCGCTCAGACATCGTCCGATGCCGGCCGCGCTGGCTCTCGGAGCGATCCTCGGGGGAGCGCTGGGCAATCTCACGGACCGCATAACGCGCGGCTCGGGGCTCACCGGGCAGGTCGTGGACTTCATCGACGTTCACGTTTGGCCTGTGTTCAACCTGGCCGACTCGGGCATCGTTCTAGGGGCCCTCGGCCTCGCCTGGCTGTCCGTGCGCCAGGGCCGGTCCCGGGATTCGGGGCGGGACGATGAGTGAGGTGCTGATGGCGGAGCCGGGGCGCCTGGACGTCGTGGTCGCCGCCATGACCGGCTCCACCCGGGCCGATGTCCAGAGGGCCATCGCCGCCGGGGCGATCCTGGTCGACGGCCAGGTCCGGTCCAGGTCGTACCGGTTGACCGGGGGAGAACGCCTCGAGGTCGAGTTCCCCGTGGAACTCGCTCCACAGCCGGAGGAAGGCGGCGTCCCGGTCCGTTTCGAAGACGAGCACATGGTCGTGATCTCGAAGCCGCCCGGCCTCGTCACACACCCGACCCGGTCTAGGATGACGGGAACCGTCGTCAACAGGTTGCTGGGCATGGGCCTGAGCCTTCCTACCACCGGAGATCCCCTGCGCCCGGGGATCGTCCACCGGCTCGACGCCGGAACGTCGGGCTTGATGGTGGTGGCCAAGACCACCACGGCTGAAGAAGGACTCCGGGCCATCTTCGCCCAGCATGAAGCGGACAGGCGCTACCTCTCACTCGTGCGGGGGAACGTAGAGACCGAGGCGTTCGGGGTCGAGGCGCCGCTCGGACGCCGCGCGGCCAAGGTCGCGGTGGACCGGGTCGAAGGGCGGCCGGCGGAGACCAGGTTCAGGGTCGTGGAACGTCTGGG
This sequence comes from uncultured Actinomycetes bacterium, assembly GCA_964535065.1. Lineage (GTDB taxonomy): Bacteria > Actinomycetota > UBA4738 > UBA4738 > HRBIN12 > AC-51. The sequence goes on from CAZHRY010000058.1 coordinate 5,450, forward strand.
GCGCGCAACGCTGGTCGAAGCCGCGCCCGCCACCGGGCGAACGCACCAGATCCGGGTGCACCTGAGCGCCATCGGCCATCCGATCCTCGGCGACCGGGCCTACGGAGGGCTCGGGGAGCTGGCCCGGCTGGCGGGGCTGACCAGACCCTTCCTTCACTCATGGAAGCTGGCCCTTGCCCACCCGATCACGGGGGAGACGCTTCGGCTCGAGGAGCCCCTCCCCGAGGACCTGACGGAAGCGCTCAGCCGTATCCGCTCCGACCTGCGGTCTTGACGGCGCCCCGAGGCGCGCGTACCTTGAGGCTCCCTCGAATCACATGCGTGTAAGTTTCCACATCTACCGGGGAGATGTGGATAACGTCCCCGGAAGGGCCGACGATAGGCTGCCATGACGGACAAGGGTTTCGTCCACCTCCACGTTCACTCCGAGTACTCGCTTCTGGACGGGGCGGCCCGCCTTGAAGCCCCGAAGTTCCACCCGGATGCCCCCACGGTCTTCACTGAGGCTTCCCGCCACGGCATGGAGGCGCTGGCGGTCACGGACCACGGAGCGATGTACGGAACCCTGCCCTTCTACAGCGGGGCTCGGACCGCCGGTATCAAGCCGATCGTCGGCGTGGAGGCCTACGTGGCCCCGGGCTCGCGCTTCGATCGCGATCCCGGAGAGAGCGAGGAGAAGTACTACCACCTCACCCTTCTGGCTCAGGACGAGACCGGCTACAAGAACCTGCTCAAGCTGGTGTCGCTCGCGCACCTGGAGGGCTTCTACCACCGGCCCCGCATGGACAAGCAGCTCATCGCCGAACACAGCGAGGGGATCATCTGCCTGTCGGGGTGCCTTTCGTCCGAGCTGGGGGGCCTTCTTCTCGCTGGTCAAGGCGATCGAGCCGCTGCCTCCATGGGCGAGTATCTCGACATCTTCGGCTCTGACCGCTTCTTCATCGAACTCCAAGACCATGGGCTCGCCGACCAGCGCAGGATCATCACCGAACAGGTGGCTGTGGCACGCCGGATCGGCGTGCCGGTCGTAGCGACCAACGACCTCCACTACTCGCTCAAGCAGGATGCCAAGCCGCACGACGTCCTGCTCTGCATCCAGCAGCAGAAGCTCCAATCCGACACCCGGCGGCTCAGGTTCGACTCGGAGGAGTTCTACCTGAAGAGCGCCGAGGAGATGCGCCACGTGTTCCGCGAGCTGCCCGAGGCTTGCGACGAGACCCTCCGGATCGCCGAGAGCGTCCAGCTCATCCCCGAGCTGGAGCGGATCCTGGTCGAGGGCAAGACGGAGTATCGGCTGCCCCGGTTCGAGACCCCAGGTGGCGAGCCGCTGGACTCCTACCTGCGGCGGCTCGTGCAGCAGGGCTCCGCGGAGCGCTACGGCGAGCCCGTGCCGGCGCAGGTCCGGGAAAGGATCGACCACGAGCTGGGCGTCATCGCGCAGATGGGGTTCTCCGGCTACTTCTTGATCGTGTGGGATCTGATCCGGTTCGCGCGCGAGCGCGGTATCCGGGTCGGGCCCGGCAGGGGTTCGGCGGCTGGCTCGGTGGTCTCCTACTGCTTGAAGATCACGGACCTCGACCCTCTGCGCTACAACCTGCTCTTCGAGCGGTTCCTCAATCCGGATCGCATCGAGATGCCGGACATCGACATGGACTTCGACGAGCGCCGGCGGGACGAGGTCATCCGCTACGCGACCGAGAAGTACGGCTCCGACCACGTGGCGCAGATCGTGACCTTCCAGACGATCAAGGGGAAGCAGGGGATCCGCGACGCTGCCCGCGTGCTCGGGTACTCGGCGTTCCAGGGCGACAAGCTCTGCAAGATGTATCCGCCAGCCGTGATGGGTCGAGACGAGCCCATCGACAGGGCCCTCGAGATCAGCCCCGACCTGCGGAACGAGTACGAGACGGATCCCGATGCGAAGCTCATAGTCGATACCGCCCGAGCCCTGGAGGGCCTTCGGCGGGAGGACTCGGTCCATGCCGCCGGCGTGGTGATCGGTGACGCCCCGCTGATCGAGTACCTGCCCCTCAAGCTCACCAAGGACTCCCGGGACGACTCTAAGAAGGTAGTGACGCAGTTCGACATGAACGGGGTCGCGCGACTCGGGTTGCTGAAGATGGACTTCCTGGGATTGCGGAACCTCTCGGTCATCGAAGAGGCCCTGAGGCACCTGCGCGAACGCGGCGTAGACCTGGATATCGACCATATCCCTCTGGACGACGACGAGACCTACGCGATGCTGCGTCGCGGCGAGACGACGGGGGTGTTCCAGATGGAATCCCCGGGGGTTCGGAACCTGATCAAGCTCCTGGAGCCCGACAGGTTCGAGGACCTGATGGCCTGCGTGGCGCTCTACCGGCCGGGCCTGCTGTCGATGGGCCAGCACACCGAGTACGCCGAACGCAAGCACGGCCGCAAGCCCGTCACCTACCCGCACCCAGACCTGGAACCGGTGCTCAAGGACACCTACGGGATCATCGTCTACCAGGAGCAGGTCATGCAGTCCGCGGTCGTCCTGGCCGGGTTCACGATGGGAGAGGCCGACACCCTGCGGAAGGTGATGGGCAAGAAGATCCGGGAGAAGGTCGCTCCGCAGCGGAAGAAGTTCATCGAAGGCGTGGTGGCCAGGGGTCAGGACCAACGGACGGCTGAGGACATCTTCGAGCTGATCGAGCCGTTCGCGGACTACGGCTTCAACGCATCGCACGCGTGCGCGTACGGCTACGTGGCCTACCAGACCGCCTACCTGATGGCGCACCACCCGGTCGAGTACATGGCCGCGATCCTCACGTCGGTCAAGGACGACAAGGACCGCAAGCCCTACTACCTGTACGCCTGCCGAGGGATGGGGATAGAGGTGCTCCCCCCGGACGTCAACGAGTCGGGCATCGACTTCGCGCCCGCTCCGGGCGGGCGCAAGGCGATCCGGTACGGGCTGTCGGCGATCCGCAACGTCGGCGAAGGGGTCGTTGCGGCCATCGTTGAGGCCCGGAGAGCCGGGGGACCCTTCGCGTCGTTCGCCGACTTCTGCAGGCGCGTCGAACCGTCCTCGCTCACCAAGCGTGTGCTGGAATCGTTGATCTTCGCCGGGGCCTTCGACTCGCTGGGATACACGAGGGGCGGCATGATGAAGGCGGCCGGAGAGCAGGCCGCGTGGGAGAAGGTAGCCGTGCCGATCCTCTCCGAGCGAAAGGCCGAGGCCGCCGGCCAGTTCTCGCTGTTCGGAGATAGCGGCACGCCGAGCCTCCAAGAGATCGACGCCTCGGTTCTGGAAGGGCCCGAGCTCGACAAGCGCCTCCTCCTGGCGAAGGAGAAGGAGATGCTCGGCCAGTACGTGACGGATCACCCGCTGCTCGGGATCGAGAAGGTCCTGCGCTCGCAGTGCACCCATGAGATCCAGGATCTGGCCGACCTGGGTGACGGCGACCTGGTGACGATCGGCGGCATCGTCGGCGCACTGGCTCGCAGGTACACGAAGAAGGGCGAGCCCTACGCCCAGTTCCGGCTGGAGGGCCTTGCCGGAGGTGTGGGCGTGGTGGCTTTCCCGAGCGTCTTCGATTCTGTGCCGGAGCTGATCGAGCCCGACCGGATCGTGCTCGTGACCGGACGGATCGACCTGCGCGGGCGCGAGTTACAGATCAGGGCCACCCAGATCAAAGAGCCGCAGCTGGGGACGGGAGATCACCAACCGATCCAAGAGGCGCTGGTCGTGGATCTGACCGCCTCGGCGTGCACGCCGACCGTGCTGCACAAGCTGAAGGCGCTCTTCGAGGCCAGCCCGGGCCGAGAGCCCGTGAAGCTGAGGTTCGTCTCCTCAGAGGGCACCATGCCTTTGGACCTGGGCGACGTGACCGTCAGCACGCATGGTTCCCTGCTGGACGAGCTGAGAGCTCTCCTGGGGCCGCGTGCGGCGCGCCTCGAACCTTCCTAGGTCCCGGGTATCGTTCGCCCGTGACGTTCGCGATCCTGCCGGCCGTCGACGTAACCCGGGGTTCCCTGGGTGTCTTCACGACGGGAGGCCCACGCCGCGTGGAGGCGTTCGGCGGCGACCCCCTCGCGGCGGCGGCCGCCTTCGTGGACGCCGGGGCCCGGTGGCTCCACTTCGTTGATATGGACGCCGCTTTCGGGACGGGAACGAACGTCCCGGTCCTGTCCGCGCTCGGTGAGCGCTTCGGAGGCGTGAAGATCCAGGCGAGTGGAGGGTTCACCGAGTGGGAACAGATCGAAGGCTACCTGGCGGCCGGCGCCGCCCGGGCCGTGCTGGGCTCAGCCGCCCTCGACGATGAGTCCGAGGTCGAGCGGATCCTCAGCCGGGCCGGCGCCGGCCGCCTGCTGGTGGGGCTCGAAGTGGGTGAGGGCCGGATACGATCACGCGGCTCGGGTCGGGTCGATCTCGACCTCATGGCCACCCTCGGTTGGCTCGACGCCCTGCACCCGCCCGGCTACCTCCTCACGGACGTTGGTCGGGTCGGAGGCCTCGGTGGTCCGGACCTCGCTCTGCTGCGGCGGGTGGCGCGGGTGGGCCGGCCGGTCCTGCTCGCCGGAGGCATCCGCTCACTGGCGGACCTGATCGACGTGCGTGAAGCCGGAGGCTCCGGAGCGGTCGTGGGGCGTGCGGCGCTCGAAGGGGGCATCGACCTCCCAGAGGCCCTAGCCTGGGCCGCGGGGTGGCCGGCGGACTAGACTTCCGCGCTCCATGGGCTTCCTGACCGACATCGCCACGCAGAGCCGCACCTCCCTCGCGCGCAGCCCGCTGGACGCCGAAGCGCTTCGCGCGGAAGCGGCGGAAGCCCCCGAGGCCAGGAACCTGGCCTGGGTGCTGCGCGGCTACGCCGAGGAGGATGGCATCGCGGTGATCGCCGAGGTCAAGCGGGCATCACCATCGGCGGGCCCGATCGCCCCGGAGGCGGACCCGGTGCTGCAGGCGATGTCCTACGACGTGGGCGGCGCTGCCGCTATCTCCGTGCTCACCGAGCCGGAGCATTTCGGGGGCTCCCTGGATGATCTGCGAGCGGTCAGGCGGGCCGTCGAGCATCCCGTCTTGCGCAAGGACTTCCTGGTTCACCGGGATCAGGTCACCGAGGCCCGCGCCGCCGGGGCGGATTCCGTCCTTCTCATCACGGCCTGCCTGCCCGGCCGGGAGCTGGACGCCATGATCGCGGCCGCACGCGACTTCGGGATGGAGCCGTTGGTCGAAGCCCACAGCGACGAGGACCTGGACAGGGCCATCGAGGCCGGTGCGGAGGTGATAGGCGTGAACTCGCGCGATCTCGAGAGCCTCGAGGTCGACCTAGAGGCTGCCCTGGAGCGTGTCGCGCGCGTCCCCGCGGACCGTCTGGCGGTCCTGGAGTCGGGCATCTCCTCGGCCGCCCACGTGCGTGCCGCCGTGGAGGCGGGGGCCTCTGCCATCCTGGTGGGCGAGACCCTGATGAGGGCCGATGACCCGGCCAGGATGTTGCGTGAGCTGATCTCGGCCGGGAGGAAGGAGCGATCATGACCGCCCAGGCTCTGGCGGTTGACCCCGACGCCCAGGGCAGGTTCGGTGACTTCGGCGGCAGGTACGTCCCCGAGGTGCTCATACCGGCGCTCGAGGAACTCGGCGCCGCGTGGCCGGTCCTGAGCGCGGACGGCTCATTCCGCGGAGAGCTGGACGCGCTGCTCCGCGACTACGTCGGCAGGCCGACGCCGCTGACCTTCGCGTCACGGCTCTCGGAGCGGCTCGGCTACCGCGTCTGGCTCAAGCGCGAAGACCTGGCGCACACCGGGGCCCACAAGATCAACAACACCGTTGGGCAGGTGCTGCTCGCCAGGCGCCTGGGTAAGTCCAGGGTCATCGCGGAGACCGGAGCGGGTCAGCATGGCGTGGCAACCGCCACGGCGGCCGCGCTCTTCGGGTTGCCGTGCACCATATACATGGGAGAGGAAGACACTCACCGCCAAGCTCCCAACGTCGCCCGTATGCAACTGCTGGGGGCAGAGGTCGTGGCGGTCACGGCGGGACAGCGCACGCTCAAAGAAGCGATCAACGAGGCGATGCGCGACTGGGCCGCATCCGTGAAGCACACGCATTACGTCTTCGGCACCGCGGCGGGCCCCCACCCGTTCCCGCTGTTGGTTCGGGACCTCCAGCGCGTGATCGGCGACGAAGCGCGCGCCCAGTTCCTCGAAGCGAACGGAAGGGATCCGGACGCTGTGGTCGCCTGTGTGGGCGGGGGCAGCAACGCGATCGGCACCTTCACGGCTTTCATCGGTCTGGAGGGCGTGCAGTTGTGGGGCGTCGAGGCCGGCGGCAGGGGAGACGGGCTGGGCGATCACTGCAGGTCGCTCACCCTGGGCAGCCCGGGGATCCTTCACGGGGCGCGCTCGTACCTACTGCAGGACGAGGACGGGCAGGTCGTTGCGTCGCACTCGATCTCTGCAGGGCTGGACTACCCGGGCGTCGGGCCCGAGCACAGCTACCTGAAGGATGCGGGACTTGCGGGCTACGCGAGCGCCACGGACCAGGACGCGCTGGCCGGATTCCAGGCACTGGCCGAGACCGAGGGCATCCTTGCAGCGCTGGAGCCGTCGCACGCCATCGGGTGGCTGCTAACCGATCCCCTGCCCAGGGGCTCCGATGTGCTCGTATGCCTCTCCGGTCGGGGCGACAAGGATCTGGACACGATCAGGCGGGCGCTGGGACGGGTGCCAGCCTGATGGGCAACCTCGAAGAACGGCTGAGAGCCGTGCGAGACATAGGGGGCAAAGCCTTCATCCCGTACGTCACCGGTGGATACCCCGGAGTTGACACCGCCCTGCTCGAGGCGCTGCAGGAGGCGGGCGCCGACGCCATCGAGGTCGGCATCCCGCACTCGGACCCCGTGATGGACGGGGGAGTGATCCAGGAGGCTTCACGCGTCGCGCTGGAGGAGCACCACACGCGCCCCGATCACGTTTTCGAAGTCATCGCGCAGGCGAACCTGGAGATCCCGGTCGCCGTCATGACCTACGTGAACCCTGTCGCGCGCCTGGGCTTCGGTGCGTTCTGCGCGCGGGCGCGCGGGTCGGGCGTGTCCGGCTGCATCGTGCCCGACCTCCCCGTCGATGAAGCCGACGCCTTCACCGACGCTGCCGAGGCGCACGGGATAGACAACGTGCTGCTGGCCGCTCCGGGGACGAGCGACGAGAGGTACGCAGCGATCGGAGCGCGCTCGCACGGCTTCGTCTACTGCGTGGCGACGTACGGCGTGACCGGTGCCCGCGAGGCGCTCCAGGACACTGCCAAGCAGGTAGTGGGGTCGCTGCGCCCGCACACAGACCTTCCCCTGCTGGTCGGGGTCGGGATCGGGACACCCTCGCAGGCTTCGGACGCCTGCGGGTTCGCCGACGGAGTCATCGTGGGCTCCGCGCTCATGCGCCTCCTTCTGGAGGGTGACCGGCAGGGTCTGGTGGACCTGGCCGTTTCGTTCAGGAGCTCCATCCCAGCGGCTGAGTCATCCCCGTAGGGCCTCTCACGCGTATCGCATGTGTCGAGAACCGCTCGACGGATTGGCCTTCGCCACCGGGATGTGGTACCAACCACGGGTTCCAACCGACGGAGGCTGGAAAGGGGGCTTCATGAAGCAACGAAGGTGGCTCGCTAGCGGCGCGGCCATGCTGGCACTCGCGCTGGTAGCGGCGGGTTGCGCCGAAGACACCACGAGCCCGGGAACGGGCGGCACCGACACGGGTGGGGGAGCGGTCGACTGCGCCACCGTCGAGTTCGGCTGTGTCGAGGTCGGTTCGGGCGAGCCCATCAATCTGGCGACCCTTCTGGTCATCAGCGGCGCCGACGCGACGCTGGGGCAGGACAGCCAGAACGGCGTCGCTCTCGCGGTGGATTACCTCGACGGGGTGTTCGACCAGACCGACGGCCAGGTCCTGGGGCATGACGTGAAGCTCACGAACGAGGATGATCTGTGCTCGGCCGAGGGTGGGCAGGCCGGAGCGACGGCACTGGCAGCCGACGAGACGGTCGTCGCGGTTATCGGGACGAGCTGTTCGAGCGCCGCCCTGGGAGTCGCCGACACGATCCTGTCGGAGAAGGGCATACTGCTGTTCTCGCCGTCCAACACGAACCCTGCGCTGACGGCGGAGGGCACGCACCAGCCGTTCTACGCCCGCACCGCTCACAACGACAGGATCCAGGGCGCCATCGTCGCCGAGTTCGCGATGGGGGAGCTGGGTGGCATGACGGCCGCGACCATCGCCGATGAGTCTCCGTACACCCAGGGCCTCGTCGCCGCGTTCGAGGCCAACTTCGAGGCCGGCGGCGGAACGATCACCGGCAGCGAGCAGATCAACTCCGAGGACACGGATTTCAAGCCGGTCCTCACGTCGCTGGCGGAGGCCGAACCCGACGTCCTGTATGCGCCCGTCTTCGTGGCCGCTTGCACCCTGATCATCAAGCAGGCCGCCGACATCATGCCCGACACAGAGTTGATCTCGTCGGACGGGTGCCTGTCGAGCGACACGCTGAAGAACGCCGGCGCAGCTGCAGAAGGCGTCTACGCTTCTTCGCCGGACATCTCGGTGTTCCAGACCGATGAGTTCTACTCGGGGGAGTTCGTCCCCGCGTACGAGGAGACGTTCGGCTCCGAACCGCTGTCCGTCTTCCACGCGCACGCCTTCGACGCGGCTCAGGTGCTGTTCGCGGCGATCGAGGATGTGGCCATCGACAACGGTGACGGCTCGCTGTCGATCCCGCGTCAGGCGCTGCGTGACGCGGTGTTCGCGACGAGTGGCTTCGACGGCATCACCGGCACGATCTCGTGCACCCCGCTCGGGGACTGCGCCACCGACGTCACCATCGGCATCTTCCAGGCGCCGGGGTGGCCCGTCGAGGGCGGCACGGACGATCCGGCCGTCTACAGCGACACCAAGTCGCTGACGGAAGTCATCTGACCGGTGGGGGGGGGGGGGGGGGGGGGGGGGGGGGGCCCCCCCCCCCCACCCCAAACCCCCGGGGGGGGGGGGGGGGGGGGGCCCGCGCCCCCCC
>CAZHRY010000058.1:14478-16122 GCA_964535065.1 uncultured Actinomycetes bacterium
CGCACTACCGGCCGTCAACCCCCCCCCCCACGCCGCTTCCGTATTTCATCGCCCGGGGGGGGGGGGGGGGCGAGCGGTACGGCTCCCCCGCGCCCCCTAACACCATCCGGAGGGATGCGGTGGCGGATGCCGGACCTGCCCGCGTAGCCGACGTTCAACTCAGCCGCTTCGAACGCCTCCCCTGGCGCCGGATCATCCTTCTCGTCCTGGGGGCTCTGATCACGGTGCTCATCGCCACGGGCGCATGGAAGACCCTCACGTTGCCCAAGGGCGTTCGTTACTCGGGCGCCGCGTGGAGGGACTTCGTCGTGCAGGGCATCGCGCAGGGCGCCATCTTCGCCATGATCGCCCTGGGCTACAGCCTCGTGTACGGTATCCTGCGCATGATCAACTTCGCCCACGGCGAAGTCTTCATGGCCGGGGCTTTCGGCTCGTTCTTCTTCGCCGACGCCTACGCCAAGAGCGGATTCCTGGACAGGAGTCCCATCGTCGCGGTGCTGATCATCACGGCGGTGTCGGTCTGCATCTCCGTCGGGGTTGCGCTGTTGCTGGAAAGGCTCGCGTACCGGCCGCTGCGGAACGCGCCCCGCCTCGTGCCCCTGATCAGCGCGATAGGGGCGTCCCTGTTCATCCAGAACGTGTTCCGCGGTTTCTTCGGGCCACAGCCGTACGGCTACCCGAAGCCGAAGGTCCTGTCCGGCGACATGAGCATCGGGGGGATCCCGGTCCAGCGGGTCCAGGTGCTCGTGTTCGTCGTGGCAGCCGTGTCCATGGTGGGCCTGCAGCTCTTCGTGTCCCGCACGAGGATGGGACGCTCCATGAGGGCGGTCGCCGAGGACCGGGAGATAGCGAGCCTCATGGGTGTGAACGTGGACCGAGTGATCATGGGCACGTTCGCGATCGGCGGTATCCTCGCAGGCGTCGCCGCGGTCCTCTACTCCCTGACCTTCGAACAGGTCCAGTTCACGATGGGCTTCCGCCCCGGGATCGCGGCGTTCACGGCCGCCGTGCTCGGAGGGATAGGCGTGATAGCGGGGGCGGCGGCAGGCGGCTTCGTCATAGGCCTGCTCCGCGCCGTCGGCCCGCCCCTGCTGCTGACCGGCTTCGGCATACCCAGCGTCTTCTCGCTTACGGACGCCTTCGTGTTCCTGGTGCTCGTGCTCGTGCTCGTGTTCCGGCCCGGCGGCCTGCTCGGATCGAGCGAAGCGGAGAAGGTCTGATGGGCGCCCGCGACGTGGCCCGCGCCGGAGCCGTGACCGGGATCGTGATGGTGTTCCTTGCGATGGTGGGCCTCATGGAACGGTTCACGCGGTTGAACCTGGTGGGGACCCAGATCACCTTCGCCAGGCTCATGCTGGTGATCGCGCCGTTCGTTGCCGGTGCCGTGCTCGTTCGTCCCAGGGTCGTGGCGGGCGTCCGGCGCGACGAGGGGTTCGGTGGGGCGTGGAAGGTCGGGCTCGGGGTGGGGGCCGTCGCAGGGGCGGTGTTCGCAGCGGCGATGGTGATGGCCGACGTGATCGGGGTAGAGCGGATCCGGAGCATCTTCCTGAACGTCTCCCCTGCCTTGATGGAGTTCGTGACGTTCGGGCTGCCGGTCCTCGCCGGGGGCTTGGCCTTGGTTGCGCTGTCGGCGGTGGCGGGTCT
>CAZHRY010000059.1:0-2882 GCA_964535065.1 uncultured Actinomycetes bacterium
GCACCGGTGCGGCCCCAACTCCTGGTTTTCACCCGAGACCTTCGGGTGTGTGACAACCCGGCCCTGGTTCAGGCGGCCAGGGCCGGGGCAGTGGTACCGATGTTCGTGCTTGAACCGCGGTTGATGAGGAGATCTCCGAACCGGACGCGGTTCCTGCTCGAGACGCTGCACGACCTCGACCGTTCGCTCCGCCGGCTAAGAGGGGGGCTGGTTGTGCGAACGGGAGAGGCGGCAGCGGAGGCAGTGCGGCTCGCCCGCGGAGTAGGTGCGGAGGCCATCCACGTGACACAGGACAGCTCGCCCTTCGCGAAGGCAAGGCTCGCCAGGCTCCGCGCCGCGGGCGAGCCGCACGGCATACGCGTGATCACCCACCCGGGACACCACGTGGTCGTGCCTGGGGTGGTGCAGCCGGGCGGCGGCGGCCCGTACAAGGTATTCACCCCGTACCACCGCGCTTGGGCCGCCGCCGCCCGGCGCCCGGTTCTCGAACCGCCTCCGACGCTGCATCTGCCCGAGGGCATCGACCTCGGTTCGATCCCGGATCCTTCCTCCGTCGAGATCGACGCCCTGCATCTGCCCGCCGGCGGCGAGACCGCGGGCAGGGCGCTGCTCGATCGCTTCGTGCTTCGCTCCGCCTCGTACGGATCAGAGCGCGATGCGCTCGCCGCCGACTCCACCTCTCGCCTATCGCCCTACCTGCGATTCGGATGCGTATCGGCGAACGAGGTGGCGGCGCGCATCACCAACCCCGACTTCGTGCGACAGCTCGCCTGGAGGGACTTCTTCGGGCAGCTGCTCGCCGCCGAGGCGCGCCTGCTGCGGGAAAGCCTTCGCCAGGCACCAGCACCCATCCGCAGCAGGCGCGCCTCCTCCCAAGACCTCGAGGACTGGAAACAGGGCCGCACCGGGCACCCGCTCGTGGACGCAGCCATGCGACAGCTGGCCGCAGAGGGGTGGCTCCCCAACCGCGCTCGGTTGGTCGTCGCCTCCTACCTGACCCGAACACTAGCTATCGACTGGCGTGAGGGCGCGGCGCACTTCGACCGGCTGTTGGTGGACGGAGATCCGGCCAACAACGCCGGAAACTGGCAATGGGTCGCAGGCACGGGCGCCAACCCGCGCCCCAGCCGCGCGCTCAGTCCCGACCGTCAGGCCAAGCGCTTCGACCCCGACGGGGAGTACGTTAGGAGGCACCTTGGAGCCGCGACGTGACCTCCGTGAGGATCACCAGAGCCTTGCCATGACCTCCGTTCTCGTGACCGGCGCGAGCGGTTTCATAGGCGGTCGCCTGACCGAGGCGCTCGCGGCCGGCGATGTGGACATCCACGTCGCCGGCCGCAACCCAGACCTGCTCAAGCGGCGCTGGCCTGACCTCACCGCCGTCCGCATGGACGTGCTCGATCCCGCGTCCATGGCCGGAGCTCTGCAGGATGTGGACGTCGCCTACTACCTGGTCCACTCGATGAGCGAAGGCGAGCATGGGTTCGAAGAACGCGACCGTGCTGCAGCTCGCAACTTCGCCGAAGCGGCTCGCGCGGCGGGCGTTCGACTGATCGTCTACATGGGCGGACTCGGCGATGATGCCGACGAAGCGCTCTCCCCTCACCTCGCCAGCCGCCACGAAACCGGGCGCATCCTGGCTCGATACGGTCTTCCTGTCTTGGAGCTCCGGGCCGGCATCGTGATCGGGAGCGGCAGCGCTTCCTTCCGCATGATGATGGATCTGGTCAAGCGCCTTCCGGTGATGGTGACTCCCAAGTGGGTCCGAACGCGCACGCAACCCATCGCGATCGACGACGTCATCGCCTACCTGACCCGCGCAGCCGCCTTCGTCCCGCGCGAGGACCACACGATCGTCGAGATCGGAGGTCCGGACGTCCTGGAGTACAAGGAGATGATGGTTCGTGCAGCCCGCCTTCGGGGACGCGCGCCACTGATACTTCCCGTTCCCGTGCTGACGCCCCGCCTGTCTTCGCTGTGGTGCGGTCTCGTCACATCGGTGCCGGTGTCGGTAGCGCGACCTCTGATCGACGGCCTCAGGAACGAGACCGTGGTCCGGACCGGCGACGCGGCGCGTCTGTTCCCCGACGTTCACCCGATCGGGTTCGATGAGGCGGTTCGCCGCGCATCGGTCACGACCCGGTGATCGACACGGCCTAGCCCTGGAAGCCAGAAAGAGGGTGCCGCTAGCGCAGACCGGGGAAGCGCGCGAAGTCGCGATCGGTCGTGATCAGCTCGCAGCCGGACTCCACGGCGAGGGCTGCGAGATACGCATCAGCGATCAGGCTCCCGCGCGCCGCACCATCGAAGCACAGCCTCTCGAACAGTTCCCAGTGACGCGGTCCCGGCGCCACGCGCACAGCGTTCGGCGCCTCTCTCAGCGCCCGCGCGAAAGCCAGAGCATCCGCAGTTGAAGCCGGCGGATCGAAGACGCGTGGGTGGGTGGCCACGCGAACGAAGCTGGCGAGTACCACCTCGGCGATCCCCAGAGGTTCCCCCGCGTCCAAGGCATCCTCCAGCCACGATCGGTAGCTCGGGTGATCGGGAGCCGCATCACGGAAGGCACAGGTCAGAACGTTGACGTCAGGGAGCCGCATCGCTCTCCATGATGTCCAGCAGGTCTGACAACGAGTCGAGGTTTGCCCCCGGCCTCAGGCGCCCACCGCGAACCACGGGAAGCTTCACCTGCTTCCGCTTGCCATCTCCCCCTCGCGCCAGGGCCGCACGCAGCGCGTCCTCTATCACCTGCGTCAGTGAGCGACCCGTCCGCGCAGCAAGTGCCTTGGCCTCGGCAAAGAGGGCGTCGTCGAGCCTGACGGTCGTTCTCATGCATCAAAGCATACGGGCGGCAGCGATATGTCTAGCTCGTAGGCGGCTTGCGC
>CAZHRY010000059.1:2982-15905 GCA_964535065.1 uncultured Actinomycetes bacterium
GCGCGCGAAGTGCCCAACGCCAAGACCATCGTCTTCTTCCCCGAGCCTGGAGCCTGGGGACCGACCAACAACTGCGTCGCGATCGCGGAGGTCCTTCAGGAAAGAGGCCACCGGATCGTGTTCGTGGTGGACGCTTCGTTCGAGGGCGTCCTGGAGGCGAAGGGCTACGAGGAGCGGGTCATGCGCATGGCCCCGCCCGAGCCCGACGCCGACCCCACCGCCGACCCCTGGGCCGAGTTCATCCGCGTCACCGCCCCCGAGTTCCGCAAGCCGACCATCGAGCAGCAGGCCACCGTCACCAAGCCGATCTGGGAGGCGCTCGTGGCAGGCGAGAAGTACGCGCACGACCGCTTGATGGAGATCTGGGACGACGTCGGGCCCGACGTGGTCTGCACCGACAACGTGACCGGCTTCCCGGCGATCGAGCTGGCCGGGTGCCCGTGGGCTCGCTTCGTCTCGGCCAACCCGCTGGAGATGCGAGACCCCGACCTCCCTCCCCCACTTTCGGGCCTGCCCACCGGCGATCGCAGCGAGTGGAAGGCCTTCGAGGACGAGTACCTCGCCGTGCACGCCGACCTGCTCGAGGAGCACAACGAGTTCCGCGCATCGGTGGGGGTCGCACCGTGCCCGCCGGGCGAGTTCAACACGCACTCGCCGTGGCTCAACATGTACCTGTTCCCCGAGATCGCGGACTACCCGCGCCGCATCCCGCTCGACCAGACGTGGCACCGGTTGCAATCGACCGTGCGGGTCTCGGACGCGGCGTTCGACGTGGACGGCGTGCTTCCCGGCGACGGCAAGGTCATCTACATGTCGCTCGGCTCGCTCGGATGCATGGACCTGGGCCTGATGCAGCGCCTGATCGACGCGCTCGCCACGACGAAGCACCGCGTGATCGTCTCGATGGGGCCGCTCAAGGATCAGATGAACCTCGGGCCGAACATGTACGGCGACCAGTTCCTGCCCCAGCCCTCGATCCTTCCGCAGTGCGACCTGCTGATCACCCACGGCGGCAACAACACCACGTGCGAGGGCTTCCACTTCGGCCTGCCGATGATCGCGCTGCCGCTGTTCTGGGACCAGTACGACAACGCCCAGCGGCTGCAGGAGACCGGCTTCGGGCGAAGGCTCCAGACCTACGACTGGACGGAAGGCCAGCTGGTCGGCGCGGTCGAGGAGCTTCTGGCGAACGAGGACCTGGCCGCGCGGATGAAGGCTGCGGCGGCGGAGATCCAGTCCGACCCAGGGCGAGTTAAAGGCGCCGATCTGCTGGAGAAGCTAGCCACCAACGGCGAGGACTACTCGATACGTCGAGATGATCTGCTCAAGACCTTTGCGTAGTCCTGCTCAAGAGGTTGGCCTCCCGCCGGCGCCGCAGCGCTTCGATCGCCCTCCGGTCCCACATGAGCCCCCGCGCGAGCTTCGCCACGGGCTTGGGGAAAGGGGGCTGACGCACAAGCTGATACACGCGCTGGCGCGAGATCCCGAGCATCCTGGCGATGTCGCTTGCACCCACGAGAGGAGGGCCGTCATCCTCCTCCATGGGCGTCACCTCGAGACGCGTGATCCTCGCGGCCCCGAGCCCAAGCTTGCCCAACGCCTCCGTGAAGCATGCATAGGCGAGGTCAGCCACACCCTTGATCTCATCAAGGTGAGAGACGGTGAACACGGCTCCAAGCGAGGGGAGGGCACCCCAGCCAACCGGGCCCTCGGTTTCGGGCATCTCCTCCAAGATCTCGAGGAGAGCCTCCTGACGCTCCTCCCAGCCGCCCACGTCCAGAGGCTCGGTCTCGATCCAGATCCTCCAATCCATCCCTTCGCTCCTCACACGGGCGGCACCATCAGGTTGTCGCGGCACCATCTGCGAAACACCGCTCGAGAGTTCCTATAGCTCGTGACGTCGCTCGGGGTGCACGAGAGGCTCGTATGGCTCGCTCCGTCAGGTGCGAACACCTTGCAGTGCTTCCCTTGCTCGAACGTCCAGCCCAGGTCCCTCATGTGCCTCGCGAGCTTCTTGAGGTCGCCCCGCAGACACGGGCAGATCTCGGTGGTTCCCCTAGCCTGCCTGGCCATCGTCGCAGCCCCTTTACGTTCCGTCAAGTCCCTTGCCCAACCGTGGGGTAGGCGCCCGCCGCTCCCACACGCGATGAGATCCACGGTTCCGGGATGATGACGACCCGCACCGACATGCAGCGTTCGCCGTACCGATCCCGCCGACGAGTACAGCGTGAAGCCGAAGGGACCGGTAGCGGTGAGCATGAGGAGATCGAAGGCCGCTAGTGGCCTCGTCGGGTGGGCAGACTCCAACAACACCACCCCCAGCTCCTGCAGGAGATCGGCTTCGAGCGAAGGGTCCCGACCTACGACTGGAGGGATGAGGAGCTGGTCGGCGTCGTCGAAGAGCTCGTGGCGAACGAGGAGCTGGCCGCACTGATGAAGGCGGCTACCGCGAAGATCACTCCTCAGGATCCAGCGGAGCAGGCAGGGCCGGGGCGCGGAACTCGTTCTCGTTGATCACGTAGCGCAGGATGCGCGGTGGCTCGGCGCGGGTCTGGCGCCACCGCTCGACGTCCTTCCTCAGGGCTCCGGGCAGCTCGAACAGGAACCCCACGAGCCCGAACACGAACGCCGCGGTCGAGACCAGCACGTATACGGCGCCGAAGACCTCTGCCAGCCACCACACGAGCCGCAGCAGCCCGCCCAACAGCGGGCCGGTCCGTGCAAGGGTTGGGTCAGATCGACCACTCGGGCTCCTTCCTAAACCGTTAAGAGTAGGCAGGGGTTCGCCTTGAGTCAACCGGGTGTCTGGGACGCCACGTTCCCTCAGGAGGGCCAGTCGGGCTTGGGCTCCTGGCCCTTCGCCAGCAGATCGTCGAGCGAGGGCTTGTTCTTGCCTTCGGCCTCGGCGAGCTTCCGCTCGAGGTCATCGGAAGGCGAGTCGTCCGCCGCATCGAGCATCTCCTCGAGCGAGCTGCCGGCGCTCCCCTTCAACCGGATGCGAAGGGCAGCGAGCACGGCGGCGTGCTTCTCCGAAAGGCCCTGGTTCACCTTGATCTCGGTCAGCGCCTGTTCGGCCCGGGCCAGAAGCTCCTCGTCGTCCATGGGGGGAGTGTGCCACGGGTGGAGCGCCTGGCCCAGAGCCATGATCCCCCGGGCGGAAGACGTCACCGGCCCGGCATGACCGCCGGCATCGGTAGCGACTCTTACAGATGAACCCGTCCAGGAGGAGCTGGTTGTCGACGTAGCGCCGCAGCCGGCCGATCCGGCGCCGAGAAACCACGAGTTCAGCGTCGAGGGGAGAGCGCCCGCACATCACGTTCCGCTCGACCGGTTCTCCACCCAGCTGATCGTAGTTTCACGGGCGCAGGCAGACCTTCCGTAGCCTCGCGCGTCAATCCTCCGACCATTCGATGCGTGAGAGGAAGAAGTCGCGTGTCTGGTCGTCCTGGAAGTAGACGCAGCATCCACGAAGGCCACGCGTGAGCAACACGCGGTAGACGTTCTTTACGAGAGTCGGGAAGTTCGCGAGGTCCTTCTTCGACCCTCTCTCTACGATCGAATCCCGTGAATGCTCCGGCTGACCAACCCAGCCCTGCCGCGGGCGCCACACCAGATCCCTGCCGAAGATGACGCCTGCATAGTCGTACTCGAACCCCTGAGCCGTGTAGATGCAGCCCACCTGCTCGAGTCCGCCAGGATCGCTCGCCCAGTGGTTCGACTTCGGAATCCCGGCCGCCAGCCGGCCCGAATCCGGCTTCGCGTTCCACGGCATCGACCAGCCACCGATCTCGACGTCGTTCACGAGGGTTCCGTCCTCACGTGGATCAGACCAGCGCCAGCAGAACCCCGCACTGAGTCGGGCTGAATACCCCTCAGCTGCCTTGTTCCTGATGACCGTCTCGAGCTCCGCGGGGGAGTCGACGATGTCGAACTCGAACTCCTCGCTCGGATCCCAGAAAGTGAAGCGCGATCTCTCGACTTCGAGGGTGTTATTGACCCATCCAACGAAAGCATCGGAACCAGAGCACCTGAACTGCGTCTCCAACTCGTGCTCGAAGACGTGGATCCCCAGCCTCTTCGCAGTCGATCTGATCAGGTCGGAGCTGCCAACCTCCTCAGGACGGACCACCTGGCGGTCGTCGATGAAGAACACGCTCACCTTCGCGGTCCTCATGAGCTCTTCAACCTGTGGCACGTCGGTCCGGTCTTCCTTCTTCATGAACCGGTTGTTGCTCGTGGATCTGAGCCGGTGAGCCTCGTCACAGATGAGTGCGTCGAACGTCGCAGGCTGAGCGCCCGAGAAGCTGTTGAAGTACTTGAACTGAGTCCCTGCTCGTGATCCCACTGCCTTACGAAGGTTCTGGGTAAAGGCCCTGGAGCCGGAAGCGTGATGCGTGACGAAACCTTCCCCCGACAGCTCCGCCAGCAGATTCACGGCGATGAGCGACTTGCCTGTACCCGGTCCGCCGTTCACCAGGAACACGCTCTGCTCGGTACTTGCTGTCCGGTCACGCACCCGCCCGAGGATGTGGTTGAACGCTACCTGTTGCTCGTCGATCAGCACGAAGGTGGGTTCTCTCCTGATCACAGCTGCCGTGTGCTCGAGCAGGCGTCGATGCGGTCGATACTTGCCCTTCAGTACTTCATCCAGGACGGGGCGCCCGTCTCCGCCCTGCAACCGTTCAGAGAGGAAATCGGCGAAGTCGCCCTTCTGGTTCCCTCCGAACAGCGGCCAACGTCCGAGCAGCTCTCTGTGCTTGTCCGCCCAGAGCTCGCGTTCTTCGCCGTAGTTCGCGTTGTGAGCGAACCCGCACGCCGCGAGGCCAACCGAGCCCTCGCTGAAGGCGGTGTGCACGTCCAGCAGATACCGCTGGTAGCCACCTACCTGGGCGGAAGGATGAAGATGATCCCGCTGCCGACCACCCATGAACACGGTAACGCAGTCCTGGACCGCGGATGGTCCAACATCCGTCCACTGCTTGAGCTCGACAACGGTGGCTTGGGCGTTGCCGGTGGCGTCGTGTCCAGTCAGGAGACAGTCGAGGCGTCGCGACGACAGAGGTAGCTGCAGTTCGACGACGATGCCGTGATCCTCCAGTGCTCCAAGCTCTATCACCTGGGACATCTCCCTGAGCGAGTTCTGCCAGGAACTGACCTCGCTCTGGGAGGGCTCATAGCGGAAGTAGTCGAAGAATGATGCCCGCAGCAGCTCGGCGATCCTATTGTTGGTCGCATCAGAGAGGAAGTCGGTAGTCATCCCGCTGTACAGGTGCATCTACCGCTCACCCCGTCTCGAGTGCTTGGTCGCGTCGCCCTTGGCGAGCTCGACTGGGTAGCGCTCTTCGTTCAGCTGCAGCTTCTCGGCAACAGCATCCGGCAGGGAGACGCCGAGTACGTCGGAGATCCGGACAAGGTAAATCGCCACATCTGCAAGTTCCTCCGCAGCCCGCTCCTTGTCCTGCGCGTTCACATCGCCGGACTGCTCTTCAGTCAACCACTGGAAGATCTCAAGGAGTTCGCCCGCTTCCGATGCCAGAGCCATGGCAAGGTTCTTGGGCGAGTGGAACTGCTCCCAGTCGCGGGCGGCGGCGAACTCGCGGAGTTGCCGTTGGACGGCGGCCAGGTCCCAGCTCTCGGAGGTCACGACCGGAACACCGTATCGCTGTGCCACTCGAGAAGCTCGCGCTCAGGTTGGTCGTGCTCGCTGACCGGACCCCGGATCTCCAGCCCGTCGAACCCGTAGTAGTAGGCGCCATTGTGGAAGGTGTCTCTCAGCCCGCGGCTGACGCGCACATGATGATCCGGCGACACCGTGAGGTACCCCTGGTCGAACAGCGTGTGGAAGTCCGAGCGGAGGAGCAGCCCGTTCTGCACGCGGTGGAGCCCTCCCTGTGTGACCGGCTTGATGTGCGCGGCCTCGAGAACCGGCAGGATCTTCTCTCCGGTGATCACGCACCGACGGTCGTACGCGTCGGTGACGAGGATGCGGAAGGCTCCCTGCCCGAGGCGAGGGCGGACCGGCCTTGGCTCGCCGAAGATCGGGGTGCCTGGCTCCTCCTCGAACTCAAGGTTCTCGGTCAGGAGCCTGAACTGCACCTCCTCCCACAACCGAGTCCCGACGGGTGGCCGGGTGAGGTCGTAGCCCTTGCCGGTCACGATGTTCGCGCTCCAGTCCGATGGCTGGGGCAACCAGCGGTCTTCGGTCCAGAAGAAGGGCTGGGCCAACACGATGCAGCCGACCACATGGTCCGGACCCACGGGCTTCCGAACGTAG
This sequence comes from uncultured Actinomycetes bacterium, assembly GCA_964535065.1. Lineage (GTDB taxonomy): Bacteria > Actinomycetota > UBA4738 > UBA4738 > HRBIN12 > AC-51. The sequence continues at coordinate 9,257 of CAZHRY010000059.1, forward strand.
CGGCTGATGCGCGCGATCATCTCGTCGAACGTGGCGGCGCCGTTCTTCTGCCCGAACGCGTCCCACGCGAGGTTCGCGGGCAGGGTGGTGTGACGTACGAAGAACCCGCCGCCCACGATCGCGTTTTCGGGCGCATGCAGCTTGAAGAGGAGGGGCTCGCCGGCGGTGAGCGATCGGAAGGCTCGCCCGCCGCTGGGCTGCCAGAAGTTGGCCTCATCCACGTCCGGCAGGCTGGAGAGGAATCTGAACCAGTCCCCATCCGTGACAGCTACGAAAGCCTTCACGCCTCAGAACTCTCGCACCGGGTTGCCTGAGGGGTCAAGCCGCCAGCGAGAGTCGCCCTCGCACGACCTCCACCGCCAGGCGCCTCTCGCCTAGAGTGACGAACTGCACAACCACGAGAAGCGGGAGTAGGGAATCATGGAGTACGTTCGCGCCAACCGTCTTAGCCTCAAGAACCACCCTGTGTACAACGAGAGGTGGCTCCAGCAGAGGATCGCCGAAGATCCCGCAGTGCTTGGCCTGGGGGACTTGCTCGTTCGAGACGTCGAGAGGTCGCAGCCCAGGGCGGGCCGCCTGGACCTGCTTCTGTCTGACCCCGAGTCGAACACTCGCTACGAACTGGAGCTGCAGCTTGGTGCCACGGACGAGGCTCACATCATCCGAACGATCGAGTACTGGGACATCGAGAAGGGGCGCTACCCGCAGTACGACCACGTGGCGGTCATAGCGGCCGAGGACATCACGAGTCGGTTCCTCAATGTGATCAGCCTGTTCAACAAGGCCATACCGCTGATCGCCATCCAGATCAGCGCGCTGCAAGTTGGCGAAACCCTGACACTCGATTCCACGATCGTGCTTGACCTGATGCAGCGGGGGACCGAAGAGGATGATGAAGCAGGGCAGGCCGTCGACCGCACCTACTGGGAGCAGCGGAGATCACATGCGGCGATGCAGTTGACAGATCGGCTTCTCTCACTCATCCGGGAGTCGACCGGGGACGAACGCCTCGCACTCAAGTACAACAAGCACTACATCGGACTGGCGCGCGATGGGATCGCCGACAACTTCATGTTGTTCCGCCCTCTGAAGAACAACGACACCGTCGTCACGCGAGTGAAGGTCCCCCGAAGCGAAGACATCACGCAACGCCTCGAGAGCGCCGGTATCGACGTCGCCGGGTATCAGGTCCGCGGGGGCGCATATCAGTTGCGCCTAACAGCCCGGGATCTCGATTCCGCCCGTGATTTGCTGGTCGAGCTGATCCGGCGGGCGTCTGACACACCTGTTGAGGAGGAATCCGAGGCACCAGAGGGATAGCGGCTCGTCCCTCCGGCGCGGCTAGAGGCATCACTCGCGTGGCTCCATAGCGCGCCAGTGACCTGCTCGTACCGAGAAGTCAACCTTCGTAGCGATGGAAGAGGCGCAGCAGTCGGCTCGTGCGAGGACACCCTTCCACCCCTCATGTTCCGGAAGTACCAGCCCTCACGTTGCGGAAGAACCGGCCCTCAAGGTCCGAAAGGAAAAGCTCCCTGGTCCTAGTGGTCCTCTTCGTCCTCTTCGTCCTCCTCGTCCTCGCCGTCCGGTCTGGTCCTTCCGTACTGGTCGGGCATGCTCCCCCAGCCCCACACGGCAACCGAGCCCTTGGGGCGGACGCCGTAGTGGTCTTCGGGCGTGACATCGACCTCGAGAACCGTGCACCGATGGGTCCACCCGTCGCCGAAGTCGAACTCATACTCGAATACCTCGTCTTCTCGTCGGACCCCGAGCTTGCGTCGCGCGGGATCGACGTGGCCGAGGTCTTCATCCGGGAACCCGATGTTCGTACCGTCTTCCATCCGGAAGACGTAGAGGTGACCCAGGTCCCACCGTGCGAAGCACGCGTTGATCAGCTCGGCCAGTTGCCGGAAGGTGTGGTTCGGCGAGACCAGCAGATCGCGCCCGGGCGGGGGCTTGTAGTCCTCCCCTCGCCCCGACTCCAACTCGACGCGGATGATGTACCAGCCGCTGGGCATCCCTCCGGTCATGCGTCGCGGGAGCGTCAGCTTCGCGAGCTCGCCCTTGACGGCAGCGATCGTGGCGGGGTCGCCCTCCCTGAGCTGACGAACGATCTCCTCGAAGGCCCGGTCGTCGTCTTCGGACGACGGGCGTCGCATGATCGGGTTCTCGATGACTGCGGTGTCACTTGTCACCTCCGAGGGGTCGGGCCTCCGCATCTTGCACCAGGGTGCGGACACGGTCCAGCCGCGCGGCGTGAAGAACTGGCTCGGGCGACTACCGGCCGCGTTGACGCCGGACGAGATCCGTCTGATCGCCGCTGCGGCCGCGAAGCCGGACACCTGGAGAGCCTGAGCTCTAGACCCGGGCCCAACTCGCCGCGAGGTCCACGGACCACGACCGGAACGACTCCCAAAGGCCCTCGCCTGTCACCTGCGGAGGCCGAGCGCCGGTGATCCGAAGGTCGCCATCCGCGTCGCTCAGCAGCCGAGCAGCCTCGACGGCTCCGACGATCGGCGCGACACCCTCCGTGGCATCGGCAAGCAGGAGCATCCCTCGCAGGACCCGGAAACGCGACATCCACGAGGGCGACTCCGCTGGCCTGTCCCCGACCAGACCTTCCAGCTCGGTCACCTTCGAGAGCCTGTACCGGATCCTGTTCCCGATGGGCATCGCTTCGAGGAGCCCGGCCATCGCGAGAGCCTCGAGCGCATCGGCGATGTTCCTCTTGCTCGACCCGGCCTCCGGAGCCAGCTCCGAGGCGGAGCAGGCAGCGCCCGGCTCCCGAAGCAGGAGGCGGATGATCTCGGCGCGGGCGCTCACACCGAAGAGCCCTCGCAACCTGAGCTGCAGCAGAGCTGGCCTCGAAAGGTCCGGCGACCGTGGGACTCCCGGCACCACTCGCCTCGTGATCAACTCCTGAGCGGCGCCTGCGTCGTCTCGCGTGAAGTTCCGGAGCCGCGTGGCGGAGATCCATCGGGAGTTCGAGACGCACCAGCGGGCGACCTCATCCCTGAGCCTCGGATCGCGCTCGGCGATCGAGGCCGTGAACACGATGAGAGGCTCGAGATCCAGCTCGACATCTTCGTGACGCCTCTGCCAGCCCGGCACGCCGAGCTCGGTCCACAGGCTCCAGCACAGGTCCAGGACCGCCTCCTGCAGGCGATCCCTATAGGTCTCCATCGCCCACCTCGACACCGAGGCGCTCCAGCGTCCGCACGAGGCTGTCCCGGAAGCCATCCGATGGGTCGTGCGTTCGCGTCCACCGTGCCGCGGTCAGCAGCTCCCGATCCGTGGGTGCAAGACGCTGCAGATCGTCGAAGTGCTTGCTGGTCGGACCCTGATCGACGGCCGCGTAGAGCTTGAAGCAGATCTGGTCGAAGCGGCCCGCGACATGGAGGATCAACCCGCCCCACTCAAGGGTCGTCACCCTCTGCTCGAAGCCATCCGGCAACCCCAGCCGGAGCAGATCGGCCGGCCCGGCGTTGAGCCAGTCCTCTCCGAGGCCGAGAGCCCGCCCGACATCGGCCTGCGCCTCGGCAAGCTCCGCGGGCAGCGGATCGGGGGACACGTACCGGCCATCCTCCACGGCCGCGACGATGTCCAGGTCTCGCGTCGGGCGGGTCAACACTCCCAGGAGCATGAGGCCACTTCCCCCCACGGCCACCAGCTCGAACCGCAGCCCGCGCTCCTGCAGCGTAAGTCCAAGAGCCTCGAGGGCACGTTCCAAGAACTCTCTGGTGAACTCCATATCGAGCAGTTTACCTGCTCGTAGCGCGAAGTCAATCTTCGCGTCATGGGAGAGCTTGGATCAGGACCCGCGCCTTGCGCGGCGCAGCTCCTCACCCAGGGGTCCTCCGGCATGAGCGAGCGCGGAGCACGCAGCGCTCAACGGCGGCCTCTCACGTGGTCGCCCAGAGGGTCTCGCCGCTGGTGATTACAACCGGACCGCTCCCCACCTTCTTCCCGTTCAGGTGCGCACCCTCGCCAGACGGCAGCGCCGAGAATGTCGCGATACCCCTCGCAACCTGGATCTGGATCAACCGCGGCTCTGGGAACGGCACCGGCTCCAGCCCTCCGTAGTAGGCGGCGAGGATCTCGGTCGCAGACATCCCTCGCTTCGCCTTGCCGTAGGCCCCCCACTGCACCATCCCGACCCCGTGGCCCCACCCACGCCCGGTGAGCGTCACCGCGCTCTCCCCCGCAGCCGCCGAGAACCACACCGACGGGACCGCCACGGGAAGCGGCGTCCCGAAACGGCTGTCGCCCGGATACTTGCCGGGCAGCAGGCACACCGCCCACTGGTTGACGGCCGCGCGGAACTCCGAGACCGGAAGCGTGCGCGCCTGCCCGGAACCTGCGACGCGCATGCTCGCGCCCTCGCGTGTCACGGCCTCGATCCGCTTGCCCGAGGGCCACATGCCCGCCTTCGACAGGAACGTCGCCAGGTCCTGGTACGGCAAGGACACCTCCCAACGAGAGGTCGGCGAGTCGCCGTCGTCGCGTTCGGGAACGCTTCGGAGGTACGGGAGCGGCGATGAGCCGAACACCTCCTCGTTCGCCAGCGTTCTGCCGTTCGATGTCGAGAAGTAGACCGTGTGCGCCGGACGCCCCCGGTAGACGAGCACCTTGCCGGCCGTGCTGCGGACCGCGCGGTACCACCTCTCCAGTTCCGGCTGCGGCGGCACGGAGATCCCCCGGTACACCTGGCAGGAGCTGCTGGAGCAGATGGGCTCGTCGAGGCCCGTGCCCTCGCCCGTCCAGCCCGTCGTCGCGAGCGCGTAGGTCCGTGCCGCGATCGCCTGCGCTTGAAGCGCCGCCATCGGCCATGAGCTGGGAACCTCCGCGATCCCTTCCAGGTACTTCTCGAAGGGCATGGTGGCGCTGAGCGTGATGGTTCCGTCCTCGGCGCGCTCTGCAGTGAGCGTTCCCGGGAAGCGAGCCACGAGGTTCGGGCGAGCGGGGTTCTTGCAGCCGGTCCTGATCCGCGGATAGCGGGCGCGCACCAGGAAAGAACCTCCTTCGGGCGGCGCCAGCACGAACGTGTCGGCGGTGATGCCGGCGGGTGGCGGCGGCTCGGTCGAGGATGGCTCTGATGGGGATGGCTCAGACGGTGGCGGCGAAGTGGCCGGTGGCTGCGCGGTGGTCGTGCTCGGACCTGCGTCGGTCGGTGTGGCAGGGGCACCTGTGGTGGTGTCCTGCGGGGTACACGCGGTCAACAGGGCGGCCAACGCGAACGCCGCCCGAAGCGCATGCGACCGCCGGACCGGTCCCACGGGGCCACGCTATCAGCCCCGGTCAACGCAACATGCCTTCAGGTGTGGCGAGCGTCGCAGACCTCCAGCGAGATCCGTGTGAGGCTGGTGCGATGAGGTGAGTGCACATGGCCAAGCTCCCTCCCCCGGTGGGGCGCCGCCCGGTGCTCATCGTCACGCGCTCGGCCGCGATACCTGTTCGCACGGTCCTGACCGTGGCTCCCATCACTCGCACCATCCGCGGGATAGCGAGCGAGCTTCCCCTCGGGCGACCGCACGGCTTGCGCACCGCATCGGTGGCCAGCTGCGATTCCCTGCAGACGATCCCCAGGGAAGCGCTCGGAAGGAAGGCGGTCGGCCGTCTCTCGCCCGGTGAGTTTGTCGGGCTGGGCCGCGCCCTGCGCTTCGCCCTCGGGATCAGATCCTGACCTCCGCGGCTCGCTACCCCTGGGAGGTTCGAACGTCGCCAAGCCATCGACGACGACCGACCGCCCCCTAGCCCGGGGCACACGCCTGTGGCAGTATCCGCGCGGGGGACCGCCTCTACGGGCGGTCGAAGGGGGCGCAAGATGCTTGCTACCGACTGGTTCATGATCCTCTTCCGGATCCTCCACATCGCGTTCGGTGTGGCGTGGGTGGGGTCCGTGTTCCTCTTCGTGACGTTCGTCCGGCCGAGCGTGGAGACCATCGCACCGGCCGGCGCGCCCTTCATGGCCGAGCTGCTCGGCAAGCGGAAGATGATCGACCGCATCATCGCGATCGCGTGGGTGAGCGTGATCGCCGGCGTCGTCATGTACGTCAAGGACTGGACCGACCGAGGTGGGTTCGGAAACTGGGTCGGCTCGTCGTTCGGCCTGATGCTCACGATCGGGATGGTCCTGTCCCTCGTGGCGCTCGCGTTCGGGATGTTCGGAACGCGGCCGAACGTGATGCGCGTGCTGGCCATCGGCAGGCAGGTCGCCGAGTCGGGCGGGCCGCCATCGCCCGAGCAGGCGGCCGAGATCGCCGCGCGTCAGGCCAAGCTGAAGGCGTACGCCTTCACGAGCCTGACCCTGCTGATCCTGGCGGTGATCGCGATGTCCACCGCCCGCTACATCTAGCGCCTGATACGACCTGAGGTCACTTCTCGCCCGCGGGGCTTCATGGCCCCTGACTACACTCCGTCGGGGATCCGGGCCGGGGAGGCGGGAGGAGTGAGGGACAGGTATCAGGTCGTCGTCGTCGGCGGCGGGATCGTCGGTTGCAGCGTCCTCTACCACCTGACCCTGCGCGGCCTGACGGACTGCGCCCTCGTGGAACGCGACGAGCTGACGGCCGGCTCGAGCTGGCACGCCGCCGGGGGCTTCCACGCGATCAACGCCGACACGCGCATCGCCGCTCTGCAGCAGTACACGATC
>CAZHRY010000060.1:0-2748 GCA_964535065.1 uncultured Actinomycetes bacterium
TCCCGCGCCGGGCTGGACCCGGACAACCACGGGGTTCCGATGATCACCAGCCTCATGGACCTGGTGGGAGTGGGCTGCATCCTTCTGGCCATGTCAGTATCGGGGGTAACGATCCATGGATGACGAACGACCAACGACCGTCAAAGAGCTCCTCATCGAGCTGAAGGACGCCTCGGAGCTGATGGTGGACCTCGCCTACGCGGCGGTCTTCTTCAACGAGGAGAAGCTCGCGGACGAGGTCGAGCGGCTCTTCGACCGTATGAACGACCAGCTGCGGCGGCTGCGCACCATCGCCATGCTCGCCGCTCGCAGCCCCGAAGACGCCGAGGGCATGGCGGGCGTGCTCTGGATCGCCGAGGCCATCCAGAAGGTCGGCACGGCGGCCTCGGACATCGCCCGAGTGGTCGCCGCCAGGCTGGGCATACCCGACGCGCTCCGCCCCGACCTGCGGCACGCCGACGAGATCACGGCCCGGGTCCGGGTCGTGGAGGACTCGCCCGCAGTGGGACAGACCCTCCGCGACCTCTCGCTGCCGACCGAGACCGGGATGTGGGTCATGGCCATCCGCAGCGGGATCTCGTGGGAGTTCGATCCAGGGCCCGACGACGTGCTGGCGGGAGACGACGTTCTTCTCGTCCGCGGACCCGAGGAGGGAGTGAACCTCGTGCGCTCTCTGGCGGGCGCCGCCCCGACACCAGAGGCCGCGGACGAGGACGCGCCCGCCCTTTCGGAGCTCGACCGGGCCGTGGACATCCTCGTCGAGATGAAGGATCTCTCGGAAGCAGCGGTGGGGCTCGCCTATTCGTCGATCCTGTTCAACAACAAGGCGCTTGCGGCAGAGGTCGGTGCCCTCGAAGCCCGCAGCGACGTCCTAGAAGACGAACTCGAGTCCTGGGTCCTGCGCGCGGCGCCCGAGGCGAGGAACGTCGATGAGCTCCGCGGCTTGATCCGTCTCGCGAGCGCCTCGGAGTCCATCTGCGACGCAGCGCGTGACATGACCTGGTACGTGGAGCACGGCGAGCCGCTGCACCCCGTCGTCCAGATGGCGCTCGAAGAGACCGAGGAAACCAGCGTCGAGACCATCGTCCAGCCCGGCTCCCCCGCCGACGGTCGTTCGCTCAAAGACCTGCGCCTTGAGACTGAGACAGGCATGTTCGTTCTCGGGATCCAGCGCGGCCCGAGGTGGACCTACCGCCCGCGCGGCATCTTCGTCCTGCGGGCTGGCGACAGGCTCATCTCGGTGGGCCCCGAAGAGGGCGAGGAGGAGCTGCTGAGCCTTTGCGGCGGCGAGCCTGTTGGCGTGGAGGGTTGACATGCAACGCATCCCGGTTGCTTGAGCGGCCCCCTAGCCGCACCTAACCTGCAGATGTGGATGCGTACGTCTACGCCCAGACCCAGCCCGGCACCACGGGCGAGGTCCTCGCGGCCATGGCAACGAAACACGGCGTTCGCCGAGCGGTGGCGGTCATCGGTGAATGGGACGTTCTCGTCCACGCCGAAGGACCCGACCTCGCGACGATAGCCCTGGGTATCCTGTCCGAGATCCACAACATCCCCGGCGTGGTGCGAACCGCCACCGCACCCGTCGTGCCCCCGGACAGGATCGGGATCACCGGGTTCGGCGGCCCGAAGCCCCCGCCCATCGTGCCCAGCGCCTGCTACGTGCACATCAAGGCCGAGCCGGGCGCGGCGGCCGGCATCGCCGAGCGGCTGGGGGAGCTACCCGACGTGGCCGGCGTTGCCGTGCTCGGAGGCACATGGGACATCATGACGTGCATCGCGCAGCCGTGGGAGGTTGGCAGCGGCGTCATCTTGGAACAGGTGCATCAGATACCGGGCATCGTGGCCACGAGCACGCTCGTTTCCGTCGCCTACGAAGAGCCGGAGGAGGACAGGGACCAGTTCAGCGCCTGGAGCTGACGTAGCCCTCGCTCAAGAGCCTTCCAGGCAGGCCGACCATCCATCCTGGGGGAGGAAGGAGCCCATGCGCGTCCGGATCTGGGGACCGTTCCTCATCGCAGCGGTGGTCGCGACGGCCGTCCACGTGGAGGCCGGCTCTTCCCCGCGTATCCAGGCATGGTTGTTCCTCGGCCTCAGCCTCGCCGAGGCCGTCGTCGTCACCTGGGCGATCCTCAGGCGCGGGCTCCGATCAAGCCCCTTCTGGGTTCTGATCGCACTCAGCTTCGTCCCTTACCTGCCCGCCAACGTCCTCTGGTACGGGGTTCCGGTCCTGGGAGGAGAGCCTCTCGGCTACCCTTCGATCGCCGATGGGCTGTACATCGTGGCCTACCTGATGTTCCTGGCGGCGGTCCTGGCCCTAGCACGACGGTCTGAGCGGCTCGACAAAGGGGAGCTGATCGACGCCTCGATCGTGGCCCTGGCGGCCGTCGTCGTCTTCTGGGCCCTGGTGATCGACCCCGCCATCGATACGAAGCAGGTGACGGGCATGGGCCGGCTGGTGACACTCGCCTACCCGGCCGTGGACATCGCGCTGGCGGCGGTCCTGGGAAGGACCCTTGCCAGCGCCCACCGCCGCCCGCCGGCCTTCTGGCTGGTGGCCGGGTCCATCGCGGCTCAGCTGGCTGCAGACCTGGGATACGCAGCCCAGACCATCAGCGGATCCTTCGCGTACGGCAGGTGGGTGACCGCCGGGTACATGCTCCAGTACGGGCTCATGGGCGCGGCTGCCCTGCACCCAAGCGCGTCCGGGGTGAGCGAGAGCGTTCCGGGAGCGGGGAAGAGCCGGAC